>JABDFS010000034.1 GCA_013286425.1 Bacteroidota bacterium
TTAGGTGAAAAAACATTTGCGCAACTGGATGAGAAAGACCTGTTTTTTAAACCATCGAAAGAAAGCAATTCAATTGCAGTGATTGTACAACACATGAGTGGTAATATGCTGAGTAGATGGACGAATTTTTTAATCGAAGACGGCGAAAAACCCTGGCGTGAAAGAGATAAAGAATTTGAAGATGTATTGACCACAAAAGATGAAGTGATATTAGCGTGGAACGCAGGCTGGCGGCGGGTTTTAAATACACTTGAATTGTTGCAACCTGAAGATTTGATGAAGACAATTACCATTCGCAGCGAACCATTATTGGTTGTTGATGCGATCATAAGACAGGTAGATCATTACGGTTATCATGTTGGACAAATTGTGTACATAGGAAGGATGATAAAAGATGAAACCTGGCAATCATTAAGCATTCCGAAAAACAAGAGCAAGGATTTTAATGATTCAATGAAACATAAAGCATAAAGTATTTTTGATTTTGAGATTGCGGGATTTAGAGATTCAGAAAAAATTTCTAAGCTGACTCAAATCGCAAAATCAAAAAATCATTAAATCAGAAACAAATATGTATCCACAGGCAGTAATATTTGATTTAGACGGGACATTAATAGATAATAATGCTTATCATATAAAAGCATTCAAGGCTTTCTATGATAAGATTGGAAAGCCATTTACAATTGAAGAATATAAACAACACATCAACGGCAGGGTTAACAGGGAAATTTTTGATTATGTTTTTAATACAACATTAAGTCCGGAGCAAAGCGAAGCTTACACGAATGAGAAGGAAGGGTTGTATCGGGAATTGTATGCTGCACATATAAAACCTATTGATGGGTTAATTGATTTTTTAGAAGCGTTAGAGCAGGCAAAAATCCCCAAAGCGATTGCAACATCGGGCGTTATCCCGAACATAAATTTTATGTTTGAACATATTCCCATAAGAAATTATTTTCATAGCGTTATTGATTCAACACAGATAACAATTGGCAAACCACATCCTGAGATATTTTTAAAAGCTGCGCTATCGGTTAATGCAGTTCCCTCTGAATGTATTGCATTTGAAGATTCTGTAGCGGGAATAAAATCTGCAAAAGCTGCAGGCATGAAAGTAGTTGTGCTTACTACAACGCATACGGCAGACGAAATGAAAGGCGCTGACCTCGTTATTAAAGATTACACAGAAATATCTTTAACAAAACTGCGGGAACTGCAGGTATAAATTCATCGTTGATCGTATAAATTTTCATCAATGAAAACGCTGATCTTTTTAATTGCTATTGGTTTTATTACAACATCATTCAGTTGTGCTGATTCATTGGCTAAAAATGCAAACAGCGATAAAGGATTTGCAGTGGTTGAGTTATTTACTTCCGAAGGATGCTCAAGTTGCCCGCCCGCAGATAAAGCAGTTGCAGATTTACTGAAAGAGCATACAAGCAATGTTTACGTGTTAGGTTATCATGTTGATTATTGGGATAACCTCGGGTGGAAAGACAAATTCAGCAATGCAGCGTATTCACAGTTACAAAGAAATTATGCGCATGATTTAAAATCAGGTTCTGTTTATACGCCACAAATTATAGTGAATGGAACAGAAGCGTTTGTTGGCTCTGATAAAAACAAATTGATTGCTGCTGTTACTAAAGGTTTGCAACAATCATCAGATATAAAGCTGGGTATTGATGCAAAAGCAAGCAATAATCAAACAGTAAATGTTTCATTCACTACAAATGCTTCTGATGCGAATGTGCATATAGCGTTAGTACAATTAAGCGCAGAAAATAAAATTGAGCGCGGAGAAAATACAGGTGCCACACTACATCATGTAAATATTGTGAGAGATATTAAAACGCTGACTGCACCTGCAAACGGCCATATTGCTTTAACGATTCCTGCGGATTTATCATCTAAAGATTGCAGCGTAATTGCCTTCATACAAAATATCAATGACAATAAAATCACTGCGGCAACTGAAGTAAGCATTCAATGATCGCAAAACACCCTGCCTTCATAAAAACATATCTTCGCTGCTATGGCACATCATTTTGATGTAATCATTATCGGCGGCGGCGCAGCAGGGTTTTTTACTGCTATTAATCTTGCAGAAAAAAATCGTTCACTCACAATTGCCATATTGGAACGTGGAAAGGAAGTGCTTTCAAAAGTGCGTATTTCCGGCGGCGGACGCTGCAATGTTACACACGCCTGTTTTGATGCGAATGAATTAATTACATACTATCCGCGCGGAAATAAAGAATTGCGCGGGCCGTTTCACACGTTTGCAGCAGCAGATACAGTTAAATGGTTTCAGCAACATAGTGTGTTAATTAAGAAAGAAGACGATGGGCGCATGTTTCCGCAGGCAAATACTTCACAGGCAGTGATTGATTGTTTTCTTCGTTTACAAAAAACTTTGGATATACAACTTTTCACAGGTGAAAATGTATTAAATATTCAACATGAAAACAATCACTGGAATTTACGCACGCAGCAAAATGAATTTACCGCAACATCAATATGCATTGCAACAGGCAGCAGCGGTGCACTATGGAAGTTGCTGCAACAACTTGGCCATACAATTGTTGCGCCAGTGCCTTCGCTGTTTACATTTAATTGTAAAGACGAACGCATCGCTGATCTTCCCGGTGTTGCTGCAAATGTTTCAGTAAGTATTGAAGAAACAAAACTGCACACATCAGGGCCATTGCTTATTACACATTGGGGCATGAGTGGCCCTGCCGTTTTAAAATTATCAGCATGGGGCGCACGTATATTGCACGAGAAAAATTACAACTTCAGTTTATTTGTAAACTGGCTGCCTACAGAAGATGCTGAATCAATACCTGAAAAATTAAAGCTGATAAAACAACAGCAGGCGCAAAAAATAGTTGCAGCAAAATCGCCCTTTGCAATACCTAATCGCTTATGGGAAAATATTGTGCAGGCTGCACTCATCAGTAAGCAAATAAAATGGGCTGATGTTTCCAAAGCCCAGTTACATCAATTGTCTCAGCAGCTTTGCAAAGCGCGTTTTAATATTCGTGGCAAAAGCACTTTTAAAGAAGAGTTTGTTACTGCCGGCGGTATTGATCTGAAAGAAGTAGATTTCAAAACCATGCGTAGCAAAATTTTGCCTAATCTGCATTTTGCCGGCGAAGTATTGAACATTGATGCAGTAACCGGTGGTTTTAATTTTCAAAATGCGTGGACAGGCGGTTACATTGCAGCAGCGGCTATCAGTAAAGAAATGCAATAACAGGTTTATAGTGTTTGATTTATTTTGGTTACCGGCAAATGAACAGATGGCATCACGGTTGCGTCGCAACACTTTTACTGTATATCATTAGGCGGCTTCAGTTTCCGGTTCGCACAACATTTATATTAGTTAATCCAAACAACTTCAACTCATCTATTTATTTCTTACAGAAACATATCAGTCTCTCCACTCTACTTTTTCATTTAATGGAACTATACGTTTACCTTCTTTAATTATTTCATCGCTGTAACCCAGGTACAATAAACCCAGCATATGGTCATCTTCATTCAAACCCAAATATGCTTTCATTGCAGGATGAAATGTAAGTCCGCCCGTACTCCATAAAGCCGCAAGATTTAAACATGATGCTCCCAATAATATATTTTGTACAGCCGCAGCGACTGCGCATATTTCTTCCATAACCGTAATCTTAGGATTGGCACCACGTTTCATATACACAGCAATAATGTGCGAAGCATTATCCGCATTGTGCAACAGCTTTTCATACTTCGCTGTCTCAAATTTTTCCGCGGGTGTATTGGTTTTGTATAACTCCGCATGGTCTTTGGAGAATTGTTTTAATGCATCACCACCAAACACAACAAATCGCCAGGGCTCTGTGTGTGCATGTGTAGGCGCCCAATCTGCCAATTGAAGCAGCTTGCTGATAATAGCATTATCAATTATTTTCCCATTCATTAATGCAGGTTTACAACTGCGCCTGTTCTTTATTACTTCTTCTATTATTTCAAAATTCATCCGGCGAAATTACTGGCTAATAAAAACAGAACTGTTGCGGTATAGTTATTTTCTGCTTTTCGAAAATGTTCTGTGAAACAATGTGTAACTATATTTTTGTATTCAATCTTTTATCAATTGAAACTTCACTATAAAAAAACAGAACTGCCTTTTGAATATCCTTTCACTATTTCAGGAGGAAGAACAAAAACACATCAGCCGTCTTTAATTGTTGCATTGCAGTCAGGCAATCTTATCGGTTACGGGGAAGCTCCTGCAATTACTTATTACAACATTACGGTTGAGCAAATGATCGCAGACATTGAAAGCAAAAAAAATATGATTGAAAAATTTGCTTTCACTATGCCTGACCGTTACTGGCATTACCTGCATCATCTTATCCCTAACAATCCTTTTCTTGTCAGTGCATTAGATATGGCTGCGTGGGATTTGTTTGGCAAAATGCGCAACCAGCCTTTATATAAATTATGGAATACTGAATGGAAAAATATTCCGTTAACAGATTATACAATCGGCATTGACAGTATTGAAAAGATGATTGAAAAAGTGCAGCATCATCCCTCTCCCATTTATAAAATAAAAGTAGGAACAGGGAATGATATTGCAACCATTGAAGCTTTACGCAAACATACCAATGCTGTTTTTTATGTTGATGCGAATGCAGGCTGGGCGCTGAATGAAGCGTTGGAAAAAATTCCTGTCTTAAAAAATTTAGGTGTTGAACTGGTTGAGCAGCCATTGGCAAAAGATAATTGGAATGAGATGAAGATTTTATATGAGCAATCTTCATTGCCATTATTTGCCGATGAAAGTTGTGTGTTTGAAAATGATGTTGAGCAATGTGCTGATTGTTTCCATGGCATCAATATAAAGCTGGTGAAGTGCAGTGGCATTACACCTGCCTTGCGTATGATTGAAAGAGCAAAACAACTCAATCTAAAAGTAATGATGGGCAGCATGAATGAATGCACGGTTGGATCTGCTGCCATTGCACAATTCTTACCGCAACTGGATCATGTGGATATGGATGGGCCTTTGTTATTGAAAGAAGATATTGCAACCGGATTGAAGTATGAGAATGGAGTTGTTAGTATTAGCAATGAACCCGGGTTAGGAATCAGAGTTTTTTAAAGATGCTTATACGTTCTATTAAGACTTCCTTTTAAAATAATCATTCGCTCAATTTTAGAAAAAGTAGATTGTCTCAATTGAATAAAAGCAATTGCAGGCTCGCCAATTACCATTTCTTTAAGCACTACAAAAAGTATTTTTTTATCGCGTAGGCCTTTAACAGCTTTCCAGGGAATAAATATTGGTTTATGAAATAAGCGAAATATCAAGACAGGTCTCAGGTAAAATCCTTCATCATTATATTTTAACAACAGGCAATTGTTATAATTCACTCCGTTTATTGCAGCTGATATAATTCCAACTCTTTCGCCTTCAAACGCATTATCGGTTTGATACTCTCTCGCTAAATCTGACCAACCTTTTTTTGAAAGAAAGAAAATTATAAAAACAAACATCCCAATAAAAAATACAGGAAAAAAGTACGGCAGCTCATTCATTTTTTTAAGAGTGATTATGTTATAATTCGGGCGATTTAATTTGCCAATGCTTTATTCATAAACACAACCAATGGATGCAAGGCCTCAAATGCTTTTACAACTGTTGCAACAAACTTCTTATCTGTAACCTGCGCATCAGTTAAGGGCGACATTGCGATAACACTTTTCAACTTTATAAATTCAATTGCAGGGTTATTTTCATCATAACCTTTTGGCGGCCTTGATAAACTTATATCATCATCTTTACTTAAGCCTTTTGTATAAACTAATTTAAATTTTCTGCCGTTTACAATTGATTTAAACTCATCAAAATTATAATCGATCTCTTGTCTTATTTTTTTCAACGCATCTGCATCTGGCTGATATAATCCACCACCAACAAAGCTTTCACCCGGCTGAATATGCAGGTAATAACCGGCCGTCATGCTTTTTTTGCCACCGGCATTTATATAAGCACCAATATTTGTTTTGTACGGCGATTTGTCTTTGCTGAAACGTATATCGCGATTGATTCTAAACAAACAATCTTTTGGTGTTAAAGCTGATATTGCAGCATCTGTTTTTGCAAAGCCTGATAATATCTCTTGCAGCGAAACAATGAAATCAGCTTTTGATGCCTCATACTTTTTCCTATTTGCATCAAACCATTCTTTATGATTGTTTTTCGCAAGCTGTTTAAAGAATTGCAACGTTGATGTTTGTAACATAAGTTTTAATTTTTATTGCTGGTCGGGATTTGTAATCCGCACAACGACAAATTTTTTAATTGATTCTATTAGTTATTTGCTGTTGTCAAACTTCTGAAAATATCTTCTAAATTATTGCCTTCTGTTTGCAAGGAAGTAATATCCAAATGCTCTGCAACTGCAAGTTCAAGCAGTTGTTTACGCAACTCGTTTGTGTCGTTTGTTACTATTTTAAAACTGTGGTCACTCGTTGGAATAGCTTCTACGGCTGCAGGAAGGCTTTCCAGTTTTTCTTTATTAATATTAGTTGAAAAACTTACTGCAATACGGTTTGATTTTGCATTTTGCTTTAATGCTTCAACATCACTGTCGGCAACGAGCTCACCTTTGTTAATGATGATAACGCGATCACAGATAGCCTGTACTTCCTGCAAAATATGAGAAGAAAAAAGTACCGTTTTATTTCTGCCCTGTTCTTTAATTACATTTCTTATTTCAATGATTTGATTGGGATCAAGGCCACTTGTTGGTTCATCTAAGATCAATACTTCCGGATCATGTAATAACGCAGCGGCAAGCCCAACACGTTGTTTATACCCTTTTGATAACTGCCCGATTTTCTTTTTACTTTCAACAGTTAAACCTGTTAACTCTATGATATTTTGAATTTTGCTTTTTGCATTTTGAATTTCATGAACGCCTGCAATAAACTTCAAATATTCTTTCACGTACATATCGTAATACAAAGGATTGGATTCCGGCAAATAACCGATCTTACTTTTTACATTCATCACATCTTTGTCAATAGCAATGCCGCATACTTTTATGTTGCCTGCATCGGGTTGCAGGTAACCGGTTATCATTTTCATGGTAGTGCTTTTGCCTGCGCCGTTCGGGCCAAGAAAGCCAACAATTTCTCCTTTGTTTAAGGAGAAGGAAACATTGTTTACTGCTTTTTGTTCGCCGTATTGTTTTAAAAGATTTTGAACTTGTATTGACATTAATTTGCTTATTGAATTTTTTGATTTTTAATTCTATTTCTGTCACTTTCTTTGCCTTGATGCAAAGAAAGTAACCAAAGAAAGTTCAAGCACGGATGATAATACAACACATCCGTGCACGTGCCTTGATTTAGCTGTTGTAATATCGTTTCTTCAGCAGGTGTACCTTGATACTTAATTTCAATTTGCACCACTATATTCAAGAAGTTGAATCTTTGTAGTGCCTGCATTGACTTAAATAATCCTGTTAATCCATTAATCATACAAATCCCTGTTCAGACAAATGTTGCCATGAAAATATACTGTACAGGGGAGTGACACAACCGTGATGCCATCATTACAAAAGCCGGTATCCAAAAAATAAAAATCAAACAGCCTGCAACAAAGATAATTGCTGCAATAAAGCACCGGTTCGCGATTGCGTTAATAAAAACTTTTTATTGTTTGTGTGTAAAGATGTTTAATAAATTTACGCCCTACTAATGTAATACGCTATGTCATATCCTTTTCAAATTAAATCGCAGGAAGAATACAACGAACGTTATAAAGAAAGTGTTGAGCATCCTGAAAAGTTTTGGGCAGCTATTGCCGATAATTTTCTGTGGAGAAAGAAATGGGATAAAGTGCTCGACTGGAATTTTACTGAGCCAAAAATTGAATGGTTTAAAGGTGCAAAACTGAACATAACCGAGAATTGTATTGACCGTCACTTAGCAACAAAAGGAGAAGATGCTGCTATTATTTGGGAGCCGAATAACCCGGAAGAAAGAACAAGAATTGTTACGTATAACCGTTTGCACAAACGTGTTTGCCAGGTTGCGCAAATGCTGAAAAATAACGGCGTTAAAAAAGGTGACCGTGTTTGTATTTATATGGGCATGGTGCCTGAACTGGCTTATGCAGTGTTAGGTTGCGCAAGAATCGGCGCGATACATTCTGTGATCTTTGGTGGCTTTAGTGCACAAAGCATTGCAGACCGTTTGGATGATGCGCAGGCAGAATATATAATCACTTGTGACGGCGCGTATCGTGGCGAAAAAGTTATTCCTTTAAAGAATGTGATTGACGATGCATTGATAGGAAACAAAACCGTAAAGAAAGTTATTGTGTATACAAGAACAAGAACACCGGTTTCAATGATAAAGGGCAGGGATATCTGGTGGGAAGATGAAATGGAGCATGCAGAACACCAGGTGGAAAAAGATGGAAAAGTTACGTTTGAAGCGGAAGAAATGGATGCAGAAGACCCGTTGTTTATTTTATATACATCGGGCTCCACAGGCAAACCCAAAGGTGTGGTACATGCATGCGCAGGCTATATGATCTATACTGCATATAGCTTCGTGAACGTTTTTCAATATCAACCTAAGCAAATATTTTTCTGTACGGCTGATATTGGCTGGATAACGGGCCACAGTTATATTGTTTACGGTCCGCTTGCTGCAGGCGCAACATCATTAATGTTTGAAGGTATTCCAACCTATCCTTCCTGCAGCAGGTTTTTTGATATAGTAGATAAATACAAAGTGAATATTTTATACACAGCACCAACCGCTATAAGAAGTTTAATGGGTTTTGGTGATGCGCCATATAAGAACAATGATCTTTCATCATTACAAATATTAGGTACCGTTGGCGAACCAATAAATGAAGAAGCATGGCATTGGTATGATGAACATATCGGCAAGAAAAAATGCCCGATCGTTGATACATGGTGGCAAACAGAAACAGGCGGTGTTTTAATTTCTAATCTCGCAGGTATAACGCCTGCAAAGCCAAGCTGGGCAACGCTTCCGTTGCCGGGTATTCAGCCTTTGCTGGTTAATGAAAATGGTAAAGAAGTTACAGAGCCCGATGAAGATGGTTTATTGAAAGGCAACTTATGCATTAAGTTTCCATGGCCTTCTATTTTAAGGACAACTTACGGCGACCATGAACGTTGCCGCAAAAATTATTTTGCAACCTATCCTAATTTATATTTTACCGGCGACGGTGCATTGAAAGATAAAGATGGCAATTACCGCATCACAGGCCGTGTTGATGACGTGTTGAATGTTAGTGGCCATCGCATCGGCACTGCTGAAGTAGAGAATGCCATCAACATGCACAGTGGTGTTGTTGAAAGCGCTGTTGTGGGTTATCCGCACGACATAAAAGGACAAGGCATTTATGCTTATGTTATTTATACCGGCCATCATGATGCAGAACTGACAAGGCGTGATATTACGATGACTGTAAGCCGCATTATCGGGCCTATTGCAAAGCCGGATAAAATTCAATTCGTAAGCGGATTACCAAAAACACGCAGCGGAAAAATCATGCGCCGTATTTTAAGAAAGATCGCTGAAGGCGAAACACAAAACCTTGGTGATACAACAACCTTACTTGACCCAGGTGTTGTTGAAGAGATTAAGAATGGTAAAGTGTAGAAAGAAATCTTTTGTTGACCAGCAATGGTACTTCAATTAAACACGGCTGTATCACTCACTTGTACTGCATACTTAAATGGCTGTTGATAAAACAATCAAAAAGAATTAAATAAATTTGGTGAAAGAATTATATGGACAAGAAAATAAAAAGTGAGTTGCATAATTTAATTGATAATTGTGATAATGAATTATTGCTAACTGAAGCTAAAGCCCTGCTTGAATCCAATAAGGAAATAAAAGACTGGTGGGATGAATTAACTGATGAAGACAAAAGTGTTGTTATGCAATCTGAAACAGAGTATGAGAGAAGAAATTTTGTTTCGCATAATGAGCTGATGCAGCAATTTGAAACATGGAAAAAGAAATAGTCTGGACTCCAATAGCTCAAAAAAGATTTTTGGGAAATCATCTCTTACATAAAAACAAACTGGACACCTGAAGTTTTGAACAGGTTTCAGCAAAGATTAGAACTCAAAATTAAACTGCTGCAAAAACAACCAAACATTGGTTACAAAAGCTTAAAGTATTCACGCTTTAGACAAACATTAGTAACCCGCCGGTATAAACTCATATACTCTGTAAAAAGAAATCATATTGTCATTTTAAGGCTTAAGCATACAAACATGCAATAATATTTATAGTTAGTATCAAATTGGTTTATAACATCACACAAATAAAAATGTAATTCGTTAAGCAAACTTTAAACGCTGCACCAGCATTTACATTTATAATTCAGTTTGGGTAATCTGTTGTTAAACGAAACCGTACGTTTTGTTTAATGATGCTATAGGTTTGAATTTTAAACTCTAAATCTTTTAAACATGAAAAAAATAATTACTCTTTCGATTATTGCAATGTCTTTCTTTTGCCTTAGCTCCAAGGCTCAAATCAATAAAGGCAGTATTATGCTGGGAGGTTCTTTGGGCGGTAATTTCAATAATATTAAAGACCCTGATACGGTTACAAGCAAAACGAATAGTTTTTCGATTTCCCCTGCTATAGGTTTTGCAATAAGTGATAATACTATCGTTGGTTTTTCATTACAATATGGTTTTAATAATTACAAATATTATTATAATGCCCAGGAGCAAAAATATCATTCCTATGGTGCAGGCATCTTTGCAAGAAAATATAAATCGTTGTCTAAAGATTTTTATCTGTTTGGTGAAGGTGAATTAATGTATGATCACTACTCTTATAACTATTCAACAAGCAATAATAACGGATCTGAATACGATTCCAAAGGCAACAGCATTGCGTTGAATATTACACCGGGCATTGCTTATAGTTTAACGCGCTGTATTCAATTGGAAGCAGGCTTACAAAACCTCTTATCAATTGGCTATTCTTCAGCAAAAGAAAATGCAAAGGATCCAAACAATCTGAATTATAAAACAAGCAATGTGAACTTCAGTTCATCACTCAGCCCTGTTTCATTAAGTAGTATTTCTTTAGGCATAAGATTTTTGATCAATAAATAGAATAAGTAATCTATTAAAAACGAAAGCGCCGATTATTATGTCAGCGCTTTTGTTTTTATAATGAAGAGTGATTTTCTTTTTATCATTCAAACTTCTTCATTACCTGGAACAATACTTTGTATTGAGCTGAATCAAGCCCCGACATTGTATCCTGTAGCCAATGGCGTTTAAATGCAACAATAGCAGCGGTAGTATCTTTAATATCATAACCAATTATACGCAAAGCCTGCAGGTCATTAAAGTTTGAAGGCAGTGTTATGTTTGTTGTATCAGCATACCAGTTTCCATAACCACTGTCAGCAAACCGCTTCCAAGGAAAATTAACATTAGGATCATTCTTTCTTGTAGGCGCAATATCAGCATGACCAATAAAATTTGCAGCGGGAATATTGTATTGTTTCTTCAATGCAGCAAGTAATTTCAATAAACTGTTTAGCTGGTCATCAGTAAAAGGTTCGTAGCCGTTATTGTCGAGCTCAATACCAATACTGTTGCTGTTGATGTCAGCATCATTTCCCCATTTGCCAATGCCTGCATGCCATGCGCGCATATAGTCGTTCAGCATGTGATGCACCGTTCCGTCTTTACAGATAACATAATGCGCACTCACCTGCGTACGCTGCATCGTAAAAGTGTTAAGCGTTTGTTCGCAACTGTTTTGCGCGGTATGATGAATGATAACAAAATTGGGTTTGCGTAAATTAAAGTTGGTAGTGCCAATGAATTCTGCGTAACCCAACGAATCTTTAAGCGGGTATTGCTTTATTGTTTCAGCAAATTGCTTTGCCTGCTCTTTATATATTTTGTTGGATGATGCATAAGGTTTCCGTGCGCAGCTCAGGCATAAAATTATCAGAAAGCAAACTGTATATTTCATTTGAAAATGATCTTCAACTAAGATATGTAATTATCCGATTTAGGGATTTCTGATTGCGTGATTTGATATTATTCTTCAAAACACAATCGCAGAGTTCAATCCCAAAATCCCAAAATCTCAAAATCAGCAATACTATGAACAAGGCTTTTTACCTGTAATATGGATGGATCATCCAGTAAACAACCGGACCCGTAACTGCAACATAAAACCACAGCGGCCATGTTAACTGTGCAAGCTTTTTATGCCTGGGATACTCTGCAATCAATCCGCGATAGGCTGTAAATAAAATAAACGGCAGAATGATCGCCGCCAAAAAAATATGCGAGAGTAATATGATAAGATAAACCGTTCTTGACGAACCTACCGCCAATCGTTCCGCATCACTCAAAACTCCATCGTGATTGGCATCACCATAAATGGCTTCACCTGCCAGCAAATGATGCGCGATATATGATATAAGAAATACAACAGAAAGGGTTAACGCAGTAATCATAATGCGTTTATGCAAAAGATATTTATGGCTTTTCACAGCAAGCAATGCCAACAATAATAACACAGCAATAATTGAGTTGATGATCGCATTGGCCAACGCAAACATATGCACGTTAAAAGGGAGGTTGATATTGAACTTAACCTGCGTTAAAAAACTAACTGCGGCAAATACAACAAAAGAAAAAACGATTATCAGGATAGTTGCCTGCTTATCATTCTTGCGCAGTGAAGGTGGTAGCAGTTCATCCATTGGTGTTCTTTTTTCTGAAAATAAGCCGCGTTACAATAATAGTTACCACAACAGCAATAGCGAAAAATATAACCATTAAAACAGGATCAAAAGGTAAGTCTTCGGGATTGTCATCCACCGCAAGCATTAAAAGCCCAATGTCTTTTGAAAGCTTATCCAGCGATGTTGAATCAAGACCGTTATAATAACCGCGTACGTTGAAATTTTTATCGATCAAAACAAATCTTGTGGTATGCACAAAATCAGGATTGATAGGAACATCGTCAAACTTATCAACCTTTAATTCCTGGAAAGCATAATTATAAATTGAATCGCGGTTGCCGGTAAGCAGCCACCAGTTACCCGGATCAACCTGGTAATGGTCTGCATATTTTTTTAAACGCGCAACAGAATCAGTTTGCGGATCAACACTGAATGAAACAAACTGAACAATATTTGAATCCGGTGTTGACTCATCATCGCCGCCTTTGGCAAAAGACTGCTGCATTTTACGAATGTTCTGTGTAAGCTGCGGACAAACAGAACCACATGAAGTGAAGAAGTAATTCATCACGACCAGCTTGCCTTTCAGATCATATAAACTAACCGTATCGCCAAGTTGATTGATCAAATGAAAGTTGGCAACTTTATGCCACACTGTATCATCCACCATCTTACCTTTTTCAATATGATTGATAACTGTATCAGGCAGGTAATGCGAAGGCATGATGGTTGCATTATCACTTGCTTCTTTAACCCAGAAATAACTTACCAACGGAATAAATACTGCGATTGCAAATGCGAGTAGAGCTTTTTTATTCATTATAAAAAGGGGAATTTTTTTGCTGAAGTTGCAAACAAAAAACCATCGCAAAGGTGCGATGGTTAATATTTATTATTTAGTGTTTCACAAAATTTTATTCCAGTTTATGTGTGCTTTCGTCTTGTTTAGGCATTGGTTCTTTACTGCGTTCTTCATGGTTTCTATCCCACTTGTTCTTATCATTCTTGAAAGAATTGCCATCTGTAAGAAAAGCTATAATAAACCAAACAAATAAAAACAAAGGCACACAAACAGTCATTATCAGGTTTCTTACTTCATGCTTTAAGTGCATAAAGAATCCCACAATATAAACTGCTTTTGCAAGCATGAGTATTATGATAACGCCTTTAATAAAATGCTTTGCCAGGCTATCGCTTGGCATATCCATCATTGAAAAACCAAGAGCCAGTTCAACCAATGTAAGTACAGAAAGAATAATAGTAACTCTCCATATTTCTTTTTTACCACCACCTACGTGTTGCTCCGCTTCTAACGATTCTAAAGTATGATCCATAAGTATTTTATTTTAGACAAGGTAAAAACAAGTAAATACAAACACCCAAACCAGGTCAACAAAATGCCAGTATAAACCGGCTTTTTCTACCATCAGGTAATGCCCTCTTCTGTCGAACGTGCCCTTTAATACCATTATCAACATAATGATATTTATTACAACACCCGAGAATACGTGAAAGCCATGAAAACCGGTTATGGTAAAAAAGAAGTTTGTAAAATTGGTTGTGCTGATTGTACCGTCTGCATTTGGAAAAGGATTGCTGCCCCACCATGCGCCTTCGCTGTGCAGGTGCGTCCACTCCCATGCCTGGCAACTTAAAAATGCAAGGCCGCCAATAATGGTTAGTACCAGGTATTTTGCTACACCTTTCCTGTTCATGTTATGCCCTTCATGCACTGCAAGCACCATTGTAACAGAACTGATGATCAGAATAAATGTCATTATACTTACAAACACCAACGGTGCGTGTGTACTGCCACCAAGCGGATAAGAACGGAAGACTTCATTAGGATTAGGCCATCCGTTGGTTGCAAATCTTGTAGTTCCATAAGCAATCAAAAAGGCCCCGAAAGTAAAAGCATCACTCATTAAAAAATACCACATCATCAATTTACCATACTCAACATTAAAAGGGCTTCTTCCACCCTTCCAGGATCCTGTAGTTGTTGTAACAGTTGTACTCATGATTGATCTAAACTTGTGTTGCGGCAAAGTTATTGGCTAAGGCTTAAAAAATATTAATTCGTTTAACTTTATTTTTAACCACTTTATCCAATATGAATTGCCTTACTGTTATCATCGTTGGTAAGCGTTCAATATATTCTTATCAGAACCATTTTAAAAAGATAAAAAGGTATAGCCATAATATATCTACAAAATGCCAGTAAATAGCTGCTAATTCAACAGGCGTTGCATCATAACTTTTTATCCTGCGGCTATATGCTCTGAAAAATACGATCATTAAAGCAATTACACCACCCAATACATGCAGTGCATGCAGGCCAACTATAATACCTAAAAATGATGCGGAAGGGTTACTGCCTTCACCCAAAATTTTTACGCCGTTATGATATAAATAATTAAACCCATCGAATTGCATAACGGCAAAGAGCACCCCTGCAATGGCTGTTACGGTTATTAATATCCTGTACCGTTTCATTTCTCTTGCCTTGAAAGATTTTAAAGCAAGATGCATGGTAAGGCTGCTGAATAAAATAACAGCAGTGGATGCCCAGAAGATTGGCGGAAAATCAAACTGCAGCCAGTTGGCTCCGGCCTGCCGGACAATATAAGCACTTGTTAAACCGGCAAACATCATTACAATACTGCCCATAGCAACCCATAGTATAAACTTGTGGGGATGGATTTTTTTTCGCTCATTACTTATTACACCCGACGTCATTATCAATTAATATAAATGTTTTAAGATTGCGGCGAAATTACAGCTTAGAATCTATTGTTCACGCATGATTATAATCAAATTGTACGCGATTGTATAAAACAACAAAGCCACCATTATGGCGGCTTTGTTTATAGTGCATCAACAAAGTTTAGTGTGCTACTAACAGATTAATTTTTCCAATAACCAATCCATCCTGCTGCACGGCTATATAGTAATAACCATTATGCAGCGAAGAAAGATTATTCAACTGGTAAGTATTTGAACCCGGGTTCTGATTGCCTGTCCTATATATACCTTTCTGCACACCGTTTGCATCGGTTAATGTAAACGTAATGCTGCCTGCTTTTGCAAGCGTGTAATTCAATTTTACAACAGAAGATATAACAGGATTGGGTGAAACAGCAACTGCACTTAATAATGCAGAAGCCGAGCCATTATCAGCAATAAGACCACTGCCGCCTGAAATATTTACGGAATAATCTTCCACTTCACCAAAATCAAATGTTGCGCAAGGATCTGTAACGGCTGTATTATAATGCATCTGTATCCTCATACGCGTGGTACCGTTTTTAGCAGTGGCAGGTATTTTAAATGTCTGGGTTAAAATAGCTGATGAAGTAGCTACTGCTGAGCCAACCTTTTCACCGGCATCATTAAAATCACCATCGCCATTATAATCAATATACACTGTCCAGCCTTCTTTACGTACGGCGCCTGTAAAACCTGCTCTTACCTGTATGGTAGCAGTCTGGCCTGCTGTAACATCTGAAACCACTGATGTAAAATCACCATAACCACCATTATTGCCGCTTACAAAATCACTTCCCTGGAAATTTACAAGATTGATGTATTCATTGGCAGTGCTTAAACCTGCAGATGCGCAATAAGTAGTACCGGTACCGGCTGAACCAATACCAACTGCATACCATGCATTTTTAACCTGGTTTACTTCGTTGGATGAAGCGCCGTATAAATCTGTTGCTGCATTAATGTATGCAGTTCTCCAGTCAGCATACTGGGAATTTACTGTTAAGTAAACGGTTTCTGTACGGTAAAGAATCTGTTCTGCTTTAGCAATACCAATTCCCTGCACAGTGTAAGCATTACCAATATCATTGGTACCGCTGCCACCGGTTACAAGAAGGTAATACATAAAATTACCTACACCACTGTTGGTATGAACGCCGCCATTATCGGCACTGCCGGTAGCCCAGAAAGACCCCTTGTACGTATCAGGCTGAGAGAATGCATTAGGGTTACTCATATCCCTGATGAACCAATTCATGTCATTGCTTAAACGCCAGTCGATATCGGTTGGCTTAGCCCAGAACTGAACACTTTTGCCCATGCAATCGCTCATGCTTTCATTCATTGCGCCTGATTCATTGGAATAAACCAGCGCGCTGGTATTCTGTGTTACACCATGTGTAAGTTCATGGCCTGTTACATCAATACCGGTAACGCCTTTACCGTTATCAGCCCCTGCCCCTGTACGTTTTCCGTAGTTCATTGAAGTGCCATCCCATGATGCGTTGTTGTTATATAAAAAGCCGCCCCTGTTTACATAGCTGTTCAATGCGTAACCATTATTATCAATACTGTTACGGTTAAAAATTGCCTTGTAAAAATCGTAGGTCTTTTCAACCCCCCAGTGTGCATCCAGTGCATTCTGGTCGGGCAACGCATAATTGAAATTGGCGGAAGGGCTTGTAAACTCCTCACCATGATGGCCGCTTTCGCCATGGAATGTGTTCACACCATTACCCCTTGAAAGATCATGCAGACGGTACGCATTGGCACCGGTTTGATCCGAGTGGATAGTTTGTGAGCCGCTGTACAATGTATTTGCAGTACCGGTTGCATCGCTTGTTTCAATGCGTTCTTCACGGCCAATTATTTTACCTGTTGAAGCATCAACAAAATAATAAGCGCGGCTGAAAGGCTCTTCTGCAAAAATGTCTATCCTGTATGCAAGCTTCAGGTTTTTGGCATCAACCTGGTCGCCGGAATAATACCAGCATTTTTCTGCAACAGGATAATAAGAAGCCGAAGGATTTTTCATAACGTTTTTCAAATTCTTTTCCATTGCAGGGATCTGCCAAACATAAGTGACTGCACCTACGCTGTTCAAGGCATTGGCAATTGCCTGTTTTCCTTCGATCTTAGCTACATTTCCTGAAGCCATGTCTGCACTAAAATCTGTAATAATAGAACCGGAGAGTGCAACAATTTTTCCGTCTTTAACACTAACCACATACATGGAGCGGTTAACAGGGATGCCCATGTAGGTTTGATAAAAACGGTAATGAACCATACCAAGATTGTCTGTTGTTGTGCTTTTTAAAACAAGTGCGCTCTGATCGCTTAAACCGAGGGTTTTGCTGATCTGGTTAGCGTTAAATGACACCTGTTGATTTTGCAGCAATCGTGTAAAGTGTTTTGTTGTACCGTCGTTGCCTGTAATTACTGTTTTTAAACTGCTTTGAGAGAAACCTTGTATTGCCAGGCCAAGCAATGCAAAGCTGAGTAAGCGTTTTTTCATAATTAGATTTAATTGTTTTAAAAAAATTTACCGCTCTAAACTAATGCTTTTGAAAAAACAGAATAAAAAAATCCGAAGTATTTTATTGTGTGATAAACACACATCGAAGAAGTATATAAACCCGTTAGCGGAGTTTTCCGGCTGTGTTTCAGAACCTGGTACAAAATTGTTTTTAGGCTCATTTCTTCGATATAACTTCGATATTTCTTCGATATAACTTCGATATAACTTCGATCAATTGGATCGAAGAAATATCGAAGAGATAACGAATATATTTCGTAGAAATATGCTGCTTGGTACCTGCCGGAGTGTTGGGCCTGCGAATTACAACAAAGTTTGCCAGGCTACTGAGAAGGACGCATTAGTTAATAATTGTTGGAAGATGTTGCTCTTAACCAAAGTTTAAATGATATGGTTAAAAAAGGCGGGCGGGGTGATGTTGCACATGAGAAGCCTCTTGCTTCAGTTTTGTAAACCCGGCAGGTGGCAGCAGGATTTGCCACGAATGCACGAATAAGTTTTCTTATTTCATTGGTGTATCCATGGCATTGTATCATTGCAATTATTGCCAGGTGTTGTTTCAGGACAGAATGATGCACTGATATAATGCTTTCACCAGGTATGGTTGTTTATCCTCTCAAATAAATACATTGAACTAAGGGCAACCCACCAGGGATGTGTGATAATTTCAACGCACCGTTCGCTTAATGTGGAGCGATACTGATATACGGCCCTGCCATACAGGGGGCTGGCAGCGGTTTACCGGCAACCAGGTACCGGTTGTACAGCGCTTATATATGGAGGAGGGTCTCTATAAGGTCTCTATATTGTCTCTATAAGGTCTGGGTAACATTCCGGAAATTCAGCCTGGATTGCACGCAGGAATGGGAGTTCAGGCTGTGTGGAATTGAAAGATAAATAAAAATAAGCAAATTAATGACGCTCCTGTTATTCTGTGGCCGGAGATATATAGAAAGCGAAAATATATTATGGGGAGCGGTGGTGCATTGTGATTGATGCGGTGCCGGACATAAAAAGCTGGCACGAAGACCCTTGGCTATGACAGGAAGGTATTAAGCTACGTTAGATAAAAGCAAGGCAGCGCGGCAAATAACGCATCGTCAGCCTTGCGGCGGTGCTTGACAAAAAGATCGAAGTTATATCGAGGAGATAACGAGTTTATTTCGCAGAAATAAGCTGTTTGGTTATAAGCGGGTACATGGATAGGTGGGGTATGATTGTGTGCAGGGGTTTGAATCAATTGCTTTGTATGCGAGACGGGATACGGCAAATTATTCAGGGGTAGTATCCCCTGCGGATTAACTGCAAAAGGGGTTTAAGTAATATTTTGTTAAACAAAAATGTTGGCTTACATTGGTTGCACCAAACCGCTTAATCCATGAAACGCCTGTATGCATTATTACTGCTGCAAATTATTTGGGTAGAAGTAAAAGCCCAGGTTGGCTCAGGCGATAGTACCATCCATAGCTGCAATTATAAATCAACAAATATCCTGTTTACAAATATTGCTATTGATACCGTTTATTATGGCAATCATACAGCAGCAAATTATGAAGACGCACAATACCGTATAACCTGCGGCGATTCAACCCCGCATTGTATTACCAGCCAGGATAGCGCATTATTATATTATGTATATTACCCTAAAAAACACAATTACACTGCTACGCCTTTGCCCTGTATTATTATAGAACATGGTGGCTCTTTTTCTGATTGCAGTGGTATTTACAATACAAGGGATATAAAATCACTTTGTACTTATTATGCCCAACGGGGTTGGGTGGCGATTGATCTTGAATACCGCAGGGGTAATTTGGAAGATACCACTATAGTGCCTGCAACAATAACTAACAATCCTGTCACTTACACTTCAGTATATGCTATTGCTGCCATTTATAAAGCCAGCCAGGATACCCGTGGCGGATATAATTCAATTATAAAAAGGCAGATCAACCATGACAGCTTTCCGCAAATGAAATACCGTATAGATACCAGCGCCATATTTGCGGGCGGCGCCAGCGCAGGAAGCCTGTCTGCTTATGACAGCAGTTTATTATCAAAAGCAATTCATGATGGACTCGATTGCCCCGGGAGCTAAAGCAGCTTTTGGCAGCATTAACTACCCATATTACTACGGAGACAGCACTATTAATTACAGAAGGTATATAAAAGGTTGTATGAATATGTGGGGAGAATGGCTGCTGCCGCCAAGTATACTTAGCAAAGTAGGTACATTTTTTAAGCAGGACACAGCCATTGTACCGATGATAGCGTTTTGTGGTGGTAAAGATTCTACCTTTTATCTATGAGCCAAAATTACTATTTTGATCCACACACTAATTTCCTTGGGATTAATATGAAAAAAGATACATTCTGTCTGCCCTTTGCAAGCTCCTATCAGCTATTCCCTAATGGTTTAAATCCTGATTTAGTAGGTTATGGTTCTTTAAATCTATATAATCTTTTAAAAAGTGCAGGCGTGCCGGTAAATCTTTATTATGACTACGATGCTTTACATGGTTTTGAAACTGCCTGTAAAGGCTGCCCCTTCCTTGCCAATTATGGCACTACGTATAACAATGATGACTCAATGGAAAAGTATTTTGCAGAACGTGCCATAAACTTCTTTCAGCATGTGATACTTGACAGCACCGGTTTTACTACAACAAAATTTACTGATTGCGAAAATTACCAAGGTGACTTGTCACACTGGAGACAATAATAATTTTTGCAGTGATACCAACAGTTGTCGCAATAGTTTTGGCATTGATGATGGTGGAGACGGAGGTGTTATCTGGAACAGTTTGCAACCACAAAACAATTCTTCTAAAAATAAATATTATGAAACTAATGCTAATGGTGCTATGCTGCCTGATAATAAGAGAAATGGTAAGCGCACAACAGCCCGGCGCACTTGATTACAGTTTTGGCGACAGCGGCAAAGTAATAAGCAAGAATTTTGGGGATTGTTATGCAATGTCTGTTCAAGCAGACAGTAAGATAGTTTGTCTTGGTGACAGTGGTATGATTGGCGTTGAGAACCTAAGGCTTGCCCGTTATCTGCCTGATGGAACATTGGACAGCGCTTTTGGGAAAAATGGTATTGTTGACCCCGCTCTAACTGAAACCAATATTACGCCTACCTCAATAATAGTGCAACCTGATCAAAAAATAATTGCAGCATGTTCCGGCTACAAAGCAGGTGTGCCCACCTTGGTATTGCTGCGGTTGCTGCCCGATGGCAGCCCTGATGCAGGCTTTGGCAAAAACGGCATTGGAGACTCAACTTATGGCATAGGCGAAAGCTTTCCTTATATAGCCTTGCAGCCTAATGGTAAGATTTTGGTTTTAGGCTGGTATTATCCGGGTTTTATTCTTTTAAGGTATAATACGGATGGCAGCCTGGATGAAAGCTTTGGCAATAAAGGAGAGGTGATAACAACGTTTGGCGCAGGCACAGTGCCTACTGCAATAGCCCTTCAGGCTGATGGAAAAATTGTAACCTCGGGAGACTATGGCGGTGGGGTTGGTTACAGCAGATTTTTACTGGCAAGGTACAATACCGATGGCAGCCTGGATGAAAGCTTTGGCAACAAAGGGGTAACTACGACCGATTACGGAAAGTATGGAGATTACATTAAAAGCATTGCTATACAAACTGATGGGAAAATAGTTGGTGCAGGCGTTACCGGAACTGATTTTAATTTTCAAAATGAAAATATAGCTGTTGTACGTTATCAATCCAATGGGAAATTAGACAGCTCTTTCGGTCAGCAGGGTAAAGCTACGGTAGTATTTGATGGTACTAATTCCCAGGCGAACTCCCTATTACTTACTGCTGATGGTAAAATTTTATTGGGCGGCGGTATTGGAGGAAGCGCCGAAGGCAGTTCGGCAGACTTCGCATTGATTCGCCTTCTATCTACAGGAACATTAGATTCCTCATTTGGCAATGCAGGTGGAACTATAACTGATTTTGGATTGTATGAAACCGGGGCGCACATTGCTTTTCAAAAAAACAAGATAGTGCTTACAGGAACGTCTTATATGATAGACCCTCAACAACAATATAATTATGCCCTTGCCCGCTATTACAATGACAGCCTTGCCCAAAAGCAAATCATCATTACCAAAATACGCCGCTGGTTACAGCACCATAATGGCATTGAGTGGGATAATACAGGCAGTATGAATAGTTATGTAGTGCAACGCAGTTACGATGGCATTCATTTCAGTCCTGTTGCAAGAATAACACCGGGCAACCAATCTTATATAACTTACAGCGATGCCGCCCCTTTAAACGGCACCAATTATTACAGGCTGCAAACAACAAACTCCAGCAATGCGGTTACTAATTCAAACGTTATTGCCATAAGCAATGATAATGATATAAAAGTTTCT
Organism: Bacteroidota bacterium; assembly: GCA_013286425.1. Classification (GTDB taxonomy): domain Bacteria; phylum Bacteroidota; class Bacteroidia; order Chitinophagales; family Chitinophagaceae; genus Parafilimonas. The sequence continues at coordinate 22,494 of JABDFS010000034.1, forward strand.
CCCAATCCTGCAACAGGTATGTTACATATAGAAGGTTTATCATCCTCACAAAAAACAAAAATTACGATTGTTGATTTAAGTGGCAACATAGCTATGAGCCAACAGCTATCAGCTAACAGCTCTTCTTACAACCTCAACATTGCTTCACTGCATGCAGGTAATTACATGCTGAAGATTGAAACAAATGGTGAAGTAGTTACAAAACAGTTTGTGAAGGAGTAAACAGTGAATGGTGAACAGTGAATAGCGCTCATCTCCAAAAACTTAAAACTGCAAGTGTAAACCACAACCGCCTGAGCATCCTTTCCCAGCCTGACCGGGCATCTGCTTTTAAATTTTTGGATGCCTGCAAATATTCAGGATTTTTATAATCACAGAGCAGATTTCCACTATAACAGGAAGGCGTTAATCCAGGTAGGATAAAAGCAAGGCAGCGCTGAACGCATCGTCAGCCTTGCGGCGGTGCTTGACAAAAGATCGAAGTTATATCGAAGAGATAACGAGTTTATTTCGCGGAAATAAGCTGTTTGGTTATAACCGGGTACATGGATGGGAGGGGTATGACGAAAAGAAAACCATTGATTTATAATGAGCTCATTTTTGGGATACTTCATTTTATTCGCAAATATTTGTGTTAGCGATAAGCTTAGTGTGATATCAAATCTAATTTCATCAACGACAAAAATTTGATTATACAACCACTTTTACAACATTTTAAAAATTATCTTCCTTTGGACGATAACGAAATTATGTTGTTAGAAACAAGGGTGACACAACGTAAAATCAAACGGCGACAAATGATTTTGCAGGAAGGCTTTGTTTGTAAACATTATACGTTTGTAGAGAAGGGCTGTTTTAAAATGTACGGCGTTGACGACAAAGGAAATGAACACAATCTTAGGTTTGCTGCTGAAAATGACTGGATTGCTGATTTGGGAAGTTTCTATTCCGAAAAACCGGGCAGGTTGTTTATTGAAGCAATTGAACCTTCTGTTATTCTGCAAATTGAAAAGCAAGACCTGATATTTTTATTTTTGAATGCGACTAAGTTTAACCGGATTTTTAAAGTGATTGTAGAAGAAAAGTTTATAGAGCTTCAAAACCGTTTGTTACAAAATTTCAGTTCAAATGCACGTCAACGATACCTGGGCTTTTTGGAACAATATCCAAAACTTGCATTACGATTGCCTAACACTCAAATAGCTTCCTACCTTGGTATCACACCTGAATTTCTTAGTAAAATACGGGGCGAAAAATTATCTAAATAAGTCTTACCCTTAAGCTACATTAAGACTATTTATTAAGCTTGTTTATTGGCTGGTGCGACAATGGCAAAACACCTTTGCATAGCAAAACAAATCAGTTTTGCAATCTAAAAAATAGAAATATGCAATCTAACAAAGAGTTCTTCATGCAGTTTGTACAATTCATAAATACTGCGGATGAGAATTTAGCACAACAATTGATCAGCCCGATAGCAAAATTTTACGTGCCAACGCAGCCAGAGCCACTGCAAGGACCAAAAGGATATTTAATGATTATACTAATGATGCGTAGCGGGTTTTCGGACATTCAATGGACATTGGAAGAAATGATTTCGGAAGATGATAAAACTGCTGCCAGATTTATAATGAGAGGAACACACAACGGTAAGTTTTTCGGTGTTCCGGCAACAGGCAAAACCATCGCAGTTCAGGCCATGAATTTTTACCGTCTTGCTGACAATCAAATAATAGAAGAATTTGGGCAACCCGATATGCTTGGATTATTAAAACAAATTGGTGCAGTACCAATGTAATTCGTCGTAGCGAGGTCTTCTCCTCTCCGTCGTAGCGGGGTCTACATTGCATAGCCTTTGCGCGGCATGAGACCTCGCGTTTAAATGTTAATATTTATACACAAAAAACCCGCTCTATGCATTCTATATAAACGTTTAAGATCAGTTGGTTAAACCCATAAAACTAAACACGCTCCCGGTAATTAACTTCGCCAACAGGGTTACAACTAACATCACACATTGGCAACAGAAAGAATTATACAGCTTACAGAAGATGGTTCGCACACGGTTGCTATACCGGAGATGAATGTTACGTATCACAGTAAACATGGCGCTGTGCAGGAAAGCATGCATGTGTTTATACAACCAGGTTTACATTATTTTTTGCAGCATTATGCTGTTTCTGCTGATGAACCCATCAACATTTTTGAAGTTGGTTTCGGTACCGGATTGAATGCTTTACTAAGTTTAGAACAAGCTATTCTTCTCAATAAAAAAGTATCTTATCAAACAATAGAACCATTTCCGCTTTCTACAGAAGAAATCTTACAGCTCAATTATTCATCTTTATTAAGCGAAGATTTGCAACAAAGTTTTATCGCAATGCATAATTGTGGATGGAATACAGTTGTTCAGCTTCATTCTTTATTTTCTTTTGAAAAGATAAAAACAACCTTACAGCAATTTGAATCGCAACAACAGTTTCATATAATTTATTTCGATGCTTTCGACCCTGTTGCGCAACCTGAATTATGGACTGAAGCTATTTTTAAAAAGATGTTTGATATGCTTTTTAAAAATGGCATTCTTGTAACGTACTGCAGCAAAGGCGCTGTGCAAAGAGCCATGAAAGCGGCAGGTTTTAGCATAGAAAAATTAAAAGGGCCGCCGGGAAAAAGAGAAATAACCAGGGCAATGAAAATCTAATATACGCACACAAAAAGCTTAACTTTATTGCGATAAACCTGACTGCTATGAAAACTATTATTGCTTCCGTATGTTGCCTGTTTTTCTTCACAGGTTATGTTTACATCAATCATCAACCGAACAATATTGATGCAGCTACTGCAAGACAAAAAGTGTTAGCATACAAACAAAGATTTACTGTTTCATGCGCTGCCAATATTGCTGCATTCAACCCAGATGATTCTTCCAACATTATTCCTTTGCTTGATGGCTGGGGAAAGTATCGTATGCCTGTTACATCATCAAACGACAGCGCCTATATTTATTTTCAGCAGGGCATTAATATGTATTACGGCTTTCACATCATTGAAGCATTGGCATCGTTTGATAAGAGCACAAAATTCGACAACAATTTTGCGATGGGTTATTGGGGAAAAGCATTATCCTACGGACCGAACATAAACGACCTGGGTTATGCTGCTTCTCCTGATGCGTTGGCTGCAGCGCAAAAAGCAAAAGATCTTTCATCTGCATGTTCTCCTGTTGAGAAAGCATTGATCAATGCAATGCTGGTAAGATATGCTGCAGACACCACTCAAACGAGAGAACATTTGAACCAGTTGTATGCGGATGCAATGAAATCAGTTCATCAGCAATTCCCCGGAAGCCTTGATGCAGCTACATTGTATGCTGATGCGTTAATGCTGCAGCACCCGTGGGATCTGTATGATCATAATGGCCAGCCAAAATCATGGACGCCTGAAATTGTAAACGTGCTGGAAGGAATTCTTGGAAAAGATATTCAACATCCCGGCGCGGCGCATTATTATATTCATGCAGTGGAAGCATCTGATCATCCTGAAAGAGCGTTAAAGGTTGCAGCAGAATTGCCTTCATTAATGCCAGGTGTTGCGCATGTGGTACATATGCCCGCACACATTTACATACGTACCGGCCATTATGCAGAAGGTTATGATGTGAATGATCTTGCTGTAAAAAGTTATGAGAATTATTTAAGCAAGTATCCGGCAGTGGTAAATAATGTTGGTTTATACCTCATTCATAATTTACACATGCAGGCAACCTGCGCAAATATGGATGGCCGCTATGCAGACGCGATTAAAATTGCTTACGATACACGCAATAGCTTTGATACAAGTCTTCAAAGTATGCCAGATTATTTTGGGGTTTTTGTTCAGTATGTATATATGACGCCGGTATTAACACAAATCCGTTTTGGCAAATGGGATGATATTTTGAAAGACACTGCAATACCTTCTTATTATATCTATGCAAATCTTTTATGGCATTATGCACGCGGGCTTGCTTTTGCACGCAAGCATGATTTCATTAATGCAAATACGGAACTCAATGCGTTGCAGGCTGATTTAAAGAATGATCAACTGCGTGCTCCTGCACCTGATTATGCAAACCCTGCAATTAATGGTGCTACTGTTGCTGAAAATATTTTAATGGGAACAATTGCTGAAGAACAAAACAACCTGCAACAATCAATAAGGTTGTTAACGCATGCAGTGCAACTGGAAGATTCAATGATATACAATGAGCCGAAAGACTGGGTGCATCCTGCAAGGCAATATTTAGGTACTGTATTAATAAAAGCAGGTAAGTATGCTGAAGCAGAAAACGTTTTTAATGAAGATGAAAAAATAAATCCAAATAACGGATGGTCGTATACAGGGCTTGCAACTGCATTAAAAAAGCAGGGAAAAAATACAGAAGCCGCATCTGCTGAAAAGCTTGCCCGTAAAGCATTTGAGCGCAGTGATGCGAATATAACTGCTGCTGTGTTTTAGTCATATATTTCTATACTGTCTTGTTTCATATTAGAAATGTTCCAGCTTTTGTCACTTGCGTTTATCTCATTCATTATGTATTTTATTTGTTTCAATAAATGTTTCGCATTTCTCTTAGGTAGCAAATTATTTTTTCGCTCAAGGCCGCGTGGCCTCGCTCATGCAACGGCGCTGCCTGCGCTTCTTTGTTCCGATGAGGCTATCGCCATCGGAACAATCCCGCCTATGGCGGGACCGAACCGCAGGAGGCGCCTAACGCATGAGCTGGTGTAACATGTACAACATGCTTTCTGTTACTTTAGCTGGTTTGGAGGTGTTGCTGCTATCAACTTTAAGCTTGTATTTGTGTTTTAATATCACAACATAATATATGTGTAATAAAAGTGCTTGCTGAGTTACCCTGTATGCAGGTAAATACGTCTCATACTTTCGTGTAACTCTTTTTTATATTTGCGTATGCCGTCATTTGCCTCAAATAAATCTTTTGCAGGAGTTGAAAATAAAATGGCCGGCCAATCATCTCCGGCAAATGAGCATGAGCCTTTCTTCAGGCCAATGCTTAAAGTAAGCGACGCGCTAATTCAACGGGAGCCTGAAACAAAAACCGATTCTCCAACTGTAAAAAAACCGGACCTGAGTTCTGTAAGTGCAACAGATCCTGCCAGCTCAAAATCGCCGGGCGTAATTAATGCAGCACTGCTTGCAAGCAAATACGCAAATTATTTTAGCGGCAAATTGAAAGATGCCGGGGCAATTGATGCAAAGAAGAAATTCTTTATAGAACTGAACCAGGGAGATTTTGTAAACCAATATAACAAATGTTATGGAACCAGTGTGACCACACTAAGCGGTACCAAAGGATTTTATTGTCCTGCCACGCAGGAAATTCATCTTATTCCCAATGCGGAGTTCGGGATGGCATTTCATGAAGCGGTTCATAAAACTTCTACACTTGCACGCGCAGTTGATAATAACAATGCATGGAAGGCTGAACCAAAGTTTGCATTTGATATAGATGAAGGGCTTACTTCTTTCTATTCAAAAGACATTCTTGAAAGCGATTATAAGATCAATAATTACACGGATGGCTATGCAAGCCAGCGCAAAAGAGCTGCTGCCTTCATCAAAACTTATGGCGAAGATGAAGTGGCTAAATTTTATTTTCAATACGACTTTATGCCTCTTCTTAAAAAATTCGGGGTAACTTCTATCAGGGGGGATATGAATACTATTTTAGTAAGCAAACTCAAGTCTGCTTTTTAACGCATCAGTTTTCCTGTCTTGTTAAAACATCACGCTTCAGTTTTTCCCACATCTCATCAAAGCTGCCGTTATCAGATTCTTTCCAGCGTTTCAATTGATCACGCATTTTTTGTTTGCGCTCATTGCGTGCCTCATCAAAAAATTCATTAATGAATTCACTGTCCTGTTCAAATGCGAGGCGGTTATACATTTCTTTCAGCCTGCCTTCATGTTGAATATTTGTTTCAATAACACGCTTCTCCATTAATTCTTTCAGCCGCACTTTTTCATCATATGTTCCATCGGGCAATAACGACTTTGCAATAACAGGCATCAGTTCTATCAACACAAGAATTATAACTAATAAATAGTAACGAAATTTAGCAGCAGCATTGTTTTGTATAAGATGTTGCAATGCTTCAATACGCGTTAAGAAGCCATCATTCATTAGTGTGTTGAATGATTGCATTTCTTTTTGCTTTGTTTGATTGATAGCATTCAATGCGCTGTCCGCATTGCTAAGTTTTGGTTGAACATCTGTGTTCAATTGTTTATATGCAGCATCGAGTTTTTCATATTCATTTTGCTTGGCGTGAGCAATATCTTTTAAACCAATTTTACCGCTGCCGCCTGTGCCGTCTGTTTCTGCAATGAATGCATCCCTGCTTGCGGCCACTTCAGTATACTTTGCATCAAGTTGTTGTTGTAAAGTATTTTTTTGATTTTGATATTGTGCTACCTGCGGCTCATATAAACTGTCAAGCTCATGCTGCTTCGCCATTTTGCGTTGTTCATTATCCAATGAGATCTGCACATGGATTTCTTTATCGAACAAATACAACAAAGCAGGCTGTGCCATGAATGTACCGATGGTTAATGCAAGCAATAGCCTGAATGCAATGGGTGCTGCCTTGCGTTTGTTGTTCGCTGTGATGCCTTTTATTAATGCACGGTCAATGCCGAGAATGATCAACCCCATAAATATGCCGAGCAATATTGCAATGATGCTATTGTTTACAACAGTGCTGAAAAAATAACTCCATGCAAGTGTTGCAAACAGCCATGTGCCTAAAACTGCCATGCCGGTAATAGCGTAGCGGTTGCGGTCAACCGTACAGTCTTTTATCAGTTCTTTTTCTGCGGTAGAAAGCCACCAGAGAAAACGGGTAAAATCTGAAGGAGTATAATTGTCCCTTTGGGAAAGCGAATGCGCGTTCTGTTCCATTACAACAGGAATTTGTTGGTAAAAAAATTATTTACGAAAGTTGGGACTGAACAAAGAACGCAAATTCTGTGAACTGATTATGTTTCCATAAAATTTATGATGAATTTTTATTTTGCAGCGACATTACTTTGCATTACACGTAATTAAACAAGCCTCTTAATGCCTAAGTTTTTATTACCACTGCTCTTTATTCTTTTTTCATTCAATGCGATTGCACAATTGAATGTGCAGGCATCATATGCGCTTATAAAAAGAACAATACCGCAACGCGCATCTTCATTTATTGTTGAGCCATTACACCAACAAAGTGCAAAAGATGTTTTTGAAATTGAAAGCAGGAACAACAAAATAATTTTGCGCGGAAACAATGCTGTTGCGGTTGCATCTGCGTTGTATTATTATCTCACAGAATATTGCCATTGTCAAATTACATGGAACGGCACTAACCTCAACTTACCAAAGCAACTTCCAACCATAAAAGAGAAAGTTCATAAACAAACGCCGTATCAGTATCGCTACTATTTAAACTATTGCACCTTTAATTACAGTATGAGCTGGTGGAACTGGAATCGCTGGCAGAAAGAAATTGACTGGATGGCATTGCATGGCATTAATATGCCACTGGCAATTACAGGTGAAGAATATACATGGTACACCGTATACAAAGACATGGGATTTAGTGATGATGAGCTGAAAGATTTTTTCTGCGGGCCATCTTATTTCTCATGGTTCTGGATGGGCAATTTAGATAGTTGGGGCGGCCCGTTGCCATTGCAGTGGATGCAAACACATAAAGCGCTTGAAGAAAAAATTCTACAGCGTGAAAGAGCACTCGGTATGAAACCTGTATTGCCTGCATTCACCGGTCATGTGCCTGCTGCATTTAAACAAAAATTTCCAAATGCAAAACTGAAGACAACCAACTGGAACAATGGATTTGCCGATACATATATCCTCGATTCAGAAGACCCGATGTTCTCGCAGATCGGCAAGAGATTCTTACAAACACAAACAAAATTATTCGGCACCAATCATTTGTATTCAGCGGATACATTCAATGAAAATGAGCCGCCGTCTGATGAGCCTTCTTATCTGTCTGAACTAAGTGCAAGAATATATGAAGGCATGCACAACGCAGACACAGCAGCAGTTTGGGTAATGCAGGGCTGGTTGTTTTACAGCGATAGAAAATTCTGGAAAGCGCCACAGATAGAAGCATTACTGAAAGCAGTGCCTGATGATAAAATGATGCTGCTTGATCTCGCGGCAGAGATAGAACCTGTTTGGAAAAGAACAAAAGCTTTTTATGGCAAGCCATGGATATGGAACATGCTGAACAATTTTGGCGGCAATATTAATTTGTTTGGAAGAATGGATGGTGTAGCAAGCGGGCCTGCACTTGCATTGAATGATACAGCATCAAAACGCATGGCCGGAATTGGTTTAACGATGGAAGGCATTGAACAAAACCCGGTGATGTATGAACTAATGATGCAAAACACCTGGCAAACACAACCCATACAATTGGATGAATGGCTGCACAAATATGTATTAAACCGTTATGGTGTTGATGATGATAGTTTGGTGAAAGCATGGCAGACATTACGGACCACGGTTTATAATGGCAAAGAGATAAGAGATGGTGCAGAATCAATCATTACAGGCCGCCCAACATTTGATTCTACAACTGTGTGGACACGCACCAAATTAAACTATACAGCAAAAGACCTGTTGCCTGCATGGGACCTGTTTATGCATGCTGCATCAACCGGAATTAAAACAGACGGATTTGAATTTGATTTGGTTGATGTAACAAGGCAGGTGCTTGCCAACTATGCAAAGCCGCTTCAAAAGAAATGGAAAGATGCATTCGATGCAAAAGACACGGCTGCGTTTACAAAATACAGTGACCAGTTTCTGCAACTGATTACTGATATGGATGCATTGCTTGCAACAAGAAAAGATTTTTTGTTGGGCCTGTGGATCGCAGATGCAGGAAGTTGTGGCAACACTGCAGAAGAAAAAGCTTTATACGAGCGCAATGCCCGTGATCTTATAACGCTATGGGGTGATGCGAATAGTTCATTACATGAATATGCGAACAGGCAATGGAGTGGTTTGCTGAATGATTTTTATAAACAGCGCTGGCAGCAATTCTTTAACGTGCTGCAACAATCACTGCGTAGCAACACAAAACCTGATCTGGATGCGTTTGAACAAAGCATCCGTGCCTGGGAATGGCATTGGGTGAATGAAAAAAAATCTTTTACTACGCAACCAACAGGTAACAGTATAAATGAAGCGAAGAAGATGTATAATAAGTATAGAAGTGTTGTTGAGCAGGCATACAAGTAACTACATAATGTGGTATTATACTTTTTTTTTCGTGGCGAGACCTCTATAATCAGAAGAGCGGATTCCAATTTTCATGGGAATGACGAACAGTCTCGTTGATTGATTCTGAAAGTCTGAAAAAGCAAGAACCGAACACAACTGCTTAAACGTCTTTCTTCCAATAGAACGGGAGAACCCGTTCTTGCACTTTTTACTTTAATACATCGATAAATTATTGTTAGTGTGGCGCCAATGCGCTTTTGCGGGAAAGACGCTCTGTCAGGCTCATTGATTATTTAAAGTTTGAAACGGTGAATCTGTGAGACTAACCGCATAAGAAAGCATGCTGATCAATGATATGCGGTACAAGGGAGTGACACAACCGTGATGCCACCTGTTCATTGGCCGGTAACTAAAAAAAATATTTATTTGATTAGCCTGTTATGTTATTACATCACTAATCAATGAAAATAAATAACTCTCTGTGCAACTCTGTGAAAACCTCCGTGTTTCTCTGTGGTTACTTTCTTTAAAACCATAGAGTAACGCGGAAGGCGCGTCAATAAAGAACCTGATAACACAACACATTATTGATTATTTATTTCTTCTGGTACACTCTTACCCAATCAACATACATTTTTGCAGGTAATAAGCTATCATCAATAGTTTGGCCGGGCCAATCGCCGCCAACAGCAAAGTTGAGCAGAATAAAAAAGGGAGCACGAAACTCGCCCATAGTTGTTGCATTAATACCAGTTTGATGGTATTCAACACTATCAATTGACCATTTAATATAATCAGCATCCCACTCAACAGTGTAAACATGATATTCAGAAGGCGAAGAAGTTGTATTGCCGCCATCCTGCACATGACCGTTATCATCCCAATGCGCAGTGCCATAAATAACACTGTCTGTATTTATATGCTCCATTATATCTGTTTCACCACATGCAGGCCACGGAACTGTATTTATATCGGAGCCCAACATCCAGAATGCAGGCCAGAAGCCTTGTCCGACAGGTATCCTGATACGCGCTTCGACCTTTCCGTAAAAAAATTCTTTCTTGCCCTGTGTTGTCATGCGCGAAGAAGTATAACCGTTTGAGCCCACACTTTCTTTTTTTGCTGTGATAACAAGATTACCGTTTTCAATATCCGCATTGGCTGCCTGGTAATATTCCTGCTCATGATTGCCCCAGCCGTTGCCGCCTGTTTCAAAATTCCAGTTGTTTGTGTTAATAACAGAGCTGTCAAATTCATCAGACCAAATCAATTGGTAAGTTGGTGTTGCAGTAGTAATGGTTGTATCCTGAGGCGGTGTTACCGGCGGATTATTAGCACCCTGTTCTGTTGATTTTTTGCAAAACGAAAACAGGCATATCGAAAATAAAAAAACTGTTAAGCGAAATGTTTGATTGCGATTTTTTCTCATAATACAAGCGTAAAAAATAAAGATAAGGCAAGAAGCCTGATTACAATTTTATTGTTGAACCTTTTAATTGATTGCATTGAAAAAGCGGGTAATATAATTTCAAAGCAATGGCAGATTCCTGTTGCATAATTTTTAAGCTGTGGGCTTTACGCATTCACGTTTGACGATTCTCCTTACACGCTATGAATACCGGGCCTGCTATTGCCGGTATGCATATAAAGATGAGTCCGGCCTGCCAGGTAATCAGTTATATAGTGACTCTTATTAAAGAGAGATTAAACAGAGACTAAAGAGAGACAAAACAGGGACCAAAGAGAGGCAATTCCTCTTTTTAGTCTATGTATTGTTACTGTTTGATTAGTTTTTTATCAGTTTTAGGTAGCAATCAGATAGCTATAAAATAGCATACAGTTGGCAAGGTAGAAAGCGCAGAGGAATACTTTTTTCGTACGCTTTCAGCTCTTTGAATAATAACCGGCCACCAGGATGGGCAGGTTTATATTTTTAAAAAATTAAAGTTTTTCCCTGCTGAGGAAATAATAATTTAAGCTGAAGGTTATTTTGGTGAGCCAGTTCTTTTTTGATAAGCCGAGACAGGAAATAAATATAGCAATGCCAGCAAATATTTTGTAAAGGACAGATAATTGATTTTCCTGTTTGTAATAATCAGCAATTGTCTGGTCTAAAAAATTATATTCAAAAACATAATCAGGGTAATACTTATTCCATGTGCTTTGCAAAGCAGCAATCACCGTTTTTGCTTTACTCATGTCGATCTTAATATTGGCATTGCCGTAAAAATTTTTATTCTGCATTAATACAACAGGATTGATCGCGTCGCGTAATGAGTTGGTATGAAAATCTTTTACAACGCCTACAATCGGGTACAATTTACCATCAACGTTAATCAGCGTGCCGATAGCTTTAGCAGGTTCTTTTATTCCCAGATTTTTCACCACCGTTTCATTCACCATAAATTCACGTGTAGTATCGGAAGAATAGTATACACGGCCTGCAGCCAATGGCAAATTATACAAACTAAAATAGCCTGTATCTGCGGGCTTCATTGAAATGACCATATCAGGATTGGTATTGCTGTGATTGGTGGCTTTACGCAGATCAGTGTACCAGCCACCACCGGTTGAAGGCGCAAATGCACTGAAGCTAACATCCTGCACACCATTGATCTTACCAATGTCTGCACGCAGCGCATTCATCTTAAGAAGGTTCGCACTATCGTTTGGAAAACCTGCATTGATGATCGCATTTTTATTAAAACCCATATCTGCATTGCGGAAATAATTCATCTGCGATGCGATGATCAATGTACCGATGATCAACGCCTGTGCGATCACAAACTGGAAAACAACCAGTACCCTTCTTAAAGAAATGCTTTTGTTGTTAACGAATACTGAACTCTTTAAAACATTCACCGATTTAAACCCTGATAACACCAGGGCAGGATAAAACCCTGAAAGGAATGTAACAACAATAAATGCAATAAGAATAAATGAAATAAATTTTGTGTTGAATAGATCTGATGCTGCGAGGTGAATATCGAGCAAAGAATTAACCGGTGATAAACAAACCAGAACAACAATCACAGCGCCAGTTAATGCAAACAAAGTAGTGATACCTGTTTCGCCCAGGAACTGTATGATAAGTTGTTTACGATTGCCACCCATCACCTTTCTTACACCGACTTCACGCG
>JABDFS010000035.1 GCA_013286425.1 Bacteroidota bacterium
AGCGGAAGCGACCGTATTTATTTTCGCGTGTTTTACAGTGATAAAACGTATATAGCAACCTATAATCTCAACATAAAAGAAAATAAAACCTTTGTTGCTTTCAGTAATCATTTCAAAGAGAAAAATTTGCCCGTTCCTGAAATCTATTTCGTGAATGATGATGCTACTGCTTATTTACAGGAAGACCTTGGCACTGTTTGTTTGCTTGATATTTTAGAAAAGAACGGCCACAATGATCATGTATTTAATCTGTATAAAGAAAGCCTGGAACAATTGGCCCATTTACAAATTAAAGGCGATGATGAACTGGATTACGAAGTTTGCCTTACGGCAAAAGAGTTTGGCAGGCAAGCCATATTAAGTGATCTTTTGTATTTCAAATATTACTTTTTAGATACACTACAATTGCCTTATGATAAACAGGCGATGCTGGATGAGTTTGAAGCGCTCGCATCTTATCTTACTCAAACGGAATATAAGTATTTTATGTTCCGCGATTTTCAAAGCAGGAATATAATTGTAAATAAGGATGAAGTATATTTTATAGATTTCCAGGGTGGCATGAAAGGCGCTTTGCAATATGATGTTGCCAGTTTATTATGGCAGGCAAAAGCACAGTTAAGCGATGAATGGAAAAATGATTTGTTGAATTATTATCTTGATGTTGCTGATGAATTGCTTTTAAAACCGATAGACAGAAATGTATTCATCGGGCAATACGACGGTTATGTTTTGATACGCATGTTGCAGGTATTGGGCGCTTATGGTTTTCGTGGTTTGTTTGAACGCAAGACACATTTTTTAACAAGCATTCCGATTGCTTTAAAAAATTTAAAAAGTTTTCTGCAACATAGCCGTGTTGGAATTATAATATCCGAATTAAGCCGCTTGCTTGAGGCTATCACAAGCCCCGAGATCATTACCAATTTTGAACCTTTTGTTGCAGATGAAAACACGCCGCTTGTTGCAACCATTAACAGCTTTTCATACAAGAAACAAATTCCACAAGACGAAACAGGTAATGGCGGGGGATTTGTTTTTGATTGCAGAGGATTGTTGAACCCCGGCAGGTTTGAAGAGTTCAAAACGATTTCCGGCCTGGATAAAAAAGTGATTGATTTTTTAGAACAGCGCACACGCATGAATGAGTTTTTAAATGGTGTGTATGATGTTATTGATATTTCAGTAGAAGATTATATTAAGCGTGGTTTCAGCAATCTCATGATAAATTTCGGATGTACCGGTGGGCAACATCGCAGTGTATATGCGGCAGAACAAACTGCAAAACATCTTCGCAATAAATACAAAGTAAAAGTTCACATACATCATTTGAATGAATGCAATTGGGTTACGCCCCCTACCTCTAAAGGGGCGGAAAGCCCCCAACCCTTAAAGGGGCGTAATGTATCGGTCTCTGAAGAGGAAAATGTCAAGTCTTCAAATCTCATAACAGATTATGAATAATTACGCTGTTAATAATTCCCCCTTCAGGGGGTTAGGGGGCATGTTACTGGCAGCAGGATTCGGCACCCGTTTAAAACCTTTTACAGATCATTATCCCAAAGCATTGGCTGAAGTAAATAGTAAAACTTTATTGCAGCTCAACATTGAATATTTACAGCAGTTTGGCATATATAATGTAATAGTGAATGTGCATCATTTTGCAGACCAGATCATACAAAAAATAAGAGAGAATAATGGCTGGGGAAGTAATATTAGTATCTCAGATGAACGTGATGCAATTCTTGAAACGGGTGGCGGACTAAAACGTGCTGGATGGTTCTTTGAAAAAGAAGAATGCTTTGTTTTGATGAATGTTGATGTGTTAACAGATCTGCCTTTAAACGAAATGATATCATTTCATAAAAAAAATAAACCGCTTGCAACACTGGCAACAAGCAATCGGGAAACATCGCGCTATTTTTTATTTAATGAAGAAAATATTTTATGTGGATGGAAGAATGTAAAAACCGGTGAAGAAAAAATTATGCGCAATGCAAAAAACTTAACGTCAAAAGCTTTTAGTGGTATTCATGTCATTAGTCCTGAAATATTTTCTTTGATGCAACAAAGAGAGCCTAAATTTTCAATGGTGGATGTTTACCTGTCATTATGCGCTTATCAAAACATTTTATCTTTCGATCATTCTCAAACAAAGTTTATCGATGTGGGTAAACCTGAAAGTTTGCAAAGAGCTGCTGAACTGTTTCAATAATGATTTTAAATAAGTTAAACATTTGTGTGAAACATCGGGCAGTATCAAAATTGCTATATTTGCGGGCCTATTTCTTAATAATGAGCACATTGTTTTTATAAGATTGGAGCCTTCTGTTTAATGAAGGTTTTTTTATTTTAAATGTGACTCAGAGGGCGAAGCTATATATTTACATTTGTACATTTTATGTTAATGTTTAAGAAAATAATCCTTAGAGTTTTTGCTGCTGTTTTATTTTTTTCATGCATCACTGTGCAGACAAAAGCACAGGATCTTTTACGCAATTACGACCTCAGTTCTATTAAAGTTGATAAGATATCTGATGCAGATATTTTGAAATTTAAAAAACAATTAGATGCTTCAGGATTAACAGAGCAACAGGCTGAGCAAATTGCAATTGCCAAAGGAATGCCGGTAACTGAAGTACAGAAATTACGCATAAGGTTACAGCAGTTATCAACTTCAGGTAATATTTCAACTGGACAGAATAATGCAAACGACACTTATAGAAACAATTTGCGCGACACAGGATTTAACCAGTTATATGCGAATGATACAGCTAATAGAAAACCGCTTATCAACCCGCGAATATTCGGTTCGGAATTATTCAACAATCCCACGCTAAATTTTCAGCCGGCAATATCTGTGGCCACTCCTTTGAATTATATAATTGGCCCGGGCGATCAGCTTAATATTTCTGTTTATGGTGTTCAGGAAGCAGACATTCCTGTTACTGTCTCTCCTGAAGGAAATATTATTATTCCCAACGTAGGACAGTTACAGGTTTCAGGTTCCACAATAGAAAATACTACTCAAAAAATAACTTCTTTAATGGGCCGTACAGCTTATACTACTTTACGAACAGGTGCGTCTAAAATAAGTATAACGGTAGGCCAGATAAAAAGTATTTCTATTACAGTTATAGGTAGTAATAAACCCGGCAATTATACTGTTCCTTCTCTTGCCACTGCATTTAATGCATTGTTTGTTGCAGGTGGGCCCTCTGAGTTTGGAAGTTTCAGGCAAATACAATTATTGAGGAATAATAAGGTTCTTAAAAATATTGATCTGTACAGATTTCTTGTTAACGGCGATCAAAGCGATAATATTACTTTACAGAATAATGATGTGATAAGAATTCCTTCTTATAAAACAAAAGTGATCATAAACGGTTATGTAAAACGCCCCGGCATTTTTGAGATGTTGCCTGGCGAAACTTTACAGGATCTGCTGGCATACAGTTCAGGATTTTCTGACAGCGCTTACACATCTTCAGTTAAAATTGTACAGTTTACCAGCAAAGAATTAAGTGTGAAAGATGTTAGCGCTGCAGACTTCAATAATTATAAGATACAAAGCGGCGATAGCGTTATTGTGAGTAAAGTATTAAACAGGTTTAGTAATAGGATAACATTAACCGGTGCTGTTTACAGGGAAGGATTGTATGAATTGACAGACGGTATGACGTTAAGAGATCTCATTAACAAGGGCGACGGATTTAGAGAAGATGCATTTATGCAACGCGCGCAGGTATTCAGGCTTAAAGATAACCTTTCGAAAGAAATGTTTTCATTCGCCCCTTCTGACACAATGCAGCAAAAAAGCATTTTATTAAAGCGTGAAGACTCTGTTGTGATATCTTCCATATTCGATTTAAAAGATAAGTATTATGTTTCTGTTTTGGGTGAAGTAAGAAACCCGGGTTATTTCGAATACAGGGATAGTTTAACGCTGAAAGATGTAATTCTTCAGGCAGGCGGTTTTACAGACGCTGCTTTTCCGCAAAGAATTGAAGTGGCAAGATTAATAAGAAGAGATACACTTACATCGCAGGATGTAAGGGCAAGCATGATAATAGAAGTAAAAAACATTACTGATATTTCGGCAACACAAAACAATGTTTACCTGCAGCCTTCTGATCTAATAACAATAAAGCGCAAGCCTGGTTTTGTTGCATTTCAATCTATAATAGTTTCCGGTGAATTACAATATCCCGGTCCTTACGTTTTGGAAAAGCGGGAAGAAAGAGTGAGTGATATAATTAAAAGAGCTGGTGGGTTTACACCGGAAGCGTATCTTAATGGTGCATATATAAAACGTTTGAACGTTAGCGATGAAACAGCGCAGGCAAGGCAACAGGTGATTTCAAATATTCAAAACCAGCTTAATGATTCAAGTAATCTTGTTGAGGAATCTATGCAAAAACAATCTGATCAAATTCCGCTTAATATAACTAAAATACTTTCAGCGCCAGGTTCACCGGAAGATGTTGTATTGATGTCAGGCGATGAATTAATCGTTCCAAAATATAATGCGCAGGTTAGAATAAGTGGAAGCGTGCTTTTTCCAACAGAAATACCATATAACGAAGGATACAATTTACATGATTATATTTCGGCAGCAGGTGGTGTAGCTGAAAATGGTAAAAAGAGTAAAACCTATGTTGTATATGCGAATGGGAGCGCAGCTTCCACCCGCGGATTTTTGTTTTTTAAGAGCAAGCCTGATGTAAAGCCGGGGGCAGAAATAATAGTACCAGCAAAACAAGAAAAGCAAAAAATTTCTACAGCAGAGTTTATTGGTCTTGCAAGCGCTATTGCATCTCTGGCAGGTGTTGTTATTGCAATTTTACATTACTAAGATTACATTTTAAAGCTTAAGAATTACAATGAGCGAACAGGAAGAAGTTAGTTTAAAAGATATAATTAAACGCTTGCAGGAAATTATACAGTACCTTTTGTCAAAGTGGTTAATCATTGTAATTATAGGTTGTCTTGGTGGTTCGCTTGGTTTGCTTTATGCATACACTGCAAAAGCAAAATATGATGCTTCAATCAATTTTGTCTTATCAAACAGTTCGTCTGGTGGCGGAGGTGGCTTACTTGGCCTTGCAAACCAGTTTGGGATTGATTTAGGAAGTGATAATATAAATGCTTTTTCAGGTGATAATATTATTACACTGATGAAATCGCGCAGAATGGTTCAAAAAGCTTTATTCGGTAAAGCAGAAAATACTTCACTAATAAATATATATGTAAAAGATGGAAAAATGGATGAAGCCTGGAAAGCACTTGACAGAACCAAAAATGCTTACCCTTTTCCTGATAATGCGTTAGCCATGACGATGGTACAAGATAGTTTGGCCAGAAGCATTTACACCAATGTTGTGAGTGGCAATTTAGAAGTTTCTCAACCTGATAAAACTCAAAGTATTTATGCAGTGAGTACAACATCTACAGATGAAAAGTTCTCTTATTACCTGGCAAAATATTTGGTTGACTCTACTTCAGCTTTTTACATAAATACTAAAGTCAGTACAGCAAAACAAAATTTAAATATGCTTCAGCATGAAGCTGATAGCATAAAAAATATTTTGGGAGGGGCAATTACTTCAGTAGCTGCTCAAACAGATGCTACTTTTAATTTAAACCCTGCATACCAGGTTCAGCGTTCCGGAGCGATGCAAGGCCAGGCAAGTGCAACTGCTTTAGGGGAGGCTTATGGTCAGGTATTGCAAAACCTGGAACTTGCAAAAATTACATTGCAAAAAGAAACACCCCTTTATCAAATTATAGACGAGCCTACTTTGCCATTAGAAGTACAAAAACCAAGTAAACTTATTTCACTTATAATAGGGGGATTAGTAGGCGGTATTTTAATATGTGGGTTTCTAATTTTGAAACAACTGCTTAAAAGATTAAATAAATAGCACGGCTGATGGAACTACGGGGTAAAAAAGTATTAGTAACAGGTGCTGATGGTTTCATCGGAAGTCATTTGGTGGAAGAGTTGGTCGAAGAAGGCGCAATTGTAAAAGCATTTGTTTATTATAATTCTTTCAACAAATGGGGTTGGCTTGATTCTTTGAGCAAAGATGTATTGAATAAAATTGAAATCTTTTCTGGCGATATCCGTGATCCTTACGGTGTGAAAAAAGCGATGGAAGATTCTCATGTAGTTTTTCATTTAGCTGCTCTAATCGCTATTCCCTATAGCTATCATTCTCCTGAAACTTATGTTGATACTAATATAAAGGGCACATTAAATGTGCTTCAGGCTGCAAGAGAATTAAAACTAGAAAAAATTCTGGTTACATCAACTTCCGAAACTTATGGTACAGCTTTATATGTACCAATTAATGAAAAGCATCCAAAGCAAGGCCAATCTCCTTATTCAGCTACTAAAATCGGTGCTGATGCTATTGCTGATTCGTTTTACAGAAGTTTTAATTTGCCTGTAACTATTGTCAGACCTTTTAATACTTATGGCCCAAGGCAGTCGGCACGTGCAGTTATTCCAAATATAATTTCTCAATTATTGAATAATAAAAAAGAAATCAAACTTGGCGCATTGCATCCAACAAGAGACCTGGTTTATGTAAAAGATACAGTACAAGGTTTTATTGAAATAGCAAAGTCCGATAGTTTGCTAGGCGAGGAAATAAACATTGCAACAGGGCAAGAAATTAGTATTGGTGATCTTGCAAAAAAGATAATAGCATTGATCAATAGTGAAGCGTTGATTATAAATGAGCAGGAAAGAATGCGACCTGCAAAAAGCGAGGTGGAAAGATTACTGGGTGATAACCAAAAACTTTTAAACCATACCAATTGGAAACAAAAATATTCTATAGAACAAGGCCTTGCTGAAACTATTGGATGGTTCAAAAACAAAGAAAACCTTTTGCAATACAAAGCTGATATTTATAATGTTTGAGGACGTAGTACAATTCATCCGCAACCAGTTTAATACAAAAGAGTTTATTCCTTTACATGCACCGGTTTTTAAAGGCAATGAAAAGAAATATGTGCTTGACACAATCGATTCTACATTTGTTTCATCAGTTGGTGAATATGTAAACAGATTCGAGAAAATGATTTGTGATTATACAGGTACTAAATATGCAATCGCTATAACTAATGGTACAGCTGCTTTACATCTTGCTTTAATTATAAATAATGTAAAACAAAACGATTTAGTAATTACTCAACCGCTCAGTTTTATTGCAACGTGTAATGCTATAAGCTATATAAACGCAAGGCCTCTTTTTATTGATGTTGATAAAAATACTTTATCACTTTCTGCAGAAAAGCTGAAATTTTTTTTAGAAGAAAAAGCGTTTCTAAGCAATAAAGAATGTTTTCATAAAGAAACAGGAGAACGAATAAAAGCTTGTGTGCCGATGCATACTTTCGGACAGGCTGCAGAAATTGATACAATCGCAGAACTTTGCAATAAATACAATATAGCTTTAATAGAAGATGCCGCAGAATCCTTGGGTACAATTTACAAGGGAAAGCATACAGGAACATTTGGATTGTGCGGAACTTATAGTTTTAATGGAAATAAAACTATTACCTGTGGCGGGGGGGGGATGATAGTTACTGATGATGAGAAAATTGCTAAAACAGCAAAGCATTTAAGTACCCAGGCTAAGGTTGCACATCGCTGGAATTTTGAACATGATTCGATTGCTTATAATTACAGGTTGCCGAATATTAATGCAGCATTAGCATGTGCACAAATGGAGCAGTTGGAAACTTTTATTACAGCAAAAAGAAAGTTGGCAGAAGCATATAAAGAGTTCTTTTCAAATACATCATACACTTTTATAAGCGAGCAAAAAAATGTAAGATCGAATTATTGGTTAAATGCAGTTTTATTGAATGATGAAAGTGAGCGCGATGCTTTTCTTGCTTATACCAACGATAATAATGTAATGACCAGGCCATGTTGGATGCTGATGAATAAATTACCAATGTTTAAGGACTGTCCTTCTTATGACCTGAGCAATGCTGAATGGATTGAGCGAAGACTTGTAAATATTCCAAGTAGCCCTATTTTAAATGATCTAAAAGACCAAATGTTTTAATAACGTTTAATGCGTATGCAACAGATTTTTATTTTAGGATCAGGGGGTTTTGCAAAAGAAGTTTTTGCTTTAATAAAGCAAATTGGCAGTTATGAATTTTCGGGTTTCATTGATATTGACAAAAAACCGGATATTATAATTGGTGGTAAGAATTACAAAGTTTACGCTGAGAATTATTTGGAAAATGTTGATAAAGATATTCGTTTGGTAATTGGAGTTGGAGATCCAAAATTGATAGAAAAACTTGCAAATAAGTTCAGGAATAAATTTAAATTTCCAAACTTAATTCACCCAAGTGTTATAGGCAATTTTGATGATATATCGAAGGGTAACGGCAACGTTATTACTCAAAATTGCGTTTTTACAACCTCCATTAAAATTGGTTCTTTCAACATTTTTAATCTGAGCACAACAGTAGGGCATGACGTAATCATTGGTAATTACAATGTTATAAATCCTGCAGTGAACATATCAGGCGGCGTTATAATAGGCAATTCAAATTTAATTGGCGTTAATGCTACAATACTTCAATATAAAAGCGTTGGCAATTATTCAACTGTTGGCGCATCAAGCCTTGTAACAAAAGACGTTGAAGACAATACTATAGTTACCGGTATTCCGGCTAAAAAATTTATTAAGTCATAAATTTTGTAAATCATCAATGCCCAGAGTTCTTATTATAGCAGAAGCAGGTGTAAATCATAACGGAAACATTGAAACTGCAAAAAAACTAATTGATGCAGCAGCAGATGCGAAGGCTGATTATGTGAAATTTCAAACATTCAAAGCCGAAAAGAATATTACAAGAGAGGCACCGAAAGCAACTTACCAGATTAAGAATGATTCATCAAGTGACAGCCAACTTGAAATGGTAAAAAAATTGGAGCTTTCAGAAAATGATCATGAATTATTAATAGAGTATTCGGCAAAAAAGAATATTCGATTTCTATCAACACCATTTGACTTTGAAAGTATTACTTTATTAAAAAAGTTTGGCATAAACATAGGAAAAATCCCTTCGGGAGAAATTACAAATCTCCCATACTTGCGCAAAATGGCGTCATCATTTAATAAGCTAATTCTTTCTACGGGAATGGCAACTATTGAAGAAATAGCTGATGCTTTGAAGATCATATTTCAAACAGGATTTAATAAAAATAATGTAACGATACTTCATTGCAATACCGAGTATCCAACACCGATGAATGATGTAAATCTTCTCGCGATGCTTGATATAAAAAAGAAATTTAAAACAAAAATTGGTTATTCAGATCATACTTTGGGCATCGAAGTTCCAATAGCTGCAACGGCACTGGGCGCAACCATAATTGAAAAGCATTTTACATTGGATAGAAATATGCCCGGCCCTGATCATGCGGCTTCTCTGGAACCAGACGAATTAAAAGCAATGATTACAGGCATAAGAAATATAGAAGAAGCTCTAGGTAAAAGACATAAAAAACCATCTTCATCGGAATTAAAGAATATTGCTATTGCCCGTAAAAGTATAGTGGCATCAAAGAGAATACATAAGAATGAAATATTTACAGAAGATAATATAACTGTAAAAAGACCAGGAACCGGTATCTCTCCAATGCAATGGGATAATGTGCTTGGTAAAAGAGCCATTAAAGATTTTGAAGAAGATGAATTGATAATAACCAGATGAAAAAAATATGTGTTGTAACAGGTAGTCGTGCTGAATATGGGCTTTTAAAGCCTTTAATTGAAGCTATTCTAAACGAAAAGAAATGGAAGCTTCAATTGGTTGTTACAGGTATGCATTTATCGCCTGAATTCGGTTTAACTTATAATAAAGTAAAACAGGATTTTCGCATTGATAAAAAAGTTGAAATGTTGTTATCATCTGATACAACTGAGGGCGTAGTAAAGTCAATGGGAATTGGTTTAATTGGATTTGCAGATGCACTGAAAGAATTGCATCCTGACCTTATAGTTATTTTAGGAGACAGGTTTGAAATTCTTGCCGTATCCCAAACAGCACTGATCTACAAAATTCCTGTAGCACACATTAATGGAGGAGAAATTACAGAAGGGGCTTATGATGATTCTATTCGCAATGCTATCACAAAAATGAGTCACCTGCATTTTGCTTCTACTGAAATTTACAGGGCCAGAATAATTCAAATGGGTGAAAATCCAAAACATGTTTTTAATGTTGGCGCTTTAAGTATAGACAACATTAAAAACCTGCATTTGCTATCAAAATCAGAAGTTGAGAAAAGACTCCAAATAAAATTCAAAAAATATAATTATCTGGTAACGTATCATCCTGTTACTTTAAACGATGTGAATACACTTCAGGAATTTAAGCAGTTAATTGCTGTTATAGATATTCAGGAAGATAGCTTTTTTATTTTCACTAAATCGAATGCAGATAATGGCGGAAGAGAAATTAATAATCTTATTGATGAATATGTGTTAACCCATCCGCATAAAAGTTGTGTTTTTGCATCTTTAGGAGAATTGATGTACCTGTCAACAATGCAATATATGTCTGGTGTAGTAGGTAATAGTTCAAGCGGTATCGTTGAAGCTCCTGCATTACTAATTCCAACTATTAATATTGGTGACAGACAAAAAGGAAGAATACAATCAAAGAGCATAATTAATTGTACTACTGATAAAGAAGCAATTGAAAATGCTTTTAAAAAAATAAAAAGCGATTCATTCAGGCATATACTCAAAAAAAACAAAAACCCTTATGGTTCAGGTAATACTGCGATAAACATAGTCAAAAAATTAAAGGCAATAGATTGGAATGATTTGATACCCAAGAAATTTTATGATATAAATTTTCATAAATGAATTATTTAAAAGATCATCTGATATCTATAAATACAACGATTAAAGATGCCCTGAAAATATTAGACAATCAAGGTTTAATTGCTAATGTCTTATTTGCTATTGATGATAATAATAATTTAAGAGGTTCTCTTACAGATGGTGATATAAGAAGAGGTTTAATAAAAGGAATTAATATCAGTGATTCAGTAGAAAAGATAATTAATAAACAATGTAAATATATAAGAGACTCTTTTATTGAAAACGAGATAATAAGTACATACAGAAAATCCAATATTTTTTTCATTCCCGTTGTAGATAATGATATGAAAGTTGTTTCAATATTAGATCTACGTGAATTAAAGAACATTATACCTGTCGATGCTTTGATTATGGCTGGTGGAAAAGGAAAAAGGTTATTGCCGCTTACACTTAACACCCCCAAACCTTTATTAAAAATTGGAGACAAACCTGTAATTGAATATAATATTGACAGGATAAAAAGTTTTGGTGTAAAAAACATTTTTATAAGTATAAATTATTTGGGGGAACAGTTAATCGAGTACTTTGGAGATGGGGCCTCAAAAAATATTGCAATAAAATTTATAAAAGAAGAAAGGCCTCTGGGGACAATAGGTGCTATTAAACTTATTGAAAGTGCATTAAGCCATGATACTATCTTAATAATGAATTCAGATTTGCTTACTACTATTGATCTGAATGGGTTTTATAATGAATTTATTAGCGCCGATGCTGATATGGCTGTGGCTTCAACAATTTATAATGTTGATATTCCTTATGCTGTTATGGAGATTAATAATAATAACGTTGTAAGTTCTTTAAAGGAAAAGCCCAAATACACTTATTATTCAAACGCAGGAATTTATTTGATAAAGAAAGAAGTTCTAAAACATATACCGAATGATTTTTTTGACAGTACTGATCTTATGGAATGCCTGATTAATGAAGGGAAAAAGATTGTTACTTTTCCTATTCTCGGTTATTGGCTCGATATTGGAAACTTTGACGATTATAAAAAAGCCCAGGAAGATATTAAGCACATAAACATTTCGCTATAAACTTCTAAGGAAAATAATGAATGCAATAATAATAGTTGCAAGACTTGAATCCGAGAGATTACCTCAAAAACATCTACAAATTGTTGAGGAATTGCCTTTAATAAAATGGCTTACAAAACGTATACAAGTAAATTTCAAAAATGAAATAGAACAAGGGTTGCAAATTGTTATTGCTTCGCCGGACACGGTTTTAAATAAGCAGTTTGAAGATCTATATAAAAATGAAGAAATAAGTATTTTCAGAGGTACTGAAAATAATGTACCACTACGGGTAATGGAATGTTCTGACAGGTTCAACTTTAAAAAAGTTGTAATAGCAGACGGCGATAATTTCTTATTATCTATGGAAGCGATAAAAGCTGTTTTTGAAAATTTAATTGCTGGATCACTGATGGTAAAAACAGAAGGTTTACCCTTAGGTATGAATGTTATGGGTTGGGATACAGGTTATCTAAAGAATATTTTGCTCAACAATAGTTATCAACTTCTTGAAACGGGTTGGGGAAGAATTTTTAAAGATGAAGAAATTAAGAAATTAAAGTTTAATTATTCTGTTATACCGCATTTTAGTGAACTCCGTTTTACAACTGACTATCCTGAAGATTTGCAATTCATGAAAGAAATGTTTCATCATCTTGGGCAAAAAGCATTAACAGCCTCTTCAGAAGAAATAATTGCTACATGCATTTCAAATAATTCTTTTAGATTAAATGGCTACTTATCTAAAATTTATTTCGAAAATTTTTATAAAAAGATGGCGGACGAAAGATATTTAAACCATGAAAAATAACTGCTCTATTAATTTCTCAAACCTTAAATATATAAACACGATTCGTGCCTAACATAACAAATATTGTTTATGTTACTTATCAATCACTGACTGCAAAATTTAAGCAAGACTTTTACATTGATTCTGTTAAAGAAAAAGGCTTTGATGTTGAATATTGGAACTTATCAGATATTTATCATCAGAATCTTATTATTAATTCAGCTTTAAATGAAAGTATTGTAAAAAATTTTTCTTCGCTTAAACAGGTTGAGGAAGAAATATTAAGAGTTAAGTATAAAACACTGTTTATTTTTAATATAAATTATTATGGAGAAGTGTATACTTTATTTAGACTTTTTTCTAAGCACAAGTGTATAACAGCTTTTTTTGCCAGAGGAGCAATTCCTTTTCCTTTCTTAAACGAGTCGCTGCTTAAAAAGACTTTCTCAAAAATCAACGCATTCAGCGACCTTAAATTTTTAAAAAAAGCATTTTCTAATCAATTGGCAGCATTGGCAAGAAGATTAAAATTAATTCATCCTTTTACATATGTTTTTTATGCAGGGAAAAGAGGATTATCAACCATTGGATATGGCGGTGAAAACAATTTAGATAAGTCAATCTTAATTCCTGTAAATTCTTTTGACTTTGATAAATCGATTACTATAAAACATACTGACGAGAATCTTATTGACCAGCGATATTGTGTTTTTCTCGATGCTTATTTGCCTTTCCATCCGGATTTTGATCTGGTTCATATGCCTAAAGTAAATGCTGAAACCTATTATAACTCTTTAAATAATTTTTTTGATTACATAGAACGAGTAATAAATCTGAAAGTTGTGATAGCTGCTCATCCAAGATCAGATTATGAAAAAAAAAGATTTTATAAAAACCGTAGAATTATAAAATATAAAACCGGTGAGCTGATCAAACATTCTGAATTTGTCTTAACGCATGCCAGTACTTCGGTTTCGTTTGCCATTATTTTTAAAAAGCCTGTTGTTTTTATTTATGGCAATGATATAAAAAAGACATATCCTCACGGTATGTATCTTCAAATTTTGCACTTTGCAAATGTGTTAAATACTACTTGTGTTAATATAGATGAATCAGAACATGAACTCAAAATACCTGATGTAGATGAAAAAGCATACAGGAATTATAAGTATAATTTTTTAGCAAGTTCCGAAAGCGAACATGAGCTAACTGAAAATATATTTAAAAACTTTTTGACAGCCCTATAATATAGAACCTGTGAGTAATATAATGCAGTCATACACAAAAAATTATTTTAAGATATATGCTACACAACTCTTATCAATATTTATAAATGTTTTATCACTTGTTATTGTAATACCATACTTATCTAATGATTCTAAAATTTATGGTATTTATACATTGTGCATTTCTTTTAATATTTTTTTGTCTTATTCAGATATAGGTTTTTTAAATGCGGGTTATAAATACGCAAGTGAGTACTACGCAAAAAATAAAAAAAATGAAGAGATTAAAATAATAGGTTTTTTAACCTTCATACTTTTAATTTTTACACTGCTTTTTGCAGTAGTAATTATTATATTTTCTTTCTATCCTTCGTGGCTAATTAAAGATATTTCAACTGCAAAAGATATTTCAGTAGCTAAAAATCTTCTGCTTTTACTCGCTTTGTTTTCTCCAAACATGCTAATCCAGCGAATACTTCAAATTATATATGGAGTACGTGTTCAGGATTATATTTTGCAAACAATTCTGGTAGTAGTAAATGCATTAAAAATTGCGTCTGTTTATTTCTTTATAAAAAATGGTCAATGCAACATCATAGGTTATTTTTTGTTTTGTCAAATTACTGCACTTATTGGTTTATTAGTTGGCGTGTTCCTTGCAAAGAGAAAATTCTCCGTTTCATTTAAATCAATAATCGCCAATACTCGTTTTTCAAGAGAAACATATAGATCAATTAAGGGATTAGCTTTAAGTTCTCTCTATATAACAATTGCATGGATCTTATTTTACGAGTTTGATCCGTACGCAATTGCAAAATTATCCGGCGCAGAGGCAGTGGCATATTATTCAGTTGGCCTAACCTGCCTTGCATTTTTCCGATCGATATTTGGCGCATTATTTAATCCTTTTAATGCAAGGTTTAATCATTTTGTAGCCTTGAAAAATTTTGAAGGACTCGCTAATTTTAGTAAAACAGTAATCTGTATTTTATTACCGGCTATTATGTTTCCAACATTAGCGCTTTCATTATTAAGTAAACAATTCGTTTATACCTGGATTGGAGATAAATACCAGCAAAGTGTACAAATTGTTGCTTTACTATCGCTTTGCAATCTTTTTGCGTTTATTAATTACCCTGCAGGCATTTTGTCTATTGCAACTAAAAAAACGAAGTTCATTTATATCATATCAACCGTTCAAATTATTGTTTATTGGGGAGGGATTATTTTATTTTTTCATAAGTATGGATATATTGTTTTTGCTTACTTTGAGCTTGCATGTTTTTCAATAACCAGCATTTTTTATACATTCTTTCTATGCGATTTTTTGCAAAAAAATATTTTTATATTTTTAAAAGAACTTATAGTTCCTGCAATTTTACCTGTTGGGTTGCTTATTTTTAGCCTGCTGTTTTTACGTAACTATCTTCCTCTCGAAAAAAATAAATTGTATTTGCTGGAAGTTGTGATTACTGCTATCGTTAGTTCTGGTGCATCAATGTTATTGTACTATTTTACTTCGCCTATTTTCAAAAATTATATAAACAATATATTTATTAGAATAAAGCAATCTGTAACAAATTTTGGCGGAAGAAAAATAAAATTGTTATAGCTGGCTCTATAAGTAAAGACAAGGTTTACTGCTTGAAAAAAGTTTTTATATCCATATTGTTATTTTATTTGATCGTTCATTTTATTGTACCAGGTATATATTTTTCATTTGTTGGAAGCTATAATACCTACACAAACATTGATGATAAACAAGCCGTTTTGCAAGGATTTATACTAAATGCAGTAACTATTTTGGGAACTATAGTAGTAGTTTATTTTTTACCGACAAAAAAAGAAAAAAAATTAATCTTTCCTAAGTTTTATAATCTTACACCATTATATTATTTCTCAATTTTTTTATTTATTGTATTCTTTTTTCTAGGTGGTGGTTTTGAAGGAAAAATCACCGGTAATTCACTTGGCTCTTTGTTTAATTATATTGCTTTTTTTTTCAACCCGTTTATAATTTTATTATGCATATTGTTTTATCAGCGTAAACCTTTTAATATAATTTTTTTATGCCTTATCTATCTTATCTATGCAACAGTTACGGGTAGCAGAAGCGGGTTTATTTCTTTGTTTATAATCTTTTTAATGTATCCTGCATTTAGTAATTATCAGGTGTATAAAAAGAGTATTAAAAAGCTATTAATCTTTTTGTTATTTTTTACTCCTTTTTTATTTCTGGCAGCAACTATTTTTATACGAAAATCAAACATTCAACTTGATTCCAGCTTTATTGCCAAGATGATTATGGGAAGATTGTCGTTCCTTGAAACATCTATGTTGCCTATTCATTATAAAAATCTTGATGATCCACTATATATATTTTATGATAAATATGGATTAATAAATCAAATTAAACTTATTATCGATTCATTATTTCCAGGTAACTTTTTTGGGAATGATGTAATGCCTAATCAATATTACAGAGCAGCATTTATGGGGTACCCGGTTCCATTTGTAATTAGTGTTTACACTTCTATAAATATTACGCTACCTGTTTATTTATATATGTATTTTGGGGGAATAGTTTCTTGTTTGATAGGGATAGGTATTCTTGTTTTGTATTATAAGTTAATAGTAAAATCTGTTAACAATATTTATTTGCTACTTCCACTTCTTGCAAGTCTATATCATCTGTTATATTTCTTTGATTGGGTAATGTGGTTCATTCAATTTTTTACTTTTTTGCTTACATCACTTGCAGTATATGCATTTGCCATTACACGAAAATCTCTTGTTGAAATAATAAAGCAAGATCCTGTTCAGTTACAAAAAGAGAATTAACTCAATTGAAAAAAAACCTTTATAACAAAACTGTTTTATTTATTGCACCTGTATTTTATAACTATGAAAAAGCTATTATCCGGCAAATAGAAAGTGAAGGTGCGTCTGTTTTGTTTTATCCCGAAAGAGAAGATGGTTTGCTATACAAATTCGTGAGTAATTTTACAAAAGGGAAACTTGTAAATTTTCAGCATAAGTATTATTTCGAAATTTTTGAAAAAATAAAAAAAGAGAAGATCGATTATCTCTTTGTTATACGCGGATTTTTAATGCCTCTTAATTTCATTGAAAGAATACGTATACAATTCCCTGATATCGTTTTGATAATGCATCAATGGGATTCAATGTGCAATAATAACTATGAAAGATACCTTGATAAGTTCGACAAATTTTTCTCTTTCGATCCGGAAGATTGCAATAAATATCCTGTCTTAAAGTATCTGCCAAATTTTTATCTGCCTGAATATATAAACCTAATAAATCATGAACCTGTTTATGATATGTCGTTCATAGGGTGGGCTTATTCATCACGTATAAATTTTATAAAAAAAATTGCTGAACAGTTACCTGGGTTTAATTTCTTTAATTATTTATATATGCCTTTTTCAGCTTATGTAAAGAATATAATCAGAGGAATTTTTTTGAAGCCTGTGAAATTTAAAATATTGTCTAAAGAGAAAGTTGTTTCAATCGTTAATCAATCCAAATCAATTTTAGATATACCAGATGACAAGCAGTCTGGCTATACATTTCGCACAATTGATGCGATGATTACTCGAAAAAAATTAGTTACTACTAACACATTTATAAAGAAAGAAAAATTTTATAATGAAAACAACATTTTAATAATAGATAAATTTAAACCTGAAATTGATAAACAGTTTTTTAATAAACCATTTGTAGTATTAAATCTTGATGAATACAGTTTACCCAGTTGGGTAAAAACTATTTTCTCAAACAATGATCTTAATCCCATTAATGCCTGATATAAGTTTAATTATACCTACTTATGGCAGATTTGATGATCTTGACAGATTTCTTGATAGTATAACGAAGCAAACGCATTCTTTAAACGGCATAGAAGTGTTGATAATGGATCAGAATGATGTAATTGATTTGTCACCTATCGTATTAAAATACTCAACGGCATTAAATATCATACATACAAAATTGGATGTAAAAGGAAGCGCAAACGCAAAAAATGTTGGCATTAAGTCTTCAAAAGCTAATCTCATAACTTTCCCTGACGATGATTGTGTCTTTTATGAGGATACAATTGAATCTGCCATCAGTTTTTTCAAAGAAAACCCTTCAGTAGATGTAGTGTATGGAAGGGTATATAATAGGTCAGCAAAGAAAAATGTAATGAGAGAATGGCCGGATAAAACCGTTGATTTAAATATTTACAATTTTCACCTGAACTACTCAGCCATTACATGTTTTAGCAGCGTTAAGGATGTTTATTACGAGGTTAATTTCGGAACAGGTGCTTACTATCCTTCGGGAGATGAATTAGGATATATAATTGATGCAGTAAAAAAGTATAAAGTCGTCTATACAAATACTATTGATGTTTGGCATGCTGAGCTTAATGTATCTGTTATGCCTGAAAAGAAAATTTATAATTATGCCTTTGGCTATGGCGCTATTTTAAAGAAAAAAGCAAGCGCTGCCATTTCGTTTTTATTTTTTAAGTCAGTAATAAACCAATTATTGTTATTAATAAAAAATAGTGTTGTATTTAATAAGAGTAGAATAAGAAAGCACTATGCAGCTCTTAAAGGTAGGGTTGATGGTTTTTTTGGGTACAATAAAGAGCTTTAATTTTTACAACTAGTATTTAAGCGCAAAGGCATAGTTATTGATATTACTGTTGTAATTCAAATCAGTATTCAACTAAATTTTGAAATAATCTCTAACAAAAATTAAGAAAAGATTCCTGTTAAACTTTATTTACAACTTAAAATCAAATAGGTTTAAATAATATCTATGAAACAGATAGCTATTTTGTTTTTAGTAACCTTTTTATTTAATGCTGCATTTAGCCAATGGAAACAAAATGAATTTGTAATTGGAACATTTGCAGATCCAAGAATTTCCGTTAATAATGACATCGCGAAAGATTCATTATCATATGTTAAAGCCCGCAACGCTTACATCAATTTTCTTACAGGTCCGCAATATTATATGGGATCAAGAGACTTTAGTATGATGGACAGAACACTAAAGCTGGCGCAAAAATTTAATATGCAGTTACTTGTAATAGATAGCAGAATGCGCATTGCTGATTCTTCGTTTAATGCTGATACAGCTATGAAGATTATATCTCATTTTAAATCGCTTAATAGTAAGGCTTTCGCAGGATATTATCTTATTGGTGAAGTCCCTCAAAAATATGTGTCACAGGTAAATCAATGGACGGCTTTTTTTAAGAAAAATGATCCGGGAAAACTA
Organism: Bacteroidota bacterium; assembly: GCA_013286425.1. GTDB lineage: Bacteria > Bacteroidota > Bacteroidia > Chitinophagales > Chitinophagaceae > Parafilimonas. Next base: position 19,262 of record JABDFS010000035.1, read on the forward strand.
GCTTACTATTATTTGCTTCCGTACTATGCATTTAATTCAAAAAGCAGTTACGAAGTTTATGTAAACAGTCTTACTTCAAACCCGCAAACATCAAGTGATGTTGTTTCATTTGATTATTATCCTTTCACAAAAAACGGCTCTGTACGTAATTCTTTTTTTTATAGTCTTAATTATCTTAGTAACGCAGCTGGCTCCCGTCCTTTTTGGTCTTACATACTTTCTACTTCTAATTCAAACCTGCCTGATCCAACTCAATACCAGTTAAATTTTAGTGTTTTTTGTTCATTAGCATATGGCGCAAAGGGAATTATATATTTTACATATGAACCAATACCATCTAAAAATGGTGGAAATTTTGGAGATGCTATTCTCGATGCTAACGGCAACCCAACAAAAAAATATACTTATATAAAAGCAATAAACGAATATGTAACAAAGGTCTTGGGCCCGGTTATCATGAATAGTACAAGAATTGGTACTTATCACGTGTCTGCAAATTCAAATAATGAAACCATTGATAAAACACAGTTGTTGTCATCAAGTTCAAAAGGCATCGAAACTGCCAATATGAATATATTGATTGGGGTGTTTAAATCGAAAAATTCTGCAGCTACATATTTACTATTGGTTAATAAAGATAGCAATAGCCTTAATAATGTAAGTTTTACTGTTCCCGAAAATATTGCCGGAACTTTGAAAGTTTATCCGAGAATGGGTCAGTTATCAAGTTCTGTTGGGCCAAACATTTTAGCAGGAAAGTTTAATAGCGGAAAGACTACTTTCACAATAGATAATTTTTCTCCCGGGGAAGCTATTTTAGTTACATATTAATATGCTTAAGTGTAATAAATGGGATTGATTAGAAAATATGGTTTTGGGGGAAGCCTGCGCATGTTTGTCTGCCTTATTTATACCAAGCTTAATTACCCACAGGCAAAAATTATTCGTTTGCCTTTCGATATGCGGAATAAACGAAATGTGAGAATAGGTAAAAATTTTATTGCAGGAAGAAGCTGCAGAATTGAAGCCTATCCTATACATGATGACAAAAGCATTTGCATAAGTATTGGCAATAACGTTCAAATCAACGATTTTGTTCATATCGCTTCATCAGAATCAATTACTATAAAAGATAACGTATTAATAGCCGGCAAGGTTTTTATAACCGATCTTAATCATGGCAATTATTCAAGGCATAGTGCTGAACAAGACCCCCCTGAATCAATACCTTCGGAAAGGAAGTTGATAACGAAACCGGTATTTATAGATGAAAAAGTTTGGATAGGTGAGAGTGCCTCTATCTTGCCCGGTGCAAAAATTGGCAGATGTTCAATAATTGGTGCCATGTCTTTAGTCAATAGCGAAATACCACCTTATTCAATAGCAATAGGTTGTCCGGCACGGGTTGTTAAAACATATGATTTTAATGAAAAAAAATGGCTTCCTGTGTCAAATGCCAACTGATCATTTAATTTTTTATTTATGTATTACTTGGCTTAATTGCTTTATAGAAGAATAATTAAAGCGAAATAATTAAAGCAATTTATTCAGAAATATAAAAAATAAGGATAAAAGAAAAATTAATCCAAAACTCATATCATAGTTGAATAATTATTAATGATTGATCTTTCTATATCTATAGTTCTATATAAAAATCCACCGCAACAGATACAAAATTTATTGAACTGCATTTATGCAAACCATCTTTCTTGTAAAATTTATTTGATTGATAATTCACCAATTGATGATCTAAAAACCCTTGTTGATAATAATAACGTTGAATACATCTTCAATAATAAAAACATAGGATTTGGAAAAGCGCATAATATCGCTTTGGAAAGATCCGTAGATCGCTCTTTGTATCATCTTGTTTTAAATCCTGACATTGAATTTGAAGAAGGTGTACTTGACAGGATCTTTGATTTTATGCAGTTGCACAAAGATGTAGGTCAATTGTTGCCAAAGGTTTTTTATAAAAATGGTGAATTGCAAAAGCTTTGTCATTTATTACCGCAGCCAGTGAATCTTATAAGCAGACGTTTTTTTGAGAAAGCCAAATGGGCAAAAAGATTAAACGATGAATACGAATTAAATGGATTTGCATACGACAGGTGTCTGAATATTCCCAATCTTTCGGGTTGTTTTATGTTTTTGTGTTGCAGTGTTTTAAAACAATCGGGTTTATTTGATGAGAGATACTTCATGTACATGGAAGATATTGATCTTTGCCGTAGGATACATGCAATATCAAAAACTGTCTTTTACCCTGATGTAAGTATCATTCACGGGTTTGAAAAGGAATCTTACACAAACAATATTGTTTTGAAATATCACATTAATTCTGCAATAAAATATTTTAATAAATGGGGTTGGATTAATGATAAAAAGCGAAAGCTTTTTAATAAACAGGTGTTAGAAAGACTCGATGCTACGTTACATGAAACAGTTTAGAAATATAAATTAATTATTATAAGAGCTTACTTGTCATGCAAAATCATCTTTAGCAAGTAATTTTAATAACTATTCTTTTTATTAATGAGCAGAAATATTCTCATAACAGGCGGCGCAGGTTTTATTGGTTCACATGTGGTGCGCTTATTTGTAAATAAGTATCCTGATTACAAAATTGTAAATCTTGATGCACTAACATATGCAGGCAATCTTGAAAATTTAAAAGATGTAGAGCGCGCATCTAATTATGTTTTTGAACATGCAAACGTTTTAGAGCCCGGTATGTTGCAGGAAATTTTTGAGCAACATAACATAACCGATGTTATTCATCTTGCTGCAGAAAGCCATGTAGACCGCTCTATACTTTCACCGATGGATTTTATTTATACAAATATTATCGGCACAGTAAATCTTTTAGCAATTGCAAAAAATTACTGGAAAGAAAATTTTGATGTTCATCGCTTTCATCATGTTTCAACAGATGAAGTGTATGGCACTTTAGGAGACGAAGGTTTTTTTACTGAACAAACTGGTTACGCGCCTAATTCTCCGTATTCAGCAAGTAAGGCTTCCTCCGATCATTTTGTGCGTGCATACGGCGAAACATTTCATATTCCGTATGTCATCACCAACTGTTCTAATAATTATGGGCCCAATCATTTTCCTGAAAAATTAATCCCGCTTTTCATCAATAATATCATTCAGAAAAAACCATTGCCTGTTTATGGCAAAGGAGAAAATACGAGAGACTGGTTATATGTGATCGATCACGCAAGAGCAATTGATCTTGTTTTTCACGAAGGAAAAACCGGCGAGCATTATAATGTTGGTGGTTTTAATGAATGGAAAAATATTGATCTTGTAAAATTGCTTTGCAAGCTGATGGATAAAAAATTAAATCGTGCACCAGGTGAAAGTGAAGCATTGATCACTTATGTGAAAGACAGGCCGGGCCACGATCTGCGCTATGCTATTGATGCAACAAAAATCAACAAAGAACTTGGCTGGAAGCCTTCCCTGACTTTTGAAGAAGGGTTAAGTGTAACCATTGATTGGTATTTGCAAAATGAAGATTGGTTAAAGCATGTAACCAGCGGAAAATATCAAAACTATTACACAGAACAGTATAGCAACAGGTAATGAAGATCGAAGAAACTACGCTTAAAGATTGTTACATTATTCACGACACTGTTTTCGAAGACAGTCGAGGTTATTTTTTCGAAAGCTTCAATTCAAAAAAATTTCAGGAATTAACAGGTGCTGATGCACATTTTGTACAGGATAACCAGTCTTCTTCAACGCGTGGTGTGCTGCGTGGATTGCATATGCAAACAGGAGAATATGCACAGGCAAAACTGGTGCGTGTGTTAGAAGGCAGTGTGTTGGATGTTGCTGTTGATCTTCGTAAATATTCGCCCACCTTCGGTAATTATTTCACAGTCGAACTTACAGCGCAGAATCATAAACAATTTTATATTCCAAAAGGCTTTGCACATGGCTTTGTTGTGTTGAGTGATAAAGCTGTTTTCTTTTATAAGTGTGATAATTTTTATAATAAAGAATCAGAGCTTGGATTAATGTATGATGATCCTGAATTAAACATTAACTGGCAATTGCCGAAAGAGGAATTGATACTTTCAGAAAAGGATCAGAAAAATTTTTATCTCACAGATATTTTGAATCGTTTATAATTAAGTATATGAAAGGAATTATTCTTGCAGGCGGCTCGGGCACACGCTTATATCCTATAACAAAAGGTATAAGCAAACAAATTATGCCTGTGTATGATAAACCCATGATCTATTATCCGCTATCTGTTTTAATGCTTGCAGGTATTAAAGATGTATTGATCATAACAACGCCTGATGATTCGGCACAATTCAAACGCTTACTGGGAACCGGTGAAGAATTAGGTTGTAATTTTTCTTATGCTATACAGGAAAAGCCAAATGGCCTTGCACAGGCATTTGTAATTGGTGAGGATTTTATCGGCGACGATAAAGTTGCATTGATTTTAGGTGATAATATTTTTTATGGTTCAGGTTTCAGCAAGCTTGTTCAATCTTTTAATAATATTGATGGTGCTGCAATTTTTGCTTATGAAGTGAACGATCCTGAAAGGTATGGTGTAGTTGAGTTTGATGAAAATTTCAAAGCTTTATCAATTGAAGAAAAACCATCAGCGCCAAAATCAAATTACGCTGTTCCGGGTTTATATTTTTATGATAATGAAGTTGTGCAGATCGCAAAAAATATACAACCATCTCTGCGTGGCGAATATGAAATAACTGATGTAAACAGAGTATACCTGCAAAACGAAAAATTAAATGTTGGTGTAATGAATCGTGGTGTTGCATGGCTTGATACCGGAACATTTGATTCATTAAGTGATGCTTGTGAATTTGTAAGAGTGATCGAAAAACGTCAATCGCAAAAAATTGGGTGTATAGAAGAAGTGGCTCACAGAATGGGTTTTATTGATCATGCACAGTTAATGAAACTGGCAGACTATTATTCAAAAAGCGGTTATGGAGAATATCTGAAGAAAATAAAGTTGTAAAAATATTTTAAAGTAAATTATGCGCCGGTTATGCCGGCGTTTTTTGTTTATGGCAATAAACATTCCGGTGTAAATACTGTTTTAAACGTATGCAGCAATTCACAATAAAAGATATTGAGCATTTAACAGGTATTAAAGCACACACGATTCGTATTTGGGAAAAGCGATATGCTTTTTTTAATCCTTCGCGTAGTGATACTAATATTCGTTTTTACTCAACTGAAGAAGTAATCCTTTTATTGAATGTTGGCTTGTTAAACAAGTATGGATTTAAGATATCTCAAATAGCAGAAATGCCGCCGCCGCAAAGAGAACAGAATATTGAACAGCTGGATTTCAATGCCCGCAATGAAAATCTCGTTAACAAACTTATCATGCAAATGATAATGCTTGATATGGATGCATATGAGCAATTGTTGTCTGCATATATTTTACAGAATGGAACAGATGACGGTATTAACAATATCATTCTTCCTTTCCTCCAAAAAATAAGCCTGCTTCGAAATGAACATCATGTGCATAATGCGCAGGAGCACCTGATGTTTTCCGTACTTCGCAAAAAAATAATCGCCGGTATTTTACTTCTTGATAATCCGGGCACGCACACAAAAACTGTTCTCATGTTTCTTCATGAAGATAATCATGATGATATTGATCTGCTGCTTATGCAATACTTTATAAAGCAGCGAGGCATGCATGTTATTTATCTTGGCACAAATGTTCCTGTGAAAGATGTCTTACAGATAGCGTCAAACAAAAAGCCTGATTATATTTATACAATGCTGAATAAAGAATTCACAAGTTTGAAAGCGGATAAATACCTTGAAAAGTTTTCATTACTTTTTAATGAGTATAGAGTTATTATTACAGGTGAATTGTTTCAGCGTTACGAAAAAAATATACCGGCAAATATTCAGCTCAGCACTTCAGCAAGTGAAGCAATGAAATCTTTCTTATAAAAAAAACCCCCTTGTTACAAGGGGGGTTTTTAGTATCATGATTCGGTTCCCGGAGTATCTCCTGGTGCCGGTGTTGGTGCTTCAGATGGTGGAAGTGCTGTGTTTTCAAGAGCAGCATTTTTCACAATATTTTTGAGAACAGCTCTTCTTACTGCCTTCTTAACTATAGCTCTTTTTACTGCTTTTTTTACAATAGCTCTTTTTATTACTTTTTTAGCTATTGCTTTTTTTACTACTTTTTTTGCAATAGCTTTTTTAGCAGCCTTTTTAACTACAGCTTTTTTTATTGCTTTTTTTACAATAGCCTTCTTTATTACTTTTTTAGCTACTGCTTTCTTTACGACTGCTTTTTTTACAGCCTTCTTTATTACTCTTTTAGCTACTGCTTTCTTTACTGCAGCTTTTTTAATTGCTTTTGCCATGATGAAAGATTTTCTGTTTATAGAAATGAATCGTTAAGATAAAACTGTTTTACAAATATTAATCATAAGGCAAAGAAAAATTTTACAGTTGTATACATTTTTTCAACGCGCTTAAAAAAAATTGCTTTTACAAGTTGGATTTTTATGATCTGCAAAATGTTTTTTCCTTTATTAAAACCGGAATTTTTATTGGTTATTGTTGCGATAATGTGCCGGCAAAAAATGTATCTACTTTTTTATTGAATTCATCTTTATGTTCTATCAAAGTTGGATGGCCTGAGTTTGGAACGATCCACAAAACTGCATTTGGAATATTGTGTGCTATGAGTGTTGTATGAGGCACTGGAATAAGATCATGATCACCGCCAATAATTAAGGCAGGGCAATGAATAGTATGCAGATTACTTAAAGGAATATGCGGCTGCGTATAATCTAGCATGAACATTTTCCAGTCGTTTTTCTCTTTAGCCGTCGTGAATTTTTTATTATAAGATGTATCATAAGTCGCTACCATTTCTTTCCACAATGAAGGAATAAGCGCCGTTGAATCGGGCCATAAGTTTGCGCCTGTTGAAGCCAGTTTTATTACTTTATCAGGATGACGAATAGCAAGCAGCAACGCATTAATACCACCATCACTCCATCCTAAAACATAAGCTGCTTTTATATGCAATGTATCAAGCAACGCACTGAAATCATCCGCCATCATTTCAAAACTTAAAGAGTCATTTGGATCTGTCGATTTTCCCTGGCTGCGGCTGTCAACAGCAATTACTTTATACTTCTCTGAAAAGTAAGGAATATTATTACTGAAAGCACTCATGCTTCCGCCGTTGCCATGAATCATCAGCAAAGGTTTTCCTTCGCCATATATCTCACAATACATTTTTATACCGCGTATGTTGTAATATTTTCCGGCGGCTGCATTATCGCCGTATTTAATAGCTATTTGCTGGCTGTAACATGCTGCTATTGGCAACACGCAAATCAAAAGACAATAAATAATTTTTTGCATCATGCAATTTATACCTAATGTAAACAGCTTGTAGTTTAAAATATATCGCCATTTTTGTATTGAAGAATACTATTTATGCAGGTTCATAAAAAATCATCGGATGTAGATATTGTTAACGAAGTGCTGGAAGCATGCATCATGGCTTATCCTGTTTCATCATTCGTAATCAGTATTTACCAGCAATATCAAAAACGTGGCAGCCTGAGTAAAAAACAACTGCAGGGCCTGTTAGGCAAAGCATCACAGATTGAAAATTTTTCACAATCAAAATTGGCAACGCTTGAAGCTGTAATTAAAAAAATGCCGAACAGGTTTAAATCGGAATTACCTGAAACAAAACCATTGTACGAAAAGGATAAAGTGGCAGGCGAACTGATTAATATAATCCTCGCAAAATATCCCCAACACAAAAGAGTTTTATTCCTGCAATCAAAGTATGAAACCAATCAACCGCTTTCTTTAATGGAAGTAGATGAACTCAAAAAATTTAAGCAACTGCTCAAGTTGTAACAAGCTTATATATGAAACCAGGAAACATGTTTTTTTAAACCGACGGTTTATTAATTTGCACCATGCCTTTACATATTGCATCAATAAATTCCGGGAGCAACGGTAATTGTTATTATATAGGAAATGAAAATGAAGCTGTTTTAATTGATGCAGGCATTTCATGCAGGGAAACAGAAAAAAGAATGCGAAGGCTCGGGCTTTCTATGAAAAAAGTAAAAGCTGTTTTTATTTCACACGAACACAGCGATCATATTTCCGGGCTCGAATCAATTGCAGGCAAATACAAAACCCCGGTTTACATAACTGAAAAAACATTGTTCAACTGCACTTTGCAAATAGCAAAAGATCAGGTGTTTCATTTTTCTTCCGGCGAAAGAATAAGAATAGGAAACCTTACTATAAAATCTTTTTTAAAGTTGCATGACGCAAGTGATCCGCACAGTTTTATTGTGCAGGATAATGAAGGTGTTTGCATTGGTGTGTTCACCGATATTGGCAAAGCCTGTGAACAGGTTGTTTATCACTTTAAACAATGCAATGCAATTTTTCTTGAATCTAATTATGATGAAGCAATGCTTGCTACAGGCAACTATCCGTATTTTTTAAAGCGCCGCATTACGGGTGATAATGGCCATCTTTCCAATACTGATGCGCTCAAACTTTTTTGTACACACAAAACAGAAAAGCTTACACACTTAATTCTTTCTCATCTTTCCAAAAACAATAATTCACCCGAAGTAGTTGAGCATACATTTATGCCACATGCAGGCGCAACAAAAATTGTTGTTGCAAGTCGCTTTTGCGAAACTGAGTTGTATACAATTCGTCGTTATGCAATTACTGAAACGATAACAACAACGTTCAGTACAAGCGTTACGCAGTTAAGCATGTTTTAATCTCCACACCGTCTGTATAAATAAAATCGGTATTAAACTTAATAATCAATAATATCGCATTACACCTGCTGCAGATATTTTAAACTCAAGCTCCTGTTATGAAAAATGTACAAACAAGCCTTATGAGAAAAGGCATCAAACATTTAGTATTATGTATGGCTGCATTTGCCATTATGTATTCCGCAAACGCGCGCGAACACATTAATCACCCCGAACAAACCGTTACAGGAAAAGTAACAGACTCTGCAACCGGCCAGGCGCTTTCGCTGGTAAGCATTAAAGTGCAGGGGAAAAAAATTGCAACCACTACAGATCAGCAAGGTTCGTTTTCCATTGAAGCCACTGACAACGATGTGTTGGTTTTTTCTTACGTGGGATACAATAGCGTGTCTGTAAAAGTAGGTTCGCAAACAACTATTAATGTTGTAATGTCTACTACATCAAGTACGCTGCACGATGTAGTGGTTACGGCATTGGGCATTAGCAAAGCAAAGCGCAGTTTAGGTTATTCTGTAACTGAAGTAAAAGGAAATACTTTAACCGAGGCGCGCGACAACAATTTTGTAAACAGTCTTGAAGGAAGAGTTGCCGGCGTTAATGTAAGCGGCGTTGGAGCAGGGCCCAATAGTCCTGCCAATGTTATTATTCGCGGCATTACTTCAATGACGGGCAGTAACCAGCCTTTATATGTGATGGATGGAATTCCGCTGATAAATAATAATTATGCAACAACAGATGTTCAATCAGGTTATGGCGGTAAAGATGGAGGCGATGGTATTGGCGATATCAATCCCGATGATATAGAAACAGTATCTGTATTGAAAGGTGCAGCAGCAACTGCTTTGTATGGTTATCGTGGTGCAAACGGGGTTGTGCTCATCACTACAAAAAAAGGAAAGAGCGGGCAAGGCATTGGCATTGAGCTTAACTCAAATTATGTATTGGAAAATGTTATAGATGAAACGGACTTTCAGCAAGTGTTCGGGCAAGGTTATAATGGTGCAAAACCAATAAGCCCGGAAGATGCTTTGGGTTCGATGGAATCAAGCTGGGGCGCTGCGCTTGATGGATCGCTCACACCACAATTCGATGGCGTGAGCCGTCCATATTCAGCAGTAGCAAAAGGTAATCTCAGCCGTTTTTATCAAACAGGTCAAACAGCAACCAATACCATTTCTTTCAATAAAAGTTTTGGCGATGCAGGTGCAACACGCATTTCTTTCAGCCATTTGAATAATGAAAGTTATGTTCCTAATGCAGGCCTTTTCCGTGCTACTTTCGGTCAAACAACGCAACTGAATTTTACAAAACATCTTGCGTTGGATATGTCGTCTCAATATATTACAGAATATACAAGGAATGCACCCAATGTCGCAGATGCAGTAGGTAATCTTAACTGGGGACCGATGTTCGTTCCTGTTAACATAAACATTACTACATTGGCAGGCCCGAATGGTGATGGAACTGATGCAAAAGGAAATGAATTAAATCCTTTTTCAGATGTATATACAACCAATCCTTATTTCGCTGCCTATAAATTCCAGGGCGCTATTCATCGTAACCGGTTTATTGGCTCTGCAAATTTGAAATATACCTTTGATAACGGCATTTTCATTGGCGGACAAATAGCTTATGACTATGTAAATGACCGCAACACAAATGTTGACCCAATTGGCACAGGTTATTTGGTTGACCAGGGAATTAACGGTGATATGTCAGAACAAAATGTAAAGCAAACAGAACTGAATGTTGATATAACTGCAGGCAAGGGCTTTAAGCTCAGCTCAGACTTTGCATTGAATGTTATGATTGGCGGCAACTTCAGAAAATCCCAACAGGAATATGTTACTGCTTCAGGACAAAACTTTGCCATACCTTTTTTATATAACATAGGCAATCTTGAAGATAAAAATTTAGGCTACGGATTATATAACTCCGAATATCAATCATTGTATGGAAGCGCAGACTTGTCATACAAAAAATATTTATATCTAACGTTGACAGGCCGCAACGATTGGTACTCAACACTGGCGCCGGGGAAAATAAATTATCTCTATCCATCTGCTGATCTTTCATTTGTTTTCTCAGACCTGTTGCATATTCCAAACATGGATTTTGGAAAATTAAGATTGAGTTATGCTGATTTCGGCGGCGAAGCGGATGGTCCTTATCAAACATTACAAACCTATAGTATACAAGGCACGCTTGAAGTTCCAAATGGTACGTTCCCGGTTGGTGTTGCGGGAGGTACACAGGTACCAAACAGCGATTTAAAGCCATCATCAAAAAAAGAAATTGAAGCAGGTACCGAAATGGATTTTTTCAAGAACAGGCTAAAACTTGATCTTGCAGTGTATCAGAAAAAAGTTACTGATGATATTGTGCCGGTAACTATTGATTATACTTCCGGTTATTATACTGCGATACTCAATGTAGGCGATTTAAGGTATAACGGTATTGAACTGGCTTTGGGCGGAACACCTGTGCGCAACCGGAACTTTAGCTGGGATGTAGATTTCAACGGAACATATACCAATGGAAAAGTTTTATCGTTAGGCGATCTTTCTTACATACAATTAGGAACAGCAACACCCGATTGGGGTTCTGTTGCAGGCATTCAGCAAATAGTAGGCGAAGCACCTTTACGCATAGTTGCATTAACACCCGAAACAGATGATAAAGGCCATATTGTTATAAATCCTGATTATGGAGCGCCTGATCCTGCCAATGCTGTACCGAAAGATTTTGGTTCAGCCCTCAGCCCGTGGGCTGCAGGCATTACCAATAGTTTCAAATACAAAAATTTTACGCTGTCATTTTTAATTGATGGCAAGTTTGGCGGCAAAGTATTTTCCAACACAAACTTTGTTGCATATGTGCAAGGGCTTTCAAAAGAAACGGTACCAGGCCGGGATAAAACTTACGGCGATGACGGGCTTGCTCCTTCCGATTATTATGGCGATTGGGCCAATGCAAACCAGGGCATGTTTGTGTACGATGCAAGCTTTATAAAATTCAGGCAATTAATTTTCGGATACGATTTTCCTACAAAATGGTTTCATAATAAAATACAAGGATTGCGGTTAAGTTTTGTATCGCGCAATGTATTTACTATTGTGAAGCACACACCGAACATTGATCCTGAATCAAGTTATTCTGCTTCTATATTATCAACAGGGCTTGAATCTGCGCAGGTGCCTTATTCACGCACAACAGGCTTTAATCTTAATATCAAATTCTAATATTCATTTTGATAAACTTATTCATATGAAATCTAAATTGATATCTGTAATAGTTGTTACTGCTGTAATTTGTTTTACAGCCTGTAAAAAAGAACTTACCGATGTAAATAAAAATCCAACGGCTATTACTGCCGATCAGTACGATCCAAATTTGTTGCTTACTACTGTGCAGTTAATGTACACAGGCAGCACAGATTTTGGAGCAGAGAACTGGTATGTAAAATGGGGACAGGTTGCTGGTTTTATTCAGCATGTTGCTTCTACCAATACAGGGTTTTATTCAGGCGATAAATACCTGAACAGTGTGGGAAGCTTTGGCGTTTACTTCGATCATTCATACATATACCAGGTGCAGCCCATGATTGAATTGTATGAATTAACATTGAATAAACCGCAATATCAGAACCTGCACCAGATGGCGCGTATAATGAAGGCGCTTGTGTTTGAACGCATAACAGATCTGTATGGTGATATACCTTATTCGCAGGCTGGGCTTGGATATTATCAGCGCATCTACACGCCTGTATATGATAAGCAGCAGGATATTTATACAGATCTTTTAAAAGAAGTTTCACAGGCAACAGACAGCCTGGATGAAAATGCTGATAAGCCAACAGGTGATGTTTTTTATGCTGCTGCAGATGACCAGATCGCACAATGGAAAAAATTCGGCAACACACTTTTGTTACGCATGGCAATGCGGTTAACAAAAGTTGATCCGGCAACAGCGCAGCAATATGTAAAACAGGTGCAGAACCAAACTATGCAAAGCAATGACGACAATGCAATAGTGCAACATCAGGATGGTAATAATGTAACACAAAACCGCGATGCATGGAGCATTTACGGGCAGGATAGCGCAGACCTTAAACTATGCAGCACTTATATTGATTTTCTGAAAAACAATAACGATCCGCGCCTGCCGGTTGTATCGTGGATATTTGCAACCGACGATAGAGATACTGCCAGCCAGCAAGGTTTACCACCCGGTTATATTGTTGGTGGCAACAGGCCGCAATATGATATAAGAACCAGGCCTGACTATCCAGCAATGGGCATGCAGGGATATTCAAGATTGAGCGATATTATTTTAAACAATGAAGCGCCTGATCTGATATTAACGTATGCTGAATCTGAATTTTTGCTGGCTGATGCAGCAAAGCGTTGGGGCATTGGTAATGCAGAAGAACATTATAATAATGGTGTGCTGGCTGCTATTACAGAATGGGATGCATATGGCGATGCAGCTTTTATAAGTGATGATGATGCACAGGCGTACCTTGATGCACATCCTTATGATGATGCCGACGGATTAAATCAGATCAATACACAATTTTGGGGAGCAACATTGATGAATGAATATGAATCGTGGTGCAACTGGCGCAGAACAGGTTATCCTGAATTAACGCCAACCAATTATCCAGGTAATGTAACCGGCGGCACAATTCCAAGAAGGCTGCAATATCCGCCAAGCCAGAAAATTACTAATCCAGATAATTATAATAAAGCTGTTGCCAATTTAGCCGGCGGTGATAAATTAACCAGCAGAATGTGGATAGATCCTCAATAGGAATTAAGATATAAGAAACAATAATCAATGCTCAATATTCAACACGTTTCATTAATTGAGAATTGTTTGTTGAATATTGATTATTGAATGTTTTTATTGATGTTACATTAACTATTCAATATAGGATTTCATAAAAATTACATGAGCAACACAGAACTGCTGCAACAAAAGAAACGATTGCTTTCACTTGATTTTTTTCGCGGCTTAACAGTTGCTGCAATGATCCTCGTGAACAATCCCGGCGATTGGGATCATATATATGCACCGCTTGAGCATTCAAAATGGAATGGCTGTACGCCAACTGATCTTATCTTCCCTTTCTTTATGTTCATGGTGGGCGTTTCAATTGTGTATGCAATCAGTTCTAAAAAAGATGACAAAACCCAACACAAAAACATCATCTTAAAAGCATTAAAGCGGTCGGTAATTATTTATATAATATTTGCGGCTACCCATTTTTTATTCGCTTTTAGTTTCAGTCAATTTAGAATATTAGGCGTGTTGCCCCGCATTGCTATTGTATATTTTATTAGTGTGATCATTTATATCAAAACAAACTTTAAGCAAAGGCTATGGATATTTTCCATCATACTTATTCTGTATTGTTTTTTGATGACAGTTGTACCTGTTCCTGGTTATGGATATGCTATTCTTGAACCTGGTAAAAATCTTGCTGCATGGCTGGATAATATTGTGCTCACACCTGCTCATATGTGGAGCGGAACAAAAACCTGGGATCCTGAAGGCGTTTTAAGTACGCTCCCTGCTATTGCAACCTGTCTATATGGAATAATGGTTGGCACAACTTTAAAGCGTACTAATTTAAACGAAGCAGAAAAAGTTGCATGGCTGTTAACCTTTGCGTGCCTCTCAATTATTATTGCATTGATATGGAATAACTGGTTTCCCATCAACAAAGCATTATGGACAAGCTCTTTCGTTTTATATACGGGCGGACTTGCCACTGCAGGCCTTTCCATTTCTTACTGGCTGATTGATGTACAACAGCGCAAAAAATATATAAGGCCGTTTGTTGCGTATGGCGCAAATGCCATCACTGCTTATGTTGCGGCAGATGTTGTGCTCGCTGTATTAAGCTGGATTCACCTGGATCTTCATGGCAAAACAGTTAACCTGCAGGAATATTTATATCAAACCATATTCGTTCCCAATTTTTCTCCTATTAATGCATCGCTGGCAGGCGCCATAACCTATGTTTTAATATTAATGGTGCCGATGCTGATATTGTACAGGAAGAAGATTTTTATTAAAGTATAAAAGGTTAAAACAGCCCTGTTAGCCGGCCTAAGTTTAACTATGTAATTTTTTTAGAATGTATTTAGTAGTTTTACTAAACATCAATTAACCCGTTTATAATTGTTGCTAACTTTTCTTATATGAAGATAAGCCAGGTGCCGGAAGCACTAAATCAGTATAGAAAAAAATTAGAATCATACGCAGAAGTATCTCCTGAAGATTTTGAACAACTAGCTAACGTGATGCATGAAAAACGGTTTAGCAAAGGAGAAGTAATACTAAAGGAAGGCGACATTTGCAAGTCATTCAATTTTATTTACAAAGGCCTTGTCCGCAGCTTTGGTTTGGAGGATGGAAAAGAAGTAAATGTGAATTTTTATTTTGAA
>JABDFS010000036.1 GCA_013286425.1 Bacteroidota bacterium
GTCTTTTGATGGCTTTTGAGCATAAACAGATGTGCTTATAAATACCAGGTAAGTAGCTATAAATAGTATTATTTTATTCTTCATGCAATGTTTTAATTAAATAAGTTTAACTGCTAAGCCTTGTTACTATTTTGCAGAATTAGTTTTCTTCATTTGTTTATGCCCCGGTGGCAAATTGTACATGCATTGGATCTGGTTTTTTAAAATGCCTTCCATCGCTCCATCCGTTCCGGTTCCATATATCATACCACCAATCGGGAAGTGTTTTGGTCAAAGGCTTTTTATGCGGATTATGTAAGGGATCCCAGTCAATCGCAATGCCAAAAGAATGCAGTGATAATTTACTTGTATCTCCTGTACTCATTCTGAAATTAAATCCTCCGCCAGTTTGGTCTAAGCGGTTTTGATGAAGCCAGGCGCGTACTTCATCGTCTGAAGCAGTAGCAGAAACCAGTTGTTTTGCATGATCCCAAATTTCCTGCATTACGGTTATGAAAGAACCCGCAAGCAAATGGTGCATTCTTATACCGCTTATGGGTATTAATGTAATTGCATCACTTTGATAAAATAATCTCCATTGGGATGGTGGGGGCACTTTAATAATATTTGCATCTTCCCAGGCGTGATTAAGGCTTCCATCAGCATTAGCCGGATTGCCAAACATTTGTATTATTTCAGTGTAACCATTAGGTGTATTCATAACACATTTTTCTGTTATTCTAATTCCCTTTTCAGCTTTCGGGCGCTTACTCTTTTAATAAAGGATTTTCAGCATTGCTCCTTTGCAACAACACATCAAACTTACATTGCATGCATACCAGGCATCAACGGGAAAAACCCCACCTCATCACCGTATTTTACGCGCAGGAATTAAAACAATAACAAAAAGGAAAAAAGCAGTCTTTGCAAAGGATAGTTAGTGTTGGGATGATATTTCGGGTTCACAGAATCAATTATAATCCCACAACGATATTAATTATAAGAATTACTCCGGGATGGATACCTGTGCAGCTATTACATGCCATACTAAACAATACCCTGATATAGTATTCACCGCCTGAATGCCGCTATTTAATCGGTATTTCTTCGGTCCTATGGAGCGAACAACTACCGACCAAGTACCGAAGAAGTACCGACCAACTACCGAACAAATGAGCTTGCTGGTATGACTTGTCTTATACGCAATAGCTTTGCAAAATCGAAGAAGATTGCGGGATAAACTTTACAGGTAACCAAACTTTTTCCATCAATATCTCAACTTCTTTTAACTTGTGCCACTATCATTGCTTATACTTTCTACATGAAACGCAACTACTACATCGTGGCATTAATAATGCTTACTTTTTTTGTTATCTCTTTTCTTACAAATGTTATCGGGCCGCTGTCTCCTGATTTTATCCAGGACTTCAAACTAAGTGACCTGCTTGCAGGCTTGCTGCCTTTTGCATTTTTTATTGCATATGGAGTAATGTCAATTCCATCAAGCATGCTGGTGCAGAAGTATAATGAGAAATCAATTATGATCGCTGCATTTGTTGTTGCATTCGCAGGTTCATTGCTGCTCGCTATTCAACCAAATTATCTCACTGCTGTTTTATCATTATTCCTTATTGGTTGCGGTATGGCAATGCTGCAGGTCGTCATCAATCCATTATTACGAACAGCAGGCGGCGAAGAGAATTACGCATTTACATCCGTATTGGCGCAATTGATTTTTGGTGCTGCATCTTTCATAAGCCCGTTGGTGTATTCATACATGGTTACAAACATCAGCACAACAGATTCAGGCATATTTAATTTATTAAAAGCACACATTCCTGCAGACATGCCCTGGATCTCTTTGTATTGGTTATTTGCTGTTATTTGTTTGTGCATGTTCCTGATCATATTCGCATCAAAATTTCCAAAGGTTGAGTTGAAGAGTGATGAAAAAGCCGGCCCGCTAAAAACACATTTATTATTGTTGAAAAAACCTGTTGTTATTGCTTATTTCATTGCATTGTTTTGTTATGTTGGAACAGAGCAAGGCGTTTCCTATTGGATGTCGCAATTCTTATTTGAATATCACAAATTCGATCCGCAGACAACAGGCGCACATGCAGTAGCGTACTTCTGGGGGTTAATGACAGCCGGTGGCGTATTAGGATTATTTCTTTTAAAATTGATGGACAGCCGTAAGCTGTTGATCACCTTTACAATACCTGCATTGATATTTTTAACGCTCGGGCTTTTCGGAAGCGCCAACGTTTCATTGTATTCATTTTCTATTGTTGGATTTTTTATGTCGGTAATGTATCCTGTAATTTTTTCACTGGCATTAAGTTCTGTTTCAGAAGATCACGGATCATTTGCAGGCATTCTTGTTACAGGTATTATCGGTGGCGCCGTTGTGCAATTGCTTATTGGCGGACTTGGAAATTTATTCGGATTAAAAGCTGCCATGTGTTTTATTTATATCACAATGGGTTACATGTTAAGCATTGGTTTTTGGGCAAAGCCCCTTGTTACAAACAAAACAATTTTTGATAAAAAAGAAATTTCATAAAACGGTCAGACGATTCAAAATCGCCTTACCGATATTAAACTTTCCATATAAAATTCATGAAAGAAAAAGTTATTGGTATTGATTTAGGTGCCACCAACATTCGCGGTGCAATAGTGCAGGAAGAAGACGTTTCAGGTATCATCACGCAACGCATACACAGCAAAGGAAGTGAAGAAGAAGTATTGAATGATGTATTTGCTGTTGCTGATCAGTTGATCAATAAAGATATAAAAGCTATTGGCATCGGCGTTCCAAGTGTTGTTGATGTGGAAGAAGGCATCGTGTATGATGTGCAATATATTCCTTCGTGGAAAGAAGTGCAGCTGAAAAAATATATGGAAGACCGTTATCACATTCCTGTGTTTGTAAACAACGATGCAAATTGTTTTGCGTTAGGCGAATATTATTTTGGTAAAGGGAAAGACAGCACTTCAATGATCGGGCTTACTGTTGGAACCGGTGTTGGCGCAGGCATTATCATTAATAAAAAGCTATATGCAGGCCGTAATTGCGGCGCCGGTGAATTTGGAACTGTTGATTATCTTGATAAGATATATGAATACTATTGCAGTGGTTCTTTTTTTGAAAATGTTTATGGACTGAATGGTGAATTTGTTTTTGAAAAAGCGAAACAAGGCGATGCGCAAATGTTGAAGTTGTATGACGAACTCGGCGGGCATTTGGGCAATTGTATAAAGATGATAATGTACACATACGATCCTGAGTTGATTGTGTTGGGTGGCTCTGTGCGATTGGCATATGATTTTTTTGAAGAAGCTATGTGGAAACGCATACGTACATGCGTATTCTCCAAATCTGCTGAACGGTTGACCGTTGAAATATCTTCTCTTAAAAACAGTGGTATTTTGGGTGCGGCTGCTTTGTATTTTGATGCAATTGTCTGAACCCCCGCTTTGCGGGGCAGGCAGGATTTGTTGGATTAAAAGATTTAAGTATTATGTGTTGTATTATTAGGAGCAAATGGATTTTAAACTTGAAAATATAGTCATACTGATTGAAATTAAGCATCAAGGTTCAGTTGCTGAAAAATCAGCAGTGCAAAAGCCTAATCAAGGCGTAAGGAAAAATGTGCTGAATATCATTTTTCCTTGATTTTTCTTTGGTTACTTTCTTTGCATCAAGGCAAAGAAAGTAACATAAATCTTTAAGAGAATTTAGTTATCAAAAGCACAATGTGCTAAAGAGTAATGTTTGCATCTTTAATAATTTAAACTAGTCATTAACAGCATATGAAAAAAATATTTGCGATTGCTCTTCTTTCAATTTTCTTCCAGGCTGCTTTCAGTCAAACGCGCGTAGAAAACTTCAGTATGTTATTGCATGATGGCTGGCGCATGCAATCGTCTGTAACAGATCCAACAAAAGGAGATAAAATTTCAGGCACAGGTTTTACAGCGAAGAGTTGGTATCCGATCACAGTTCCTTCAACAATCATTGCCGGTTTGTTAGTGAATCATGTGTATGATTTTGACCCTTTCTATGCAAAAAATTTTGAAAAGCTTGCTGATAAAAGATTAGATTCAACGTGGTGGTTCAGGAAAGAATTTGTGTTGCCTGCATCAGAAAAAGATAAGAATGTTGTATTGAAATTGCACGGCATTAATTACAAAGCAAATATTTGGCTAAACGGAAAACTGATCGCTGATTCAGCGCAGATAAAAGGGCCGTTCCGCTTCTTCAATCTTGATGTTACGAACAATATTAAGTACACCGGTGCAAATGTTTTAGCCATTGAAATTCTTCGTCCATTCAATCCAAATAAGGAAGATGGTGATCTTGCAATTGACTATGCCGACTGGATCCATTACCCACCCGATTATAACGGTGGCATTGTAAACAATGTTGAAATAAAAACATACAAAAAAGTTGGCGTTGATTACCCGCTGGTGACAACACATTTTGATTTGCCTTCATTAAATATTGCGCATCTCACTGTTGATGCATTGGTAACAAATTATACGGATGAACCGCAGGATGCAATTGTAAAAGGAAAAATAAACAGCAACATCAGCTTTAATCAAATGGTGCATTTGCAACCGCATGAAAAGAAAGATGTTAGTTTTAATGCGAATGATTATAAACAACTAAATATCGAACATCCCAAGATCTGGTGGCCCTGGCAATACGGCAATCCCGATTTAAACCGCATAGAAATTTCATGCGATGTAAATAATGAAGCAAGTAATTCAATTGCAGAAAATTTTGGCATTCGTGAGATCACATCAGCATTTATCAATGATCAGTCACGAGTTTTTATAGTGAATGGAAAACGTATCATGTTGCGTGGCGCCGCATGGTCGCCTGATATTTTTCAGCGTCATTCATTATTGCGTGATGAACAGGAATTAAAACTGGTGCGCGATATGAACATGAACATTGTGCGCAGTGAAGGCAAATTCGAAGACGATAATTTTTATGATGTATGTGATAAAGAAGGTTTGTTGGTGATGACAGGCTGGATGTGTTGCGGTGCATGGCAATATCCTGAAAACTGGGATCCGGCAGAGCGTGCTGTTGCTATGTCATCAGACAGCAGTATGGTCTATTGGTTACGCAACAAAGCCTGCGTAATGGTTTGGCTGAACGGCAGCGATATGCCACCGCGTGATACCAGTGTTGAGAGAAATTATTTAACGATAGAAGATTATTTAAAATGGCCCAATCCAACTATTGGTACAGCTGATGCCAGCGAATCGAAAGTGTCTGGTTTTAGTGGGGTGAAAATGAATGGTCCTTATGATTGGGTGCCGCCTGTTTATTGGGAGACTGATCCAAATAAATATGGCGGTGCATGGAGTTTTGCTACTGAAATTTCTCCAGGCCCTTCTATTCCGCCGTATGAAAGTCTGATAAAATTTATTCCGAAAGATTCTATCAACAATACAAATTCAGATTGGCTTTACCACTGCGGAACGATGCAGTTTGGGAATACAAAAATATTTGACTCGGCATTATATAACCGTTATGGCCGGCCAAAAGATATGCATGATTATTTAGCAAAAGCGCAGTTGCAGAATTATGAAGGCCACCGTGCTATGATGGAAGGGTTCGGACTAAAAAAATATAATACAGCAACAGGTGTGGTGCAATGGATGCTGGCGAATCCATGGCCCAGTTTGATATGGCATACGTATGATTATTATCTCTATCCTGCGGGCACTTATTTTGGTATGAAGAAATCGATGGAGCCTTTGCATGTGATGTATTCGTATGCATCACACAGTGTGAATATCATTAATTCATTTCCCAAAAATTTTGATGGTTTAAGTGTGAAAGCAGATGTGTATGATTTGAATGGAAATAATAAATTTTCAAAAGCCATTACAACAAATGTTGGTGCAGACAGTACGCAAAACTGTTTTGAAATTCCTTCAATGAATGATGTTTCTGATGTATATTTTTTAAGGCTTGAATTGAAAGATGCTGCAAGACAAACAAAAAGCATTAACTGGTATTGGTTATCTAAAAAAGATGATGCATTGAACTGGAATAAATCGCAATGGTATTATACACCACAATCTGCTTATGCAGATTTTTCAGCGTTGCAAAACATGCCTGCAACAACTATTGATGTTTCATCTTCATCCATAAAAAACGAAAATGAAACTGTACATACAATCATTATAAAAAACACAGGAAAAACAGTTGCTTTCTTTGTGCATGTAAGATGTTTGAAGCAAAAGAATGGTAATGATATTTTACCGGTAATCTTTTCTGACAATTACATTTCACTGGCACCCGGCGAAAGCAGAACGATTGAATGCAGTTATGAAAACAAATATGCAGACAATGCAATGTCTTTTATTTCAGTAAGCGGTTGGAATATTGATGCTGCAAAAAGTAAGGCAGGTAAAGATGTGGGAGTTGAGTAAATGCTATTACAGTAGATTTAGTTGTTCATATATCTAAATCATTTTTAGAACGTCCTTTCGACGATAGGAGAAATCTCTGCTTTATCTGCCTGGTTCAATTTATAGAGATGTCTCGTACCTCGACATGACGTTCAGAAATTGATTCTTTTTATTTACCTCTTGAATATGTAGAATCCTGCAGTGCTTCATTTATAACAACCTCGCAGCAGCCTTATCTGCATACACATAAAAGTTCGGATGATCTCTTATCAACGTTGCAGGAATATTTTCTGTTGGTTCGTATTGCAATGCTTCTTTTAAAATAGCAGCTTTCTTCTCTCCGCTTACAATTAAGCATAAATGTTTTGCTTCCATTAAAGTGGCAAGGCCAAGTGTAATTCCTTTTGTAAGTGTTTGTGGTTTGGAAAAATATTTTTGCCCGACTGTTTTTGTTGTTTCAGCAATATCAGACACATGCGAACGAAGCAAAGCTGAAGTACCGGGTTCATTTAATCCAATGTGTCCATTCATACCGAGTCCAAGAATAGCCACATCAATTCCGTTTTGCTGTTGAATAAAGTTTTCAATGCGGTTGCACTCTTTTGGTGTATCATTTGTTTTGCCATCGAAGCAACAAATCATTTCTTTTTTTACATGCAATGGATGAAATAGATCTTTGTTCAGCATATAACGGCAACTGCCTTCATTGTTGGCATCAAGTCCAAGCCATTCATCCAACCCTAAAAAATACCAGTTGGAAATATCAATTAATGATGCATTGTTTTGATCTGCAAGTTCTTTGTATAAACCTTTTGGCGAATCGCCGGAAGCCGCACAGAATAATGGTTTCGAAGCATTGCTCATAATATTGATCACATCATTTGCAACACGCTTTGACAGGGCTTCATACGTATCATCAATAAAGATTTTCATAGCTCAGTTTTATTCTGCAGTACAAGGGAGTGATGCCGCACGTGCGGCACTCAATTGAAATACTGTAGCTGATAACAAAATAATTTTACAACTTCAACTCACCCCAGCCTTGCCTGTATTCTCTTTTTACAAATTGATTGGCTGCTTCAAAATTGGTAATACGCATATTCTCGCCATCCCATTTATATGTGATGTAACGGCCCGGTGTTGTGTAATCATCCACCTCGCCATACACAGGATCTTTTCTTTTTATTTTTTGACGAAGATTAAAACTGCGCAATAACAAATTTCCCATCAATACAGTTTCGGTTAACGGGCCCGCATAACCTTCAAACGGCGAATCAACTTCCATATTACCATAACCCGCAATACACGCATCGATCCATTGCCACCAATGCCCATCCATATCACCTTCAACACGCGGATATTTTTTTGGAATGTTTGCGGCATCCTGGCTCAAAGACTTTGGTAATAATCTTGGATGGCTGCCGCCCCAACCGCAAGACACTTTTCCCTTAGTGCCGATGAATAAGCTACCGCCTTCAAAATCATTTTCCTGAGGAATATCTGCCAGCGCTTCATTCATGTTTTCATCAGGATCCAATTCATCAGGACGATCGGGAACGATACCACCATCCATCCAATACAACAGCAAATCTTTGCCATTTTTTAATTTGAATTTATATCGAAGTGAGCTTGAAGGTGGAATGCTTTCAGGGTAATCAGCTTCTTTAAAAATGCCTGAATAGACCGTTGTGGCGCTGCCGGTGATTTCTGTCGGATAACCCAACTGCAATAACTTGAACGCAGGACCAATAATATGACAAGCCATATCACCCAACGCGCCTGTTCCAAAACGCCACCAGCCACGCCAGTTGAACGGCACAAGGTTATCAATATAGTTTGTTGTTTGTGCTGTACCCAACCATAGATCCCAATCCAGTTCTTTTGGAATTACAGCAGCTTGTGTTGGCCATGGAATGCCTTGCGGCCATACAGGCCTGTTCGTCCAGTTATATACTTTTTCAATGTCACCGATCAATCCTGCTTCAAACCATTCACGCATCGTTCTGATGCCTTCACACGATGCGCCCTGGTCGCCCATTTGTGTAACCACTTTATATTTTGCCGCAGCCTGTGTAAGAATGCGCGCTTCATAAATATCATGCGTTAATGGTTTTTGCAAATACAAATGCTTGTTCAATTGCATGGCGCTTAAACCAACGATAGCATGATTATGATCGGGAATAGCAACAGTAACCGCATCAAAGTTTTTGCTCTCTTTATGAAATAGCTCCCGCCAGTCTTTGTAGAAACCTGCTTTAGGAAACTGCTTGCGTCGCGGCGCTCCTGTGCGATCATCCACGTCGCATAAAAAAGCTATCTCTGCATTTTTCTTTGGCGCCGTTGCAAAATGATTGATATCATTTTCTGCTTCACCACCACAACCAACAGCAGCGATGTATAACTTATCACTTGGTGCTACAAAGCCTTTGCCTAATACATGTCTTGGCACGATATAAAAACTGCCTGCAGCAAGCGCAGTGTTCTTTATAAAATCTTTTCTCGTGATGTTTTTTTCCGGTGATGTATTGTTATTGTTTTCCATGATGGCGCGTGTTATTGTGAATGGTGAATTGTGAGTGGTGAGTTATAAAACATTCATTTATTCAAACATTTTTATTGTTCAGTCTTTTCTTTTTTTGTTGACCAGCAGCAAAGCTTTCGGCATCGCCTGTTGTGTCACTCACTTGTGCAGTTGGAATATTAATCAGCAATAATTATAGTTGCTTAATCTTTATATTACGAAACCAGATCTTTCCATTCTCTGTTCCCTGGAATGCAATGTGGCCTTTGCGGAACGTTCCGAAGTTGGGCATGTCTTTAAACTTAACTGCATTAATTAATTCCTGCCAGTGATCATTCCACATGGTTGCGTCTACTACTTTATTTCCATCTTCAAAAAGTTGCAGGTGGCCATGATCTGCTTTTATTTCGTATTGATACCAATGTCCGGACGGGCCAACATATTCTGAGTCCACAGGATAGAGATCATACAACGTTCCCATCCTGTTCATTTTTGATAAATGATCGGGGCCACATACTACATCATCTATCTGCATTTCAGGGCCGGTCTCCCAACTGTTTTTATATTCAGGTGATTCATGCACGTAAAACATTACACCGCTGTTGGCGCAGGTATCTGTTTTAAATTCAAGTTTCAGATCAAAGTTTTCAAACTCGTCATCTGAGGTAAGGTCAGCAAAATCTTCGTACACACTTTTATCATTTTTGTTGAGATAAATTGCTCCGTCTTCAACCTGCCAGGCTTTGCCCGGTTGCTTTTGTAAATAAGAGTGCCAGCCGGTCAGATCTTTTCCATTGAACAATATTTTCCATCCATCTTTTTCTTCCTGCGATGTAAGTGTGTTTGGTTGTTGCACATTGTTATTGCATGAAATAAGAAGCATAACAACAGCAATGGTTGGGTAAAATTTTTTGATGAACATATAGATTATTTAAAGAGAGGAATAAGCTTTCGTCAGAGAAACGAATTTAAAAGAAATTTAGATGAGGTATGGATGTTTTCTGGCGGATATAGAAACAACTTACTTCAGCAGAGCACCATCTTTTTTTGCTGACAATTATTTCATAACACTTATTGCGTTTCTTCTTTTTAAAAACAACGACTAAAACAAATCAATAAGTTTTTAAAATTTAAAATCATTTTCCTATGACAAGTATTAGTTCAAGAATTCAGTTTCTTATACAATTTGTAAAAATCCCTCCTGAAATGTGGGACTTTATTGTTCCGCAAGGTCCCGTATTTAAATCTCATGCAATCAAAGAATATATGATGGCAGGTGTAGTGAGAGATATTTCATTACAGGTAGCCGATAAAGAAGTTGCTCACCAGCTAAGATTTATTGGTGCGGAAATGGTAAAGTTTGCTTCCGCAAATCTTATCAATGGATGGGAAGATGGCGATGATATTTGCCCGCGTTGGCCTCATTATCCAATCCCGCACACACCCGGTTATGGTCCGCAGCCGGATCCATGGTTTCAAACTGATTATGCAGCTTTAAACCCGCAGCCACTGCCTCCCAGATCAATACATTCAGCATTAAAAGTATTGGCTGATCTTACAAGTTTGCCTGCTGTTGCTCAACAACTAAAAGAAATAAGCACAAAGCTGGATTATGCCAGGATGTAATATCATTTCTATAATTATTCTATTGTAAAAGATCAATAAAACAGGAATGAGCGAAGCAAATAATGTAATGAGTTGTTGCGCTTCGCTCATTGCTTTAAAAAGCATTCTGACTTTGATCTACTGATGGAATAATGTTTCTTTGCTCCATGTGCTTTTTATCGCAGCAACATTGAAATAAAATTTTCCTCAAATTGGGTCAGCCTGTTACATTTTATGGTATCTTTTTCACTATATTGTTATATTCCAAACCATCGGATCTTTTACATCATTCCTCATCATAAATACAGTAATCTTACAGAGACCTTATAGGGACCTTACAGAGACCTTATAGAGATCCTTCTTGCTGTCAAAGCCATGGAAACCCGCACTTAACTGGCAGCTAAAGCGCACTTGATACTTACCTTAGGGTTAACTTAAACCGGTGCAGTTAATATAGATGGTTTATTTGCTTTCAGAAACACTGTTCTAAAGATCTTACTTCTTCTTCAGCCTCACTAAAAATCCTCCATCTTTTGCGAGATGAATTGGTAAACTATTATTTGCGGTTAATGTCTTTTCTTCTATTGAATAATCTACTGCATTCCTGTCTGCATTGATGCCATCTTTACAAATAGTAGCATTATAATTTCCTTCACTTAAGAATGAGAGATCAATCGTTATATCTCTTGCAGATGAATCTGTCATTCCTGCAATAAACCAGTCATTATTTTTTCTCCTTGCGGTGATGATGTATTCACCAACTTTTGCATCGAGGATAATTGTTGTGTCCCAACCTGCAGGAATGCTGCCTAACAATTCCATGAACTTTGGTTCAAGATAACCTTGTGATGGATTGCCTGAAAATATCGGCAACGGATCATCATATACAACAAACATGGCGAGTTGTTGGCAGCGTGTTGTCTGGCTCATAACTTTACCCCAGATCGGTTTGAATTGTTGCGGTGTTGCATTGTCCAATAAACCGGGTTCATAATCCAACGGGCCGGCGAGCATTCTTGTAAACGGAATGATGCAATCATGTGATGCAGTTACCTTATCACTCCATGCATTGTATTCACTGCCCAACACACCTTCGCGTGTTATGTTGTTTGGATATGTTCTGTTGAAACCTTTCGGCGGATATGCACCATGAAACATGATCATCAAATGTGCTTTTGCACAGGCTTCGGCAATGCGTTTATAAAAGTTTACAACAGGTTGATCATCGCGATCAATAAAATCAGTCATGATAAAATCTACTCCCCATTTTTGAAATTGCTTCAATGCTGAATCGAGTTGTTTATTCAGCGTCATCGAAAGTGTCCACATGCTTAGTTTAATGCCTTGCTGTTTTGCATATGCAGCGATCGTATCCATATTGATGTTTGGATTGATATCAAACAGGTCTTTTGTGTTGCTCCACCCTGCATCCATCATGATCCTGTCGAAGCCGAAACGTTTTGCGAAATCAATGTAGTATTTATACGATGCCGTGTTCACGCCGCTTTTAAAAGGCACATTGAATAAGTTCACATCAATGATCCATTCATCCGTGCATTTACCCGGATGTATCCACGATGCATCTTCAATTTTTGTTGGCGATGCCAGGCGATACACTATATCATTTGTTGGCAAATCTTTATCATACCGTGCAATCAGTAAACACCTCCAGGGAAATTGTCGCGTGCCATTTGTTTTCGCAAAATAATCTGCACGTTTGCTCACCACCATTTCAGGATAATCACCATCGATCATTTTTTCTTCTGCGGGATAAGGTGCAAATGCTGCTTGCAAACTGTTGGATGAATTTCCTTTTAGAAACATGCCCGGATAATCATCAAGGTCAGATTCTGTGATGGCAACTTTAATGTTTTGCGTATTTACTAAAACAGGATTGAACATGTAATCATTGTTGGATAAACTATCCAATGATTTGTATTGATATAATTCTTCAAAGCTGGTATGATAAATATCAACGCCATCGCGCTTTTGAATAACCGGCGCCCATGCGTGCGCATCATCTGTGAAATTGAATTGTACAATTTCATTGTTGATGATAATAGAATCTTTAAATGATGTTGCTATTCGGTAAGCAACACCATCGTTGTATGCGCGAAAGATAATAGCGAAATTGTTTTCGAAATTTATTGCAAGCTCATTGTACACATCGGGGATATTTTTTCTGCTTATCGGTATTTGTGCAACGATTGTTTCATTAAGGCTTTTTGTTTTCTTTGATTTTATTTTTAAATCTTTTGATAATGCATTGCCATTAGATAACTGCATGTCAATTAAAGATGCATTAATAATTTTTTTGTCATCAACCAATACTGAATAGGTTAGTTGATTGTTGGTTTGAATATCAACTCTTATTGTTTTATCCGGAGAAAATAATTGTAGTGATTGCTGCGCAAAACTTCTTGTTGCTGCAATGATGAAGATTATTAATAATATCTTTTTCATGGTATGCATCCTGAAATAACCTTTTGGTTATTGAAGATAAGCTTCATTGTTTTTGTTTTTCAAAATGGAATATTGTTTATAATATTTGATGCTTTCAATCAATTGTGATTGTTACTTTCTTTGCCTTGATGCGCTCCGCGCGTTTTGTCTGGCCAGCGCCTCCCTCTGTGTTGCTTAATGATTAATTGTTTACAGTATCACGCTTAAGGGTTCTTCAAGGATTTTTATCATGAGGGTCCTACTGCCGAAAAATCAACATTACACAAGCTTAATCAAGGCGTGTGCAGGATGTGTTGTAATATCATCCGTGCTTGGATTTCTTTGGTTACGCCTTTCTTTTTCAAGAAAAGAAAGTAACAGATCATGTTTAAACGAGATTAACTATTTTCCCTTTTTAAATCATAAATAATGATTGCTACAGGAAAGAAAATTTCACCAATTACAATAATAATATGCATGCTTTTATCAGGCTTAGCCTGGTATATTTCTGATGGACTAAACGGCGATTATTGGTGGCTGTTATGGATAGCGCCGACACCTATATTATTCATAACATTTCAATCTTCATGGAAACAAGCTTTCATTATTTCTTTTATTGCTTATTTAACAGGAAGGTTAAGCTGGTTTAGTTATTTGATAAATGTTGCTACACTTGTTCCTGCGATCATTTCAATACTCGTATTATGCCTGGTGTTTGCGTTAATAACAAACGGCAGCAGATATGTATTCCTGAAAAACAGATCATGGCCTTCCGTATTTGCCTACCCTGTTTTCTTTACAGTTTTTGAATACCTGCTGATATCATTTTCAAAAGATGGTTCTGCTGCAAGCATCGCATATTCACAATCAGATTTTTTACCCTTAGTGCAACTCGCTTCCGTTACAGGAATATTAGGTATCACATTTTTTGTAAGCTTTATTCCTTCAGCAATCACCCTTTTGTTGTTGTATCATAAAGAACAAAAACAATTCAAACCTTTACTCATCACTTCAATATTGCTTATTGTAATTGTAATATCATTTGGTGTTGTGCGATTGAATAGTTCAACAGATAATATCACTGTAAAAGTTGGAATGGTTGCATTAGATGAAAGCATGCATGATATGTCTGCGCATCCTGATTTTTCAAAATCTATGCTTGCTGCAAAATATTATGCGCAGGAAATTACAATGCTTGCAATGCATGGCTCTAAACTGGTTGTGTTGCCGGAACGTGCACTGAACATGGATACTGCAGAAGCGGGCTTTATTAAAAATATTATGCAAAGCATAGCAAAGCAAACGCATGTTTACATTGTTGCCGGTTATACAAACATGAAGAATAAAGATCAGCGCAATAGTTCGTTGGTTGTTGATACTTCAGGCATTGTGTTGAAAGATTATAACAAAGTCCATTTGGTTACAGGATTTGAGAATCGTTTTACACCGGGCGATTCAATTGGATTGTTTTCATTCGAAAATATCCAGGCGGGAACAGCGATTTGCAAAGACCTTGACTTTCCGCGTTATATACAACAATATGGCAAAAGCAATGTGCAGTTTCTTTGTGTGCCTGCATGGGATTTTGTTACAGATGACTGGCTGCATTCGCGCATGGCAATTTTGCGTGGTGTTGAAAATGGTTTTGCTGAAGTAAGAGCTGCGCGTCAAGGAAGATTAACTATCAGTGATGCATATGGAAGAGTGAGCGCCGAAGCGAATACTTCTACCGGAAAAAGAACAACATTGGAAGGAAATGTTTCAACAGAAAAACTTAATACTGTTTATAGCAAGTGGGGAGAATGGTTTGGTATATTAAATGTAATTGCTGCTATTGCGCTTTTGCTTTTTGTAACAAGAAATAAGGATTGATCGTTGGTTAAGCTTCGTTTTCGTGTTCAAACAACGTTTATAATAGTTGTCTTGTTAGCTTTTCAAGTAGTTCATTTGCCCCAGATGATAGCTTTGATGTGCAGTGCGGTTTAAAAGAACATTCAGCTTATTGCGATAAGGTTCTTTTGCAAAATCTTCTGCTGATACTACTGTATGTTTTTCAAACCATTTCTGTGGTTGCATGGCATTGAATTTCTTTGTAAGTGCAGCGTTGATCTCTTTCCAATAATTTTTTAACTCATCAATAGACGGCATTGTTTGTCCTGATTTATCAGGTGCGTTTAAAAACACAGCATCTAATTCAGGATGCAATCTTTCTCCCAAACCAAACATTTTAAATAAGCTATCATTCACGGCGGCAAGATGCCCTAATAAATAAATGCCACGGTTTCTTCCTGGTGCAGTTTCGTTCATTAATTGTTCGTCTGATAATTTATTCAGTAAGTCATCAAGTCTTGCATTCTGTGTTTGCCAGGACATTAATGCCATTTGCACAAACAATGATTCAGGTGTATTCATTTTATTAAATTAAGATCGATAAAAGTATATAAATCATACCAGCTTTTTAAGCACTGATGTATGTACTGATAAAAAATACTTCTTTAATTCTTGTATTCATTTTTCAAGTCAAGTTACCTGAAATAGGATAAATCCTTATTATGTTGTCAAGCTGTCTAACCATGCCCGGAATTACTGTCTGGTCAAAGTTTATGTCAAAGACAAGTTTGTTTCCGGTTCCAGCAAAGTCCATTACTGAACAGTTCGCTTCAAAATGTCCAATACCATCACCCCGTATCTCGATTTTCACTTGTCCTTCAAGTGTATTAAATAAAGCTGTCCCATCGAGCGTATTATAAATCCGAGAAAGTTCTTGTTTGAATCTTTCAAAGTCAGTTGTCATTAAATAACATTCAAATTTTCCTGAAAAGCCACCTGCTTCAACGGCCACTTTTGATCTGATCCAATTTCTGTCCCAGTCGAGTTCAGCCTTCGGATATGTAAGGCCGGTCAGTTCAATCCTAATGAAATCTCCATCTCCTCTAAGTTCAAAAAATATTGTGTCGCTGTCTGTCATTTTGCATTGCTGCTAACTCTCAAATATACACAAGTCAATCGCACGACTATAACAACGGCTATAATTGTATTTAGGCTGTTCTAAACTTAAACTTGCTGCATATATACCTACTTAAAACACATTATGCGCAGGTTTTTTTATACTTACATTTGAGCAAGCAATGCAATGAAAAAGCTATGGCGATATTATTTTTTCTTTCTAGCCTTCTGTTTGCCCATACTGATATTACAAAATACAGGTTGTGTAAAAGAGTATAGCTTTGAGGGAGCGCCACAGGATACCATACATGCAGATACTATACCGGCAGATACTATACCGGTTGATACCATACGAACTGATACATCAGATACCACAGTAATTCCACCAGCCATAATATTTCCGCAATGTACTTTTTGTAAAGAATTGAACCAGGTTGACCTGGGCCACTGGAGTTTTAAAATCGGGGATGCTTATTTATGCGGTTCATTTTCAAATTCAGGTTTTTTTAGCGGGTTATCAAAAACTGCTTTTACTTTTTTTGGCCCTTCTGCCTGTTCTGATGATACCGGGATTGTAGTTTCTGTTTACCTGCCTGTTCCATTAGACCGGGATCGTTATGGCCTGACCACCGATGAAACTGCCTTTTATTATTATGACCATAATTCACCCACTGATATTTTAGACAGCCGTCACACAGCTATTTTTACTGTAGTGGTTCAAAGTTTTATTTATGCCACAGGAATTGCAACCGGCACATTCGGCGGTGATGTATATACTGTGAATGGTGATATTGTACACATTACTGACGGACAGTTTAAAGCCTCGCTGTATTAAAAAACAAAACCTTACTCTTCCATAATGGTATAGCATACATGAGTGTTCGAAACCTGAGCATCAAACGGGTAAGCCATCTAATGCACTATGATAGGCAACATAGACCTTGCCATACTTTTCCCTGCCTTTAACCGGCGCTTTGCCTGCGCTTTACCGGCAAGTAAGGTCTCTATAAGGTCTCTGTAATGTCTCTATAATGTCTCTATAATGTCTCTATATGGTCTCTGTAAGGTGTGATAAAAATGAAAGAAAATTTTAATTGCCAGGCGGCTGAATGACGCAATTAGCAGTGATCGAAAGATACATGAATTTATCCTTCTTGTTGGTTTTCCAGGAGCTTTTTTATAAGCGTTGATATTTCATCCGCATTTTCTATTATCATTAAATGGCCGCCATCTTTAATAGTATAATCAGCTTTCACAAATTTGTATGGCAACAATTTATCGTTAGTACCATGAATATGTATGATGCCAGAAGGAATGATCTTATTATCCCATTTCATAATTGCGCCTATTGCCCATTTATAAAAATCAGTGTCAGCATTTTTAAGTGCAAAACGAATATAGCTTCTTGCTGTTTTAGATCGGGCACCTAAAAAATATCGCTGAATGCGCAACGATTTTTTTATAAAAGCATCAGGCAAAATTTTATAAAGTGGAATAAACCGCAACATGAGCATGCGGGACGGGAGTTCATTTTTTGATTTGGCGCCTGATATAATTATTGCCTTTGCGCCTGGTGTATCTTTTACAATTTCTGTTGCAATCATTCCACCCAATGATAAACCAATTATAACGGGATTTTCTCCAGCGATAAATTGCTTTTTCAAACGCAAAGCATAATCGCGAAGCGTTTCATTTTTCAACGTAGTTATCCAGTGTATAAAAACAGGATGTACAAAAGAAAGATCAAGGAACTTAAACACTTTTTCATCCGCACCAAGTCCTGATATGCAATAAACCGTTTGCATCAGATTATCTTGATCAAATAATAATTTTTCTTGCCTTTTTGAACAAGTAAATATTTACTGTGTAGTAAAATTGAACTATCAACAATGAACTGTAAACTCTCAACTTTTTTCCTGTTGATACTCACGCCGCCGTTCTGTAACATCTTTCTTGCTTCCCCTTTACTTGGAAAAATATTTGTTTCTGCAAGAAATGAAATTGCATCAACACCAAGCTTTGAAGATTCATAATCGATCTTAACCACACCTTCCATACTTTCCAGGTCTTCTTCGCTTAAACTTTCTGCAGGGGCTGATTGATTGGCAAATAATTTTTCTGTTGTTTCCAATGCCTGTTTCAATCCATCTTCATCATGTACAAACAATGTAATTTCTTTCGCTAATGTTTTTTGTAATAAACGTGCGGCTGCATTTTCATCATGTTGTTTTATCAACTCATCAATATTTTCTTTAGATAAGAAAGTAAATATTTTGATCCACTTTTTTGCATCATCATCTGCAGCATTCAACCAGAATTGGTAGAATTGATAAGGTGAAGTTTTTTCCGCATCCAGCCACACATTTCCTTTTTCGGTTTTACCAAATTTGCCGCCATCAGATTTTGTCAGCAAAGGGCAGGTAAATGCAAATGCTTCACCGCCTGCTTTGCGGCGGATCAATTCTGTGCCGGTTGTAATGTTTCCCCACTGATCACTACCACCCATTTGCAGTTTACAGTTATGATGTTTGTATAGCCAGTAAAAATCATAACCCTGAATTAGTTGATAAGTGAACTCGGTAAAACTGATTCCCGTTTCACCTTCAATTCTTTTCTTCACACTGTCTTTCGCCATCATATAATTTACAGTGATGTGCTTGCCAACATCGCGAATGAATTCAAGAAAATACATTTCTTTAAACCAGTCGTAATTGTTCACCATCACCGCAGCATTTGGTTTGGAAGTATCAAAATCCAAAAACTTTTCCAGTTGCTTTTTTACACCTGCCTGGTTGCGTTGAAGCACCTCTTCACTTAATAAATTACGCTCTTCACTTTTACCGCTGGGGTCGCCCACCATGCCTGTTGCACCGCCAATTAATGCATAAGGTTTATGACCTGCTTTTTGCAAATGCACCAATAATAAAATGGGAACAAGGCTACCGATGTGCAAGCTGTCGGCAGTTGGATCAAAACCAATATAGGCTGATGTAGATTCTTTGTTTAACTGTTCTTCTGTGCCCGGCATTATATCCTGCAACATTCCGCGCCAGCGCAATTCTTCAATCAGGTTCATTCAAGAAAATTTGTGCAAAAGTGTCAAGTAAAAAATCAAAAGTCAAAATTAAAAATTAAAAACCGCCGGTTCGCATATTCAATCAGTGATTTGCAATCATCGATAATTCATCAAAAGTATTTTTCAACCTTTCATATAAGCTGCTATAAATCTTAAAATATTTTTTATAGATGATATGATTTGATTTGTTTGGCCTGAATGTTTTTACGTTTTTCAGAAACATTTTTGCTTCAGTTATTTTCTTTACTGATCCAATTGCTTTCATGCCGATGAATGCAGCACCCAATGCCGATGCATCAGCGCTTTCATTTATCAGTATTTCTTTGCCTGAAACATCAGCAAGTATTTGTACCCACTGTTCAGATTTTATAATACCGCCACTTAGATAAATATTTTTAATGTTGCCGCTTGTTTCTTCAAGTGCAAGCATTACATCAACTATGGAATAGCACACGCCTTCCAAAACAGCTTTGATAATATGCGCTTTGGTATGCGAAGCAGTTAAACCGACAAAAGAACCTTTTGCATTTTCATCCCAGACAGGAGAACGTTCGCCTAATATGTAAGGAAGAAATATAAGCCCGTTAGCGCCTGCATTAATTTTTGATGATTGATTGAATAAAGCTTTTAATTTTTTTTCGTTCTTAAAATCATCCTCTAAAACGTTTTCGACAAGCCATTGTAAAGCAATGCCGCCATTATTTGTGGCGCCACCTGTTATGTAAAAGCCATCTGTTATGTAATAACAAAAGAGTCTTTGCTTTTCATCAATAAGATATTTGTCTGACGTTATACGCACTGCACCGCTTGTTCCAACAGTTACGGCTGCATTTGTTTTGTTGATGATACCGCTTCCGAGATTTGCGAGCGCACCATCGCTTGCACCTAAAACAAAAGGGATTTCATTTTTAAGTTTCAGTTTTTTCTTTATTGCAGGCAACAAAGCTTTTTCAGAATGTTCAACAGGAGCTAATGCAGAAAGATGATCTGTTGTTATGCCTGCAAGCTTTAAAGCTTCATCATACCAGCATATATTTTTTTCATCAAACAAACCTGTTGCTGCTGCAATGGAATGATCAACTATATACTTTCCAAACAATTTCAAAAAAATAAACTCTTTTATCGAAATGAATTTGTGTGCTTTTGTAAAAATATTTTTTGCTTCATGTTTTAACCAAATGAGTTTACACAAAGGTGACATAGCGTGAATGGGAACGCCTGTTGTTTCGTATAAATTTTTTGCTATTGGTTTTTGTTCCAATTCATGTGCGTAATGTGCGCTGCGCAAATCAGCCCATGTCATCATGTTCATTAAAGGCTTGCCATCTTTATCAACTGCAAGTAAACTATGCATTGCCGCACTGAAAGAAATACAGGCAATATTTTCTTCTTTGCAAAAAGCAATTGATTGTTGCAGTAATTTAATTACTGCATTGAAAACTGTGTCCGGATTTTGTTCATTCCATCCTGGTTTGGGCTGAATGGGTTTTGTTGGTACATGAAATGTTTTTAA
Organism: Bacteroidota bacterium; assembly: GCA_013286425.1. GTDB lineage: Bacteria > Bacteroidota > Bacteroidia > Chitinophagales > Chitinophagaceae > Parafilimonas. Next base: position 20,521 of record JABDFS010000036.1, read on the forward strand.
AACTTTTGCTTTTTCAGTTACAATAACGGCCTTGCAATTAGTAGTGCCCAGATCAATCGCGATGATATTCTTCATGTGCAGGTGATTTGCTAAACGGGATTTGCTTCTTGTTTAATTCTTTCATATAAATTCTGTACGTTTAATTCGTGTGCCCAGGTTTCCAGGTAATCTTTATCAAGCAAACTGTATTGTAATTCATAAACACGCAATGCATCTTTAAATTGTTTTTCACTTCCTCCTGAAAGCTTTGCCCATTTCAATTTTGATAATATTGTATCTTCTGCAGCAGATACTTTCATTTTAAATCCAAAAGCATCTTCTTCATATTTTCTTGCAAAGCGTGATGTATCAAAAGCATCATTAGTTAAAAGCCAAAAATCAACTTTATCGCCTTCGGTTGTATCAAGTAAATTAAACATGCTTTTTCGATTTATAGCATCACGCACAGATTCTTCTGATAAATAATATTGTGGTAAAGGAAATGCTTTTATTAAAGAAGCAACTGATGATTGTTGTATCAAAACAACAATATCGATATCGTGTGTTGAACGCGGCTCACCTTGCAAGCTTGAAACTGTTGAGCCGGTAATCATATAATCAATTTGATTATTTTCCAAAACCTGTATTACCTTTTCTAATAATTGCTGTTGTGGCATTGTGCTATTCTTTCCAGGTAAATTGTTTTTATTTCTACCTCATTTTTTTCTGGGAATCTTTTTTTCAACCCGCGCAGAAATAATTTTTTTGTGATTGCCGAAAGTTCGAAGGCTTTTTTTAAGCGTTGTTCGGGTGTCATGCTTTTTAAAGTTTGCATGTATATGTTATGATTGGGATATTTTTTTATCATCATAAGTTGAGCAAATCTAATTCATTTAAAAGCTGAGATAATATTCCATCAATATTCATTAACAAAAACTGCTTCTTTTCATCTTCTATTCCTTACTTTAGCCTTTATTCTAACGAAAACCAAGATTAAGAATGGGCACGCTACAAATAAAAAAGAATCCAAAAAAGTATGATGCAATTATTATCGGTTCAGGAGCCGGCGGGGGAATGGCAACATATGTGTTGGCAAAGGCAGGTTTAAAAGTTTGTTTGATAGAGGCCGGGCCGATGTTTGATCCCGCTAAAGATTCGAACCAGTTACAGCCACCATGGGCTTCTCCGCGCAGGGGCAGAAGTACCAAGTTCAGGCCTTTTGGAGATTTTGATGGTTGCTATTGGGGTTGGGAAATTGACGGCGAGCCTTACACGCATGTTGGTGATACCAAATGGGAATGGTGGCGCGCAAGAATGTTGGGTGGAAGAACCAATCACTGGGGCAGAATCACATTGCGTTTTGGCCCGAAAGATTTCAAGAAAAGAGATATTGATGGTTTAGGTGATAACTGGCCGATAAGTTATGATGATGTAAAACCGTATTACGATAAAGTGGAAACACTGATCGGTGTGTTCGGAACCAACGAAGGTTTGCCGAATGATCCGGATGGCATCTTCCTTCCGCCGCCGAAGCCGCGCTTGCATGAAATGCTGATAAAGAAAGCAGGTACTTCTATTAACATACCGGTTATCCCTTCACGTTTATCGATCCTTACCAAAAAAATAAATGATACCCGGGGCGCTTGTTTTTTCTGTGCGCAATGCGGAAGGAGCTGTAAAGTGTATGGCGATTTTTCGTCATCATCTGTATTAGTAATTCCTGCTTTAAAAACCGGCAATGTTGATCTGCTTACCAATAGTATGGCGCGCGAAGTGCTTACTGATAAAGAAGGATTGGCAACGGGTGTATCGTACATCAATAAAGATGACATGCAGGAATATGTGGTTGAAGGTAAAACAGTTATTCTTGGGGCAAGCGCATGCGAGAGTGCAAGGTTACTGATGAATTCTAAATCTTCAGTGCATCAAAACGGGCTGGCAAATTCGAGCAATGCTGTTGGAAAATATTTGCATGATTCTACCGGCGCTGATATGGGCGGCTATTTGCCTGATCTGTTTGACCGTAAGCGATACAATGAAGATGGCGTTGGCGGTATGCATGTGTATACTCCCTGGTGGCTGGATAATAAAAAGCTGGATTTTCCCCGTGGATACCATATTGAATATGGTGGTGGCATGGATCAACCGGCTTATGGTTTTGGCTGGGATATTCAAACCATTAACGGTAAACAGGTTGCTACAAGAAAAAGAAAGGAGGCCGGTGGTTATGGTAAATCTTTAAAGGAAGATTACCGGTTCTTTTATGGTGCATCGGTAGGTATGGCAGGAAGAGGCGAGGCTGTTGCGCTGGAAAGCAATTACTGCGATATAGATCCGAACACAGTTGATAAATACGGAATTCCTGTGCTTCGCTTTAATACAAAATATACCGATTATGAGATAAAGCAGGCAAAGCACATGAAGGAAACTTTTAAAGAAATTCTTACAACAATGGGCGCAGTAATTACTTACGGCGATGATGGCCCTGAATCAGATTACGGATTGCATGCGCCGGGCAATATTATTCATGAAGCAGGTACTGTAAGAATGGGTAGTGACTCAAAGAGTTCTGCATTAAATGCCTGGTGCCAGGCACATGATGCAAAAAATGTGTTTTGTGTTGATGGTGGCCCGTTTGTATCACAGGGTGATAAAAATATTACACATACAATTTTGGCTTTATCATGGAGAACGAGTGATTACATTGTTGACCAGCTGAAGAAGCAAAACATTTAAACCATTAATCAAACAATCAATTAAGCATAAATCCCGGATATGGACAGACGTAAATATTTAAAAACAATTGGCATAACAGCAGCAAGCGCCGGTATTATTGCCCAGGCTTGTAAAACAGAAACAAAAAAAACTGATGCTACTGCTGCGAGCACAGAAAGCCAGAGCACAATAAACAGGATGCCGGTAGAAAAAGCAGCAGATGATGCGGTAAGAAATGCACCTAAATTTTTTACTCCGGAAGAATTTTCAACTATAACTATCCTGGCCGATATTATTATTCCGAAGGATGAAAAAAGCGGAAGCGCCAGCGATGCAAAAGTTGCAGACTTTATTGAATTCATTGTAAAAGATGAGCCGGATTATCAAACGCCTTTAAAAGGTGGTTTAAGATGGCTTGATATACATTGTTTGAATGCTTATCAAAAAGCTTTTAAGGACTGTTCTGCTGATCAGCAAATTGAAGTAGTAGACGAGATCGCTTATCCTGAAAAGGCAAAACCCGAAATGAGTTATGGCGTTTCATTCTTTAATATAATGCGCAACCTGACCGCCACCGGCTTTTATTCAACACAAATCGGCTGGGATGATATCGGTTATGTTGGTAACAGGCCAAACCAATGGAATGGCGTTCCCGAAGATGTACAAAAGCAGTACAACATTGCCTATACAGAAAAAGAGTTGAAAGAATGTATCAGTTTCTCTTAAGCTTGTTTGTTATCCGCTTTTGAATGAAGCGCTTTAAGTTTATTCTCTTTCCTGATTCTCTTTTTGGTATAGAGCATCGCAGAAAAAGCTGCTGTAATTGCAATAACTATTGTTTTTAAATTACCTGTTCCCATAATGTACGTTTGACGCAGTTCTTTTAACATGTATACGAAAGAAATTGTTAAAAGGTTTTATTCAAGAGAAGGAAATTTAAAAATTCGCTGCATTGACAAAATCATTGCTACCATATTCTTGCTCTTGCACTATCCGGCAAATACATTTTATTTCCTTGTTTTACATTAAAAGCTTCATAAAAAGCGTCAACATTTACCAAAGGACCGTTTACACGGAATTTTTCAGGTGAATGAACATCGGTTAAAACCTGTGTACGTAAAGATTGAGGGCGTTCATTTTCCAGCCAGCTCAATGCATAACCAAGAAAGAATCTTTGAGTTGGTGTATATCCTCCGATCTTTTCACCTTTTTTGTACTCATCGGTTTGTTTAAATGCATCAAAACCTAATAATACACCACCAAGATCTGCTATATTTTCTCCAAGCGTAGCTTTCCCGTTTATTTTAAAAGTATCAATTGCCACATAGCTGCTAAACTGGTTTGAAAGCACATTTGCTCTTTGTGTAAATTTTGCTGAGTCTTCAGGGGTCCACCAGCCTTTTAAATTTCCCTGGGCATCATATTGTCTTCCTTCATCGTCGAACCCGTGCGTAAGTTCGTGACCAATAGTTGAAGCTGCCATGTAACCGTAAACAACTGCATCATCCAGTTCATTATCATTATAACCGGGAATAATAAATGCTGCTGCCGGTAAAACTATTTCGTTGTTGGATGGGTCATAATAAGCGTTATATGTCTGAGGATACATACCCCATTCTGTTTTGTCAACCGGTTTTCCCAGCTTATTGATATTGTAATTATGCCAGAAAATATCAGCATTTACAAGGTTTTGAAAATAGCTGTCACCCGTAATTTTCAGCGCAGAAAAGTCTTTCCATTTATCAGGATAACCCACTTTTTTATTTACCTGTGCAAGTTTGGAGAGTGCTTTTTGTTTGGTACTGTCACTCATCCAATCCAGGTTTTGTATCCTGTTCTTTAAAGCAGTTCTGATATTTTCTACAAGTGTTGAATATCTTGCTTTGGCGCTATCATTAAAGTATTCTTTAACGTATATCTGGCCCAGCAATTCTCCCATTACATTTTGTTCATTGCTGATTATTCTTTTCCAACGTGGTTTTCTTTCAGTAGCTCCGGAAAAAAGTTTATTGAATTCGAAATTTGCCTTGCCAAAAGTATCAGGTAAAGCGGCTACAAATTCATTTGTAAGCCTGTAGCGTAAATAGTCTTTCCATGTATCGAGAGAATAAGAATTCAGTGCAATACCTGTTTCTTTATAATATTCAGGCTGACCAATTATTACAGAATCTGTACTCTTTACACCAATGATATTCATATAATTCACCCAATTAATTTTAGGTGAAACTTTATTCAAATCGGTTACTGCATATTTATAATAATTAGCATATGGATCACGAAGGTCTTCGAGCTTTCTGCTTGCTTTGGCTAAATCGGTTTCCAGGGCGAGTATATTTACTGCTGATGCACGCGATTTAGAAGCATCAGCCCCCAGCAGCGTTAATATTTGAGTGATGTTTTTTACATAAGCATTACGGATAGCAACTGAAGTGCTGTCCATTTTAAAATAAAATTCACGTTCCGGCAGCCCTAATCCTGTTTGCCATAATTGCAGCGTTTCAAGTGCACTGTTTTTTGCGTCCTGGGCAACAAAAAAGCCAATAGCGCTGCCAACACCCATTGCATCAAGCTGTGCCATTGTATTTTGAAGAGATGCAACATCATTAATTGCGGTTATTTTGGCGAGATAAGGTTGTAAAGGTTCGATACCTGCTTTTTCAATCCCGGTAGAATCGCTGGCGGCTTTCCAAAAATCTCCAATCTTTTGTTCAGAACTTCCATCCGAATGAGAACTTTTTGCAACTTCTTCGTTTATGCTGCGCAATCTTTGCAAGGTTTCGTTGGGAATTATCTGAAACAGCCCCCAGGCACTTTCATCCGCCGGAATTGGATTATTTTTTATCCAGTAACCATTGGCATAATCAAAAAAATCGTCGGCCGGATTTACTGTAGAATCTATATTTTTTGCAAGTACATCAGGTTTGGCTGATTTTTTATCCTGGTTGCAGGATGCAGCAATGATCACTGTTATAAAAAGAATAAAATTCAGATTGCGCATAAATATTATTTGCGGCAATTTAATTAACCCTAATAGACTTATTTAAATTTTTTGATGAGCAATTGAACTAAATATTAAATACTGAGACAATTATTGTTAAACTTAGTATACTAACAGCAGTTATGAATAGCTTTACAGCTTTGTTCATAAGCATTTTTCAGTTACCTTTGCCACCCAAATTTTCAGGCCATGAATTTCAGAAGAGATTATGAAATAGCGTTTGTTGGCCTAAAACCGGGAGTTCATTATTTTGAATACCAGGTAGACAATGAGTTCTTTGCACATTATAAACCGCAGGATTTTTCTAATTGTAAAGCCAATATAAAGCTTGAACTGGATAAGAAAAGTGCGTTCATGCTTTTAAAATTCGACGTGGATGGGACTGTTGATGTAAGTTGCGACAGGTGTGGGAATCCACTCACTTTACAATTATGGGAAGAATTTAAAGTGATGGTAAAGCTGGTTGACAATCCCGAGGAGATGAACAACCAGGAAGAAGACCCCGATGTTTATTATATAAGCAGGGGCGAAAGCCATCTGCATCTTGCGGATTTGATATATGAATTTATTTACCTGAGTATTCCTATGCAGAAAATGTGTGCACCGGATGAAATGGGAGGCACTCAATGTAATAAAGAAGTACTTGCTAAATTAACACACGTGGAAAGCGATATTAAAGAAGCAAATCCAATGTGGCAGGCACTTAATAAATTTAAAGATTTTAATTAATATAAATTTTAAACTATGCCAAATCCGAAACGCAGGCATTCGCAGCAACGCAGCGCAAAGAGGAGAACACATTACAAAGCTGAAGAAATTACTTTAAGTAAAGACAGCACTACCGGCGAAATGCATGTACGCCACCGCGCACATGTTAGTGAAGGTAAACTGTTTTACAAAGGAAAAGTTGTTTCTGAAAAAGCTCCTCTAAAAGCCTAAACAATAATTGCTTTAATGAATCTCGCTCTTGATATGATGGGCGGTGATTTTGCACCGCTGGAAGCTGTGAAAGGCCTGTTGCTTTATTTACAGCAGCAAGGTAAAGGAACCGTTTATTGCATTGGTGATGAAAACCAGGTACAGGCATTGCTTAATGAGCATGCTGTGCCAAAAGAAAGAGTAGTACTCGTTCACACCACTGAAGTAATCGGTTACCACGAGCATCCAACAAAGGCTTTAAAAGACAAGCCCGGCTCTTCTATTGGTAAAGGGTTTCAGTTGCTTGCTTCAGGCAAAGCAGATGCATTTATCAGCGCCGGGAATACGGGCGCTATGCTTGTTGCATCAATGTTTTTCTTAAAACCGCTTGAAGGTGTATTAAGGCCTACTATTGCAACTGTTGTCCCTAAAATAGGTGGTACAACCGGCATTCTGCTGGATGTTGGTTTGAATGTTGATTGCAAGCCGCAGCACCTTGACCAATTTGGTTTATTGGGCAGTTTATATGCACAAACTATTTTAGGAATTAATAATCCGAGTGTAGGGTTATTGAATGTTGGTGAAGAAGAAGGCAAAGGCAATATTTTATGCAAGGAAACCTATCCTTTATTAAAGGAAAATTCCCGCCTGAATTTTATTGGTAATGTTGAAGGAAGGGATATTTTCAGCAATGGTGGCGCCGATGTTACTGTTTGCGATGGATTTACCGGCAATGTTGTACTTAAATTAGGTGAATCAATTTATGATGTTGTAAAAAGCCGTAATATCCATAATGATGAATTCATGCATCGTTTTGCATATGAAAATTATGGTGGCACTCCTGTTTTAGGTGTTTCAAAACCGGTTGTAATCGGTCACGGCATCAGCAATGATATTGCGTTTTGCAATATGCTTTCGCTCGCAGAAAAAATGGTTGAGACTGACCTCTGCGGAAAAATCCGTGTTGCTTTTCAGAGCACAGCAAGTCCGGCTTAAATCAATTCTCTAAAAAATAACGCAACTCTTCTTTTAGATCCAAATAAGGATGGATCGCGGCAATACGCCTGGTTTTTTCAGCCTGTTGTTCCAAAAACTTTTTATGCAATGATGATTGCGGATTGAATGGCTTATGTTTTTTAGCAATTACTATCTTTTTAATTTCTTCGAGCAACTCTCTTGCTGACTGATCAAAACAAGTTTCAGAAAATTTTTCCAACACAAATTGTGTAGCAGCATAATTGGGATGTGCTAAATCAACATCGTAAAAGCGGTAATCTCTCAAAACATCTATCACTAATTCATAAGCAGGAAAATAATACAACTTATCAAACTTGTTCACTAAATGATGTACAGCTTCAATCAATCTAGCTTTGCTGCGATTGTTATCAACTACACCATCTCTTAAATGCCTTACCGGACTGATGGTAAAAATTATTTTCAGCTTATTATTAAAATGAAACAATTGATGTATCACGCTGTCAAAAGCAGTGATGATTTCTTCAATTGTGTTCAGGTGTTTATTAAAGTTTTGTGCAGGCGCTTTATGGCAATTCGCGACCTCACCCCCGGCCCCTCTCCGCAGGGTGGAGAAGGGAGATTGCTGTACAACTTTATAAGTGAATGCAGAGCCGAGTGTAATAATAAGCCAATCTGCATCTTTTAAAAAATCGTGCGCTCGTTGCTGGCTTTGGTTTATACCGTTTAAGCAATCCTGTTTATTTATGGCAGAAAAGCGGCTGTGATGTTGCCAACTATTCCATGTTTCATTCAAATAAAATAAATCATCTTCTATATATTTTTTGTTTTGAATGTAGGATAACAGGCTTGAAGAAACGCTTATTGGATCAAACAAAATACCATTCGGGTTTTGTAAAACACTGAACTTGTTTTCCTGTAAAAAGTTTCCAATGTGTTCGGTAAAACACGAACCCGTTAATAGAATTTTATCCCTGTAAGTAATAGATGGTTCTAATGGTTTTATATTGATGTTAGCAAAGAACTGCATGGTTAAATAAAAATTTCGTTTGCAATATTTATGCTTTCCAATAAAGCTTCTTTATTTAAACCGCTTAATAATTTTTTCTCTTTAAAATAATCAGCCATAAAAATTGTATCCATATTTCCGACAAGTTCATTTTGCGCCATTGGACAACCTCCGATCCCTTTCAATGCTCCGTCAAATCTTAAGCAACCTGCATTAAATGCAGCATCTAATTTTTCTTTCCTGTTTTGCAATGTTGAATGTAAATGCACACCAATTTCAGTTGAAGGAAAATTATGAATGAATTTTTTGCATGCAACAGCAATTTGTTCCGGAGTTGCAACACCCACCGTATCTGCAAGCGAAATAATAGTGATGTTTCTTTTTATTAATTCTTCTGCCCAATGCAGTAAAATTTCTTCGTTATAAACATCGCCATAAGGGTTACCAAATGCCATGCTTAAATACACAACCAGCGTTTTTTTGTGTTGCATGCAAAGCAGTTGAATGTCTTCCACGCGCTGCAGACTTTCTTCAATGCTGCTGTTCGTATTGCGTTGCTGAAATGTTTCTGAAATAGAAAATGGAAAGCCGAGATAACTTATCTCATCAAATGCAACAGCTTCGTTGGCACCACGCTCATTAGCAATTATTGCAAGTAACCTGGTTTTGCTCTTCACTAATTCCAAATTACCAATTACCTGTTTTGTATCTGCCATCTGCGGAATAGCTTTGGGAGAAACAAAACTGCCAAAATCAATCGTATCAAAACCAACCTGCAGCAAGCTGTTTATATACCGGATCTTTTTTTCTGTAGAAATAAAACTGTGCCATCCCTGCATGGCGTCTCTCGGGCACTCAATAAGCTTTAGCGCTTTATTCATACAACAAAAATACTTTGTGTTTTGCACTTGCAATGAAGACAACTTCAATCATGCAATATTGAACATTGCTTCATAAAAAAAGCATCACACAATTGTGCGATGCTTTTATCAATACAAACCAAAACTATTTATAAAATCTTAATTGCTACGCCAACCTGTATTGCCTGGCTTTTCCATTTGTCTGAGTTGCTGATATCGCTGACATTGCTTAAACCAATATTATAGCGGCCGTAAACTTTTAGTAAACCAAAATTTAATTGCGCACCTAAAACAGCCGCAAAATCACCACTCTTAAAAGCTGACTCTCCATTTTCTACCAGTGACTGATTATTATTCATCAGTATACTAAATTGAGGTCCGACCTGAAAGGTGAGCAATTTGCTTGCGTTTATATTCAGCAGTATAGGAATGTTCAAATAATTCAAATGAACATCTTTAGGTTTTACCAATCCATAACCGGAATCAACAGTTGTGTTTGTCTGGCTAAAAAGTACTTCCGGTTGTATGCCGATAACTTTATTAATTCCCAGGTCAACATAACCACCCAGCACATAACCAAAGTTGTATCCATCTTTAAAAGACTGGCCATCTATTTTTCCAAGATTAGCGCCCACTTTTGCGCCGAGCTGAAACGATTGCGCCGAAGCTGCAGCTGAAATCATCACTAAAAAGCATAGAGAAAGAATTGTTTTTTGCATAGTATTTTTTTTAGAGTCTGCTGTGGATTTTATTCTGTTATTAAACCTGATAAAAACGATGTGGTTTAATAACTATTGTTTAATAAAAGCCTAAATGATGCCAATGTTATTGATGCATCTTATACATTACTGATCTCTGGCGCTGTGCATAAGCGCTTACCGAATCAAACAAAATTTTATTCAGCGATGGGTCGGATTGATAATATTTAAAGCTTTTAAAAAAATCATCCTGGCTGATGTGATATATTTTTAATACTTCGCCCATATACATTGTATTCAGGCGTTTGATTGATGTGTCTTTGTCTTTAAGATAAGTTGCATAATTGCCTGCCTGCGTAAGATCCCAGATAATCAGTTTCATCTTATCAACAGGTAAAATATCTTTCGGCATTTTATCTCCTGATGAACAAGCGATAGATGTACTAATGATCAAAATAAATATCAGGCATCTTTTCATTTCATCTGGTCTTTATAAACGCCGGCATTGGAAATATCTATTTTAGAAAGTATCTGGCTTGCCTGTGTGCGGCTTTGCGGATCACCATTTTTAAATATGCCTATATATTCCTGCGATTTTCCCTGTACAAGAAATTGTACAACCATAGTGTTAGGATTTTGCTGGTTGAAATTCTGCAATATGGATAATGCAGAAAGAACGCTCGTGCGTGCTGTCTGCATGTCTGCATACATATTGTCAAGCCCGTTCCTGTAATACGTATAAATATAATCGTGAATGGTATTGTACTTATTGTTCATCATATTTTCTGCAAGCCAATAACGGTTTCTTGTTCCATCAAATGGTTTCCACCCGGTTATTTCTTTTGCTTCGGGTGCATTGGTAACAATGTTCTGTGCTTTTGAAAAATAATCCTGCCCGCTTTTAGCTGCAAACGAATCATAATCAAAACCAAGAATCATATAAACATAATAGGCAAAAATTGCTGTAAGGTTGGCGCTTAATGCATCAGTTCCCTGTACGCGGTTATCATTAAAATTAAGCTGCTGGAATTGTACATATTTAAACTGTACATCGCCATCCTGCCCGTTTATTAATGCTGTTTGATAGCTGGAATTATAAACAGGCCTTGCAGATTGAACAGCAAGTGTAGCCTGGTAAAGATTATCAGCGTCAACACTTTTTACAGTCAGGATAAAATTGCATTTGATCTTTTCCTGTGTTTGATAAACATCACTTGTCCATTTACGACTATTCAAAAATTGTGTAAGTTGGTTTTGCAAAGTGGTGAATACAGATTTGTCAACGCTTGTACCCACCTGTTGTGCAAATACTGTAACAGATGCCTGCAATTCCTGCGCCTGCAGTTTTGTAGCTGCAGCAAGTAACATTATTATGTACAGCGAAATTTTACGCATGCGTTCTTTGTATGATAAGTTCAACAATTTTATTTGCCACTTCTTTTTTTGATGCAAGTTGTATTTCAACAGCACTTTCATCAGTAAAGAAAACTGATACTTTATTCGTATCGTATCCAAAACCTGCGTTTGTATCTTTAAGAGAATTCAGAATGATCATATCTGCATTCTTTCTTTTCAGTTTTTCAAGCGCATTGGCTCTTTCATTTTCTGTTTCCAAAGCAAATCCAACCAAAAATTGTCCGTTCGTTTTTTCCGAGCCAAATGTTGCAAGAATATCTTTTGTTTTTGTAAGGTTAAGCTGAAATTCTGCTTTATTTTTCTTGATCTTTTCTGAAGCAATTTCAGCAGGTTTATAATCTGCAACTGCTGCTGCCATTATTTCAATATCCATAGATGGATGCAGGTTAATGCAAGCATTATACATTTCTTCTGCAGTATTAACCTTAATTATTCTTATGCCTTTATATTTTTTTGTTTGCTGAACCGGTCCTGCAACAACTGTTACGTCTGCGCCTTGTTCGTATAAAGCTTCTGCCAATGCAAAACCCATTTTGCCTGATGAATGATTGCCTACAAAACGAACCGGGTCTAAGGGTTCGTATGTTGGCCCGGCAGTTACCAATGCTTTTTTATTTTTCAATGCAGTCTGCCTGAAAAAAAATTCTTCAATAAAAGCTACAATTGTTTCAGGTTCTGCCATGCGTCCTTCACCATGCAAACCACTGGCAAGTTCTCCGGTTTCAACATCAATCAACGTATTGCCATAATCTTTTAATGTGCTGATATTTTTTTGCGTTGATGGATGTTTCCACATGTCTTCATCCATTGCCGGCGCAATTACTACCGGGCATGTTGCCGATAAATAAGCTGCCAGCAAAAGATTATCGCACTGTCCGTGAGCCATTTTTGCAAGTGTATTACAGCTTAATGGAGCAATGAGCAAAACATCGGCCCAACGGCCAAGCATTACATGATTAGACCAGCTTTCCTGCTCCGAAAGTTCAATAAGTACTTTATTATTGGTTAAGGTTGACAGAACAAGCGGCGACACAAAATCGCGTGCAGCAGGCGTCATTATAACTTTAACTTCAGCACCTGCTTTTACCAGCAGCCTTGCAATGAGTATAGATTTATATGCCGCAATGCTTGCGGTAATGCCCAATAATATTTTTTTTCCTGTAAACATTTGCAGATAAAAAATCCCGCATGTGCGGGATTAAAAGTACGATTTACAATATTCTAACGGAAAAGGTCATCATCGTTTTTCCTGTGGTAGATCTTTTCTTCCAAAAATTCCTGGGTTGCAAGAATAGCAGGATTAGGCATTTTTTCGTAAGCCTTTGAAATTTCAATCTGCTCTTTGTTCTCGTGAATTTCTTCAAGACTGTCTGTATGACTTGCAAATTCTTCAAGCTTGTTATGCAACTCTTCTTTAATAACAATATTTATCTGGTTTGCTCTTTTGCTGATGATAGCAATAGATTCATACAGATTGCCTGTTCTTGACTTTATATCAAGAAGGCTTTTAGTTTCAACAGTATTCAGCGTATTAGCGCTGAGTTGTCGCCTTAGTTTGCTCATTATTTTGTGTTTGAAGTTTTTTTAAACTGGTTTCTGCTTTTGTTTTATAACCAATGGCATCCTCAAGAAGTTTACTTGAAGGAAAACGTTGCTCAAAATCGTTTACGTCGTTTATTACTTTTTGAAATCTTTCTTCTTCTTTATCCACGATACTCATTTCTGCATAACGATAATACGACTTTATCGAATTCAATGCATACATATCACTGCTTTCAGAATCAGGAAAGTCATCAATCAATACAGAAAATGCTACACCCGCTGCTTTAAAATAACCCAGATCGAAATAAAGCTGGGCATTATTAAATTCTTTCAATTCAAGTTTTCTTCTGCAGGTATCTATTATTCCATCTGCACGTGCAACTTCTTTTGAATCCGGATGTGTATTGATGAACGCCTGTAATAAAGCAATGGTTTTTACTGTATTTGTTTGATCAAGATCTACTTTAGGCGATTGCTTGTAATAAGCCATGCAACGCATAAATTCCATCTCTTCTACCTTAGGACTGTTTGGAAAATTTTCACCATAGGTTTTGAAAAGATTTTCTGCGTTCTCATAATCTTCCTGGTAATATGCAGTGAATGCATATTTGTAATAGATATCCTCAAACCTCGGATCACCTTTATACAACGGTAACAGATCTGTATACAATTGCTGGGCTTTATCATACTCTTGTTTAGCATAATATTGCTCAGCCATTTTTAACTTGTATTCTTTATCCTTGCTTTTAAGTACTTTTTCAAACTTAGAAGAACAGGATGTCAACATCAACAAACTCAGTAAAATACCAA
>JABDFS010000037.1 GCA_013286425.1 Bacteroidota bacterium
ATAACTTTTACAGCAGTAAGTGTTGATGCAAGCACAATAAAGCCACTGCCTGTAACGCCTGCTGCACCTTTTGATGTAATCAATAACACACCAATTATTATGAATACCTGGTGCATTGAAAGATCAATGCTATACACCTGCGCCAAAAACATTACCGACATAGAAAGATAAATAGTTGTTCCATCAAGATTGAAAGAATAACCCGCAGGAACAACCAATCCGGTTACAGATTTTGAACAGCCTATGCGTTCCAGCTTTTCAATCAATGAAGGCAACGCCGCTTCTGATGAAGAAGTGCCTAAAACAATCAACAATTCTTCGCGTATGTATTTGAGGAATTTAAAAATGCTGATATGATAATAACGCAGCAATAAACCAAGCACAATAAAAATAAAACTGATGCATGTTATATAAACACACAACATTAATCTGCCAAGCGGCAACAATGTATGCAAACCAAATTTACCAATGGTATATGCCATGCCCCCGAAAGCAGCAAGTGGTGCAAGCATCATTACAAAATGCAATGCTTTAAACACATATTTTGATGCAATAGTTAGTGGCTGAATAATGCGTTGTTTATTCTTGTATCTGCTTAACCAAATGCCAAACGCAATAGCCACTATTAATATTTGCAGGGTTGGATTCTCTTTTAAAAAATGCCACCAGCTGAATTCCTTTGATTGCTTCACATAACCGGAAATATCACCGCCTTTCATTTCAGAAATATTTACACCATGGCCAGGTTGTATTAAATGCGAAACAAGTATTCCGGTCAGCAAAGCAAATGTTGTAACCACTTCAAAATATAAAACAGCTTTGCCACCAACGCGGCCTGTTTTTTTCAGATCACCCATATTGCTTATGCCAAGCGATATGGTTAAAAAGATGATCGGGTAAATAAAGTATTTAATAATAGTGATGAACGTATCACCAAGCACTTTCATCTTTACTGCTGTATCAGGATAAAAATTCCCCAGCAGCGCCCCTGTAGTTATTGCTACTAAAACCCAGAAAGTAAGATTGGTAAAAAGTTTTTTCATTGCAAACAATCGTATAACATTATATATTTTGACATAACGGATCTTTTAACGCCGCATTAAAATCATCCCATATCTCTTGTACAATTTCAGCTGCAGGTTTTATATCTTTTATCAACGCACTTACTTCACCTATTTCCAACTCACCTTCCACAAGATCCCCTTCAAGCATTCCTTTTTTTGCACGGCCGTGCCCTAACATATTTTTCAATGCTTCTTTTGATGCACCACTCGCTTCAGCATTGCTTATTACTTCATAAAAATTGTTTTTAAGCAGGCGCACAGGAACAACTTTTTTCATACTAAGCATAGTATCGCCTTCTTTGCTGTTTACAATTGCTTCTTTAAAATTTATATGATTAGACGCTTCATTGCTGCAGACAAAACGGCTTCCAACCTGCACACCTTCTGCACCTAAAATCATTGCCGCAAGCATTTGTTTGCCCGTTGCAATTCCGCCTGCAGCAAGAACCGGAATGTTGATTACATCTTTTACTGCAGGAATTAAAACCATGGTTGTTGTTTCTTCACGCCCATTATGCCCGCCGGCTTCAAAGCCTTCAGCAACCACAGCATCACATCCTGCATCTTCTGCCTTCTTCGCAAAAGTGCTGCTGCTTACAACATGCACAACAGTAATTCCATGTTGCTTCAAAGTTGATGTCCACGTTTTAGGATTGCCGGCACTTGTAAAAACAATTTTTATTTCTTCATCAATTACAGTTTGAATATGCTTTTCAATATCAGGATATAACAAAGGAATGTTTACACCAAAAGGCTTCGACGTTGCTGCTTTACATTTTTGAATATGCAGTTTTAAAACATCAGGATACATACTGCCGCTGCCAATCAAACCCAACGCTCCTGCATTACTTACAGCGCTTGCAAGCTTCCATCCGCTTGTCCAAACCATACCGGCCTGAACAATCGGGTAGTCAACATTAAAAAGCTTTGTTATTCGGTTACTGAATATCGACATGAGTTACCAAAATAAAACAAAGCGCTGCAATAAATAAAACGGATTGCGTAAACTGGAAATAACAATTGCGCCAAGATCAATACATCAAAGGCTTCACATCGTAGTAAGATATAAATCTCCGCTTAATGGAATTCTGTTTGGCTTTCTCAACCTGCGCGTTGGAACCGCCGGTATTTATGGGTTGTGATTGCTCAGCTTTTACCTGCTTATCAGAAATAAGAATTATCACTGTTATTATCAATAAAACAGAAGTGGTGAGGATTAGTATGTTTTTCAGATAGCGGATGGAAAATGGTTTTCGCTACGAATATACTCGTAAACACATTGCGCGTATATTTTTTTGTGTTAAAGAATTTAAAACAAATTACAGGCAAGGGCATGCAATAAGATTGTATTACGTTTGTGCAATAATAACTTTCACTATGAATGAGCCGTTTGTTCAGCGTATATTTTCTGAACTCCAGGAAATTGAATCTGCAGGATTATTAAAAAAAGAGCGCATCATTACAAGTCCGCAGGGAGCAGAAATTGTTGTTAACGATAAAACAGTTTTAAACTTCTGCGCTAATAATTACCTTGGTTTATCATCTCATCCCAAAGTAATAGAAGCTGCACACAAAGCCGTTGAAACACATGGCTACGGTTTAAGCAGCGTGCGTTTTATCTGCGGCACGCAGGATATTCATAAAGAGCTTGAACAAAAGATAGCCACATTTTTAGGAACAGAAGATACCATTTTGTATTGCGCTGCTTTTGATGCAAACGGCGGTGTGTTTGAACCATTGTTTAATGAACAGGATGCTATTATAAGCGACGCATTGAATCATGCTTCGGTAATTGACGGTGTGCGTTTATGTAAGGCACAACGCTATCGTTATGAACACAACAACATGCAGGACCTTGAAGACAAACTGGTAGATGCAGCGCATTTACGCAGCCGCATTATTGTTACAGATGGTTCTTTTAGCATGGATGGAACGATTGCGCAGCTGGATATTATTTGTGAACTGGCAGAAAAATATGATGCTGTGGTAATGATCGATGATAGCCACTCAACAGGCTTTCTTGGTAAAACAGGGCGCGGCACACATGAGCATAAAAATGTAATGGGCAAGGTTGATATCATTACAGGAACATTAGGAAAAGCATTGGGTGGCGCGAATGGCGGGTTTACCAGCGGCAGGAAAGAGATCATTGAAATGTTGCGCCAGCGATCAAGGCCATATCTCTTCTCAAACACATTGGCGCCTGCAATTGTTGGTGCTTCTATTGCCGTGTTTGATATGCTTACCGAAACAACGGAACTGCGCGATAAGCTTGAACGCAACACAAAATATTTCAGGGAAAAAATTACAGCGGCAGGCTTTGATATAAAACCCGGCGAACATCCAATCGTTCCAATAATGTTATACGATGCAGTGGTTGCACAAAACTTTGCTTCCAAACTTTTGGATGAAGGCATTTATGTAATTGGATTCTTTTATCCTGTTGTTCCCAAAGGGCAGGCGCGTATCCGCGTTCAATTAAGTGCAGCGCATGAAATGGAACATATTAATAAAGCTATTGCGGCTTTCACCAAGATTGGGAAAGAGTTAGAAGTAATAAAATAAAGATCACACTAAACCTACGAGCTTTAAATAAGTTATCATTCCTGTTGTATCAATACAGTTTGTTTTTTCAAGCAGGTTTCTCCGGTGCGTATCAATAGTATGTGAACTGACCGACAATTCATTTGCTATCTCTTTACTGCTTTTCCCTTCAGCCAGCAAAGACAAAATTCTTTTCTCCTGTTTGGATAAAGGTTGCACAGGTTCAAGACAATTTTTATCAAAATTAAAATTCCACCATTTTGATTCATCAGGAGTAGTGATAATAAAATTAGCTGTCCGGTTTTTTTTCAAATAAGTTATATCATGCACGTAACTGAGAATAAGGAACGGATTTCCTGCGCTGTCCTTTTCAATACACACACTTTGTTGCAAAAGATGGAAATATTCTCCGGTAGATCTTTTATATAAAGCTTCAAGGCACATTACAAACTTTTCGGGTGTGTCTTTACTTTCTTCAACAAAATATCTTGTCCCTTCTTCTTGCATTGCCATTGTTGCCTGGACAAAATTTGGATGCATATTAGAATGTGTAAATTCAAACCAGTTTGCAGCTAAAAACTTTGAAGTATCATGACCAATCACTCCTTTTTTATCAACAACATAAATTATGCGGTTAATTATTATGTTCCAAACCATAATAAATACTGAATTCTGAGCAGAAATCTGTTCAAACAACGGTATAAGTTCCGGCCATTTTTCTTTATAAGATGCGGCTAGTTGAATACTGGAACGTAGTTTATCCCAGTCTTTATTAAAGAGGTCGTCAAAGGATCTGGAGGCCATTCACTTCATAAGTTTAGCAGGATAAAAATACTCAAATTGAGTATTGCTTTATATGTGTTTGAAAAATACCTTAGCAAATCAAGAAAATATAAACTTTTTCCCTGCAGCAACCATAACCTAAATTTAATTCGTACACCAACTTATATAAAATGCAGTAATTCATTTTTATCGATCTTTTAAAATACAATTGCATGCCTGCCGTTGTAATAATCTAACGCATCAACACCACATACGCTTATTGAATTATAAATAATTCAGCAACGTGCACTAATTATTTCACCTTAAATCTTTTTCATTCAATTCATCTTCTCTTAAATTATTAACCATGAAAAAAATTTACACCGCATTGTTTACAACAATCATTATGTTATCAACACAGTTAAATGCACAATTAAACTACATCTTCTCTACGGCAAACAAACCTTATGTGCCTGTTACCGGTGGCATTACTCCGCATCTTACAACAGATTATACCGGCTGGGCGCCGGAAGATGAGGGCTTTGCCAAAGTACCAATTGGGTTTAGATTTAATTACAATGGCACTAATTATGATTCTGCTAATGTTGATGTAAATGGCTTTATCACCTTTACAGATTCTTTAAACATTGGGTTTAATTATCAGTATTTTCAAAACAATTTAAGTACGCTTCCAAATTTTGGACAACGGCCAATTATTGCAGCACTCTGGGACGACCTGCTGCTTTTAGATACATCTTATCTTGTTTATAAAACAACCGGTTTTGCACCATCAAGGGTTTTTACGGTTGAATGGAAAAAAGTAAAATGGAGTTATGATGCACCGAATCCTGTTTTATCAATCGAATTGAAATTATATGAAACAACGAATATTATCGAGTTTCATTATAAAGACGAAGGCGGAATACCTTACCAGCAATTTGCATTTGCTTCTATTGGCATTACCGCGGCGGATGTTAACAGGGATTTTGTTTCGCTGCAAAGCACATCTGCCGATCCGCAAATCAGTTTGCTTAAATCAATAGATTCACTGGCACAAAAACCTGCAGATAACCAGGTATACAGGTTTATACCTGCTGCTGTTCCTGTTCCTGAAAAATTCAGAAGGTCATATAGCTATACCAACAACAAATTATTTCTGCAATTGCATTCAGGTGAATTAAACGGTTATGAATATGCTGTTACACATTCGCCCATACCACCCTCATCAGGCACCAAAACCACTTCCGGCAACATAGCAGTATTTTCATTGAATGCTGCAACAACATATTATACTTATGCCAGGTCTCTATTACCTGGTAACCTTTATAGCCAATGGGTATGTGATTCTTTCACCACTGCTGATAAACCAGTCCCTGTTCCTTACCATATTAGCGGAAGTAATCTGATAAATTATCTGCCTGCCGATATGCGTGAACAGGATTTTACTGATACAAGTCTTAGCTATTTTCCGGGGCAATCAGGATGGGAAGAAATAACAGATTTTCCTCATGTTGGTGATACATGCCTTGATGGAGGTAATACTTTTTATGATGCTGATGATTGGGCTTTTACGCCTGGAATAAAACTCAGCGCAGGCAAAACATACCAGTTAAAGTTTGGCTACTTGTCATATTATGAATATAATCCGGGAGATCCTTCCAAAGTGGAAATTAAATATGGAACTGCTGCAGGATTTGCAGGAATGAATTCAGGAACGCTGTTCAAAAAAACGATTCGCACTTATGCGCATTATGATGAAAACGGAGGCCTTCCTTTCAGAGATACTACTATTGAATTTACGCCTGCCACTACAGATGTTTATTATTTTGGAGTTCATAATTTAAGTATCAATAATTATTACTCGGAAGGTGGTTTCCCTATAATCGGAAACTTTTCAATATCGGAAAAAAATTCTTCACCGATAGCGCCATTATTCGCATTAAAAGGAAGCACAGATAATGTAAATAATATTCTAAGCTGGAATAACAATAACATAAACAATATTCAAATTCAGCGCAGCAATGATGGAATAAACTTTATCAATCTTGCAACTATAAAAAATCAAAACAATAACATTGTTAAGCCTCGCAATTTTACCCGGACTGATGTGCATGATGTAAATTATTGGAACCAGTTAAAAGGGAAGTCAAAAGTTGAATATGAGAAAATGTTGCCTTTATTATCTGTGAGTGCTCAATCAGAAAGTAGCAAATCTTCCCACTTGGCAAAAAATACATCACCTGATTATGTTGATAAAAATGTTCAGGGCACAAATTATTATCGCATGCAATATATTGATGCTAATGGAAGTACTGTTTATTCGAATATTATTGTGCTAAGAGATAATGCCGTGGCTGGCCAGTTAAGCGCCTATCCTAACCCGGCTAAAAACTTAATTACTGTAAAAGTTACTTTAACAGGTAATGAAAAAATGAGATTAAATATAACAGATAACTCGGGCAAAACAATGCTTACAAAAACAATCAGTATTGGCACGCGCGAAACGATAATTCAGGTTGATGTTTCTCATTTTTATGCCGGCACATATTTTATAAAATTAATTAGCGATGATGGAGATGAAAGAGCAATAGAGAAATTTATAAAGCAATAAACAGATTTTTCAATCCTAAACCTTACCTCATTATAAAAATTTTATCTTAACCCTTTTAATTATGAAAACATCAAATCATCTCCCGTTCTTACTTATGGCTTTTTTCGCATCGTTAATTTTATTGTCTCATCACCTGTTACGTTCACGGTATAGGCATTCAGTTTTATCAATAATAAATAATATAACATACACTTGCAAAACTTTCCACTGTAGGCAAGCATCGCATGAACTCCATCATATTGATAAAGCTATTGCTGCTTTCACTAAGATTGGAAAAGAGTTAGGCGTGATACAATAAAGATTATAACAACCCCACAAGCTTTAAATAGGTTATCATTCCTGTAGTATCACTGCAGTTTGTTTTTTCAAGCAGGTTTCTCCGGTGTGTGTCAATAGTGTGTGGGCTGACCGACAATTCATTTGCTATCTCTTTACTGCTTTTCCCTTCAGCCAGCAAAGACAGAATTCTTTTCTCCTGTTTGGATAAAGGCGACACGGGTTCAAGACAATTTTTATCGATCAACCAAATGCAGGTTATAAATATTGCTGAATTAAAAAGTCATTTAGGTTTTTAAGTTATCTTTTCTGCTTACATTTTACATTAATAAACAAAAAAGTAACTGACGATAAAACAATTACTCCTATTACACTAACCCATATCCAAAAATTTATAGAAGCAACACTATTTGAAAGCACAATTGGTTTTGCATTGCCTATCAAAATCATGTTTGCCCAATAATAAGGTAATTTACTTTCAGCATCACCATCACTGCTTATGAATTCCAGTTTAGCTTTTTGTAAGGCAATATCCTTGGATATTCCCGAAGCGATATATTCATTGAATTTTTCCGTGATGCTGTAAATAGATTCTTCATCCGCATTCCATAAAGTTGCTGCTACAGACGGAATTCCTGCAGCAGAAAACCCTCTTGCAAGACTGTAAATTCCTTCGCCTGTAGCATTTTTGCCAACATCAGTTTCACAGGCACTCAGTATAACAAGTTGTGTTGCCGAATTCTGCACTGGCAATGATTGTAATTCAGTAAGCGCAATAATTGAGTCGTGCATAAAGAGCCTTGGTTCATCATCTGAAGTATCTGCCATTGCATGCGAGAATATATTGGCTACTGTATAATCAGATATGTGACTTAAAAAATTATACTTGCTAGCTTTATTATTTATGAATAAAGTTGTCGTTTTATAGAAGGAAGCACATTTTTGTATTGATGAAACGGATTTCTGTAATTCAGTTACACCTGATATTACACTGAACGATGCTGGTGCAAAGCCAACAAAATTGCCCGATGCTTTTCCTTGATCGTAGTGCTTCATTAAAAATCGCGCGGAATAAGTATAACTAAAAGCATAATTATTTATAAGAAAATTTTTCCCGGCATTATCAGTACAAAGCGCTTCAAAAGGAATTACAAAATTGTCCGGGCAAATTATTGTTCTCCCTTTTGGAATATCTAAAAGCTTAAATAAAGCTTTATATAATTTATTTGATAGAGAATTAAACAAAGGGCGATTTCTAAAGTATTGCTCTTTGTCTGAACATAATTGAAGAAAAGTGGCAATGTCATTTGCGGTGATATCATTTGCGGAGCGTTTAATAAATGTAATCCTATTTTGCGTAATATCCAGTATATAACAAACGTTGCCATTAAAAAAATAGTCAACAAAGCTTTGTTTATTTAAACTTAGATAATTCTGAAAATCTTTTAAAGATGGAGTATAGTCGTCATATTTATATTGATAATAACTAGGATATTTTTGGTCTAATGTTGCTATGAAATGCTCAAAATCTCCTCTCGCATTTATAAGTTGTGATTCTACCTGTTGATATTTTATTGAAGTATCTGTAAGTGTCGAAAGCTGTTGCTGTAACTCAACAATCCTTATTTGATAAATTTCTTGCTTGGAAGCATCTGCTTTTGATAAACGATTAGAAGCATTCAATTCGTTTAATTTATCATTAAGTAAAACAGCCTTGCTTTTTTCCATGAAATAAAAAGCGTTCTTTGTGTCATTCATAGCAAAGCAGGCTTCGATTGCATCATTAAAAAAATCCCTTGTTTTATTTCGCCAATAAAGCTTGCTTTGCTCTCCTAACTGAGTATACCTAATTTGCGTTATAACGGTATCTGTTGTTAAAGCAGATTGTAAACAGGCACGCAAATAATCAAGTTTTTTTGTTCTTTTATAAACCGCCAACAATAGTTTCGTCTTGTCAATAATTATTGAAAGGATTGCATCTTTGAACCCTACAGCATTAAGTTGCTTTGCAGTTACTGATGACAAAGCGTTCGCATTACAGTTTACATTTAAATATAAAAGTGCTTGCGAAAAATTTTTACTTGCTTTTTCGTATTTATGTTGTTTAAATTCAGCTTCTCCAGCGTTGACAGAGACTTCTGAAAGCCGTAATGAATCTTTAGCCTTTTCAGCATATTCTATAGCTTTTAGAAAATATTTTTGGGCTTCTGCATAATTTTTTAAGCTATCGAGAAGTAGAATACCAAAATCGTTATAAACGCCTGAAATTTGTCCGAAATCTTTCGCCTTTAAACTTATTTTAATTGCCGATAAAAAAAAGGAATTAGCAAAAGAAAACTGTCTTTTTTTCCCATAATCAAGCGCTTTAATTTTGTATGCGTCCGATAAATATGATGTATTTGGAAAATGTCTTGATAATTCAATTATACTATTTACATCCTTAATACTTTCGTTTATTTGATCTTGATAGTAATAAGCCAAACTACGTAGGTCTAAAAAAAACATATGACTATCAGTATCAATATTGTTTATACTATTTTTAATGCCAAAAGTACTTTCTTCAACAACTTTTTCGTAATCACCTAACTCTCTATATGCATTAACTTTTTCTAGTCTTGCACTGATAAAATGATAGTATATGTTTGGTGACGGAGTTAGAGATTGAGCAAGTATAATAGTGCTGTCAAAGTATAATAGTGCTTTATTAAAATTTGTTAACTTAGAATAATAATAACCAAGTGCGTAATAATTTGAAATAGCAGAAATTTTTGAACTACCTTCTCTACCGGAAAGATTTAATCGAAGTGCTTCTGTTGTAAGTTCAATAGCGGTTTCATAATTTTTATTATTTAATTCACAAAGACCAGCTGTATAAACAACTTTTGCATATACTGAGTCTAAAGGGAGCTTACATTTTTCTGAAATATTTTTAAGATTATATAATAATCTTAATTTTTCCTGATTTTTAAGATCACTCTTTTCTATAGAAGTTAAACTATCCCAAACCATTTTACTTGTCAAGCATTGAGTAAAACATAAAGTGGGTAGAAAACATAGTAAAAAAAGCTTACTTTTTTTCAACACTACTTAAAATTTTAACAAAAGTTAGTAGCTCATTAAACA
The DNA here is from genome assembly GCA_013286425.1 of Bacteroidota bacterium. GTDB lineage: Bacteria > Bacteroidota > Bacteroidia > Chitinophagales > Chitinophagaceae > Parafilimonas. The sequence continues at coordinate 10,381 of JABDFS010000037.1, forward strand.
ATCTTGAAAATATAGATCAAGGATATTATTTTTTCTTGGTCAACTTTTAATTGCTCAATAATCTTTATGGTAAATTTTATGTTTTTTTATTGGTTTACTTGTGTCTTTAATATTAGAATTAGGAGGTCTATTTGGGTGAGTTGAACTGTCGATGACTTCTTGTGGAAGGTAAATTGTATGATTGGGGGGAATTGAATCCATGTGACTAACAGCATATGCTTTATATAAATTACTTTCAGCAGTTGATTTTTCTATAATACATACATATACTAATAGAAAAAAGATAAAAGTTTTAAAAAGAATTTTCGTTTTCATAAATTGAGTTTTAAATGATTTGTGTTCAGATAATATACATGTTTAAAAAAAAATTTCCCATTCTTCCGCTTTCTCTGCACCATATAATTTTTGTTGTTTAACAACTTGTAGTAACTGCTTTGCTCTCTCTTTATCGCCTTCGTCATTTCGCTCCATTAATGTTATTGCTTTTAAAAATGAAGCGTGACTTGCATACAAACCCGGCATACTTCCCAATTCATCAAATTGCTGCAGAGCATCGTTATAACTTTTCTTCACTAGATAAGTAAGGCCAATATTCATTTTTGCTTCACTGTTATCAGGATGATTATCATAAACACCCTGAAATATTTTTATCGCCGAATCGTATTGTTGTTTGTTAAACAAATCTTTACCCTGATGCAGGCTATCGGTTATTCCTAATGTTTGATGTAATTGCATCAAATTTTCTTTTACATAATTATCTGCCAGTTTTTCTGGCGTTGTCCGAAAAAAAAGATAATAACTCCCGGCAATAATTATTATTGATGCTGCAACAGAAGTAATATAAATTCGCCATTTTTCAAACCGCACTGCGATGAGTGATTCTTCTTTTTGCTTATATAAATCTTTAAATCTTTCTGTCGTTTCTTCTTGCTGCAATTGCTTCGCAGCAATGATGGTACTCAGGTAAAACGCAACCTTTTCTGCAAATTCGGGGTCGGTACTTATATTTTCTTCAAATTGTTTTTTTTGCTCTTCATTAAGCGCATTCCTGTAATAATCTTCTACATACTGGTTAACATCTTTATATTGGTCGTTGTTCATTATACACAGGATTATTGACGTAATTTTTCGATGCACCTTCCTCGACTCGTTCTTACAACATCCGCTGAACTATAACCAAGTTTTTCCGCCGTCGTTTTATCGGGCGAATTATTGATGAAATATTCTAATAATTCCCGGCACTTATTTCCAAGATCCTGTAACTTCTTTTTTAAAGACTCAATATCTGTCCTCTCAATCAACACCTGGATTATAGATTTAGCCGGATCGGATAAATCAGCAAGTGTGTCTGTAAATTCTTCTGTGTTGTTAACCGCATATTTATTTGACGATTTCTTTCTCAACACATCAACACATTTATTATTAAATATTGTAAACAGGTATGTTTTTATTGAAGACCGGCCTTCAAAATCATCACTAATAATTTTTTCGATTATTTTTAAAACAGTATCTGAATAGGCGGTGAAGATTTCGTCATCATTTAATTTAAACTTTTTTTGAGACGTATTCATGAGGTAAGCATATTGCGAAAATAATTGATCTTCTGCTCTTCTTCTGAAGGTACCCGTTTGTTTAAGGCCTTCTACTATTTCTTTATCATTTAAAAACATGTGGTCTGTTTTTCAAAGGCATTTATCAAAAGTCCCTGCGGTTAGTTGTTTTTGGAAGAGTACCCATACTTCACTATTTAATATTACGGAATAATAATTACCCTTCAAATTTTATTAGGTAAAATTTTTTAAACCATGTTTCGGTGAAGTTTTGAAAACCGTCACATTAAAGTTAACTAAACAATTAAAAGCTTCGAAGCGTGTAAAGGAGTAAGCCGAAAATCCTTAATTAAAGAGTAGGTAAAAAACTAATTAAAATGAAAACAAAATTATTCTCAATTGTTGCAACTCTAATAGTTGCTTCGATCATTAGCGTTCAGAAAACCAATGCTCAAAACTGGTTACTCGGGGGTAATAATACAAGTCAGGATACAGCACTTGGTACTAAAAATCTGCATTCAGTGAAAATTATATCTAACAACATAGAAAGGATACATGTTGACAAAGGCGGGAATATCGGAATTGGTACCGGCACACCTGGATTTCCTTTAAATTTTGCCTCATCGTTAGGCGATAAGATTTCGCTGTATGGAAATACAGGAGCGCATTATGGTTTTGGTATTCTTAATCACCTTTTTCAGGTATATACAGATAATACTACATCAGACATAGCTTTTGGTTCTGGCTCAAGCTTGGCCTTTGGGGAAGTAATGCGCATAAAAGGAAATGGTAATGTAGGAATTGGAACAACTACACCAACCCTTGGCAAATTTGTTGTGGAAGGAGTTGTTGGAAATACTGTAGGAATTTTTCGGGGAGGCTCAACCAGCAAAGGAATTAGCTTGGTTGCAGACTGGCCGGGAGTTTATTTCAATTCTTATTTTAATGGAACACAAAGAGCTTTGGGAACTGGTTTTACAGGAATTTTAAATTTTGATCCTGCTACCGGCAACATTGATTTGGGTACAAGTCCCACCTCGGGCAATGCAGGAGATCCAGTGCCATCGCCTGCAAGGTTATTAATAGATAAAAATGGTAATGTAGGAATTGGCACTACAACCCCATCCAATAGATTAGTAGTAACCGATAATACACAACAAGGACCCTCTGCCGTTATTAATAATCTAAAAAACGCCCCTGTGTTTAATGATGGTTTATATATCACCGCTGGCAACAATGTTCAGGCAAATGGAACTGCTTATGATTCCTGGATGATTAATTTTCAGCGTCCCGATGGAACTCAAATTGGCAGAATCGCTCAGACTGGTCCGACATCGGTAGGGTATTTCACTGCTACTACCCCTGGCCAGCAATTAAAAACAAATATTCAAGATACCAAATATGGCTTGGCTACTCTTTTAAAAATTGGAGTGAAAGATTTTAAAGATGATAACTCGCAATTGATGACAGGTTTTATTGCACAGCAATTATATGACTTATATCCTTTTGCAGTAAGTAAAGGGGATGCAGCCGGAAGAAAGGCCTCTTGGATGGTGGACTATAGCCGGCTTACTCCGTTGCTGGTAAAATCAGTTCAGGAACTATCTTCTCAAAACGATTCATTAAAGCAAAGCAACCAGGCATTAAATGATAAATTAAACGCTTTATCAGATAAAATAAATCAGATTGAAAATGCAATGAGCCAGTGTTGTAACAGTTTTTCATCAAATATGCAATCTGCAAATCAATCAGATTCAAAAATTTCTGTTGCACCAAGATTAGATCAAAATGTTCCTAACCCATTTAACAGCAGTTCATCTATCAGCTATTATATTCCTTCTGGTTTTCATAATGCACAATTAATGATAACTGATGCATCAGGTAAAATTTTAAAAACTTACGCTATTACACAAACCGGTTCTGGTAAACAGATGATTTCCGGTGGTGAACTGGCAAACGGCATGTATCAATATTCCTTATTAGTTGACGGAAAAATAATAGATACAAAGAAAATGGTGATATCAAAATAAGCAGGCCCCGGTATACAATATTGAACGAAACCAGCAACAAACAACAAGGTGCACGGCAACATCAAACCTGCTCATTGCCCGTGCACCTTTTGATGGCACATTTCTTTCTTCCCTGGTGAATAATGAATAAGCCAAAAAAATAAATAGAATGAAAAAGATAATTCTTATACTTCTGGGTGCATCATTTTTTACTTGCGCTCATGCACAATGGAAGTTAACAGGTAACTTAAACACTAATCCCAAAAAAAATTGGGTAGGAACAAATGATGACCAGCCGCTTAACTTTCGTGTGAACAGTGAAGAGGCCGGAACAATAAATAAAGATAAAGGAAACACAGCCTTCGGTTATTTAGCCTTTAATAATGGTATATATAGCCAAAATCCAATCAATATTTCCAATACAGCATTTGGCGCATGGGCATTACAAAAAAATAATCAAAGTGATTACAATACAGCAATAGGTTCAAATGCTTTACGGAATAATATTAATGGGTACGGAAATGTGGCTGTTGGGTTTTCCGCATTAGGTACGGGAAGCAGCGGCTACGGCAATACTGCAATTGGTTATCACGCCCTTGACGCTGAGGCTTCGAATTACAACACGGCTATTGGTTTTGAAAGCATGTTGTACAACAAAAATGGATATGAAAATGTCGCGATTGGATTTTGGGCCCTGTTAGGAAGAACAACTAATGCAAAAGATAGTTTAAGAGAGGGAAACACTGGCTGCGGAGATAATGCTTTGCAAAATATAGACAATCAACGCGACAACGCAGCTTTCGGCCAGGATGCTATCAGGGGCGACACTACATACGGTACCGGCAACAACAATAGTTCATTGGGTACACTTTCTTTGATTAATAATTACGGAGATAACAATTCGGCCTTGGGATATAGCGCTGGATATAACAATACTTCCGGAACCGGAAATTTATTTCTTGGTGCAAATGCAGACATTGTATCCGGCAATAATATCTCCGGTGCAGCCGCAATTGGTGCCGGTGCAATAGTAAGCGCAAGCAATAAAATGCAATTGGGAAGTTCTGCCACTATTTTATCAACCACAGGCGGTTATACAATTGTAAGCGACAAAAGGTTTAAGCAAAACATTGAAGATAAAAAAGTTCCTGGCCTTAATTTTATTGATAACCTTCATCCTGTAACGTACACTTTCAATTATAAAAGCTTTGATGATTTCCTGAGAAAAAAGAATAAAATTACTGATGAGAACTATCAAAATCAATTACTTGAAAAAAGTAAAATACAACAAACAGGATTTATAGCACAGGAAGTGGATCAGTTAGTAAAGGATAGCGGATTTGTCTTTAACGGAGTTTATGAACCTCAGAATAACAATGATAATTATGCTTTGGATTATAGCAGATTTGTAGTGCCTCTCGTAAAAGCTGTACAGGAATTATCATCTCAAAACGATATCAAACAAGAGCAAATTGATTCGCTTAAGCAAAGCAACCAGGCATTAAATGATAAACTGAATACTTTATCAGATAAAATAAATCAGGTTGAAAATGCAATGAGCCAATGCTGCAACAGCTTTTCATCAAGCATGCAATCTTATGATAATAGCCAGGCACAATCAATAACTATTAATGCCGCAGCAAGTTTGAATCAAAATGTTCCTAATCCATTTAACAGCAGTTCATCTATCAGCTATTATATTCCTTCAGGTTCTCACAATGCAGAATTAATGATAACAGATGCATCAGGTAAAACCTTGAAGACTTATTCTATCACACAAAGCGGTTCAGGTAAACAAATTATTACAGGCAGAGAACTAACAAGTGGTATGTATCAATATTCTTTATTAGTTGACGGAAAAATAATAGATACAAAGAAAATGATACTCTCAAAATAACCAGTTTTCAACTCTAACCCTTATTATAATTAGTAAAAACATTTTTGACCTTTAGGTTTATAAAACTCTGTAAAATTTCCTTCATAAATCTCACCACATGCCATGCGGGCGGATATGAACATTCTTTCACTGCAATGTGATGGCTGCTTCAGTAAAATTTATAAACAATTAAATATTTATTTATGAAACGTAAAGATCTTATCAAAGGGTTGGGCTTTACTGCTTTAGGAAGCTTGGGTTTTATCAATAAAGCATTCAGTACTCCAAATCCGCAGCAATTCTATGCCAGTTGGACTCATGGTAATAATCTTACTGTGGAGTCACCTGAAAATTTAGATAGCGTTGGACATTATGGTTGGGGTGGTGATATGTTAATTAAACCAGGAAAATCTAGCTGGTTTCATATTCCAATTCCCACACCTGTTATTGTAAATGGCAATAGAAGCCTGCTTCAAAGAGTTTTCATCATGTTTCAATGTACCCAGTGCAGCATTAGAAACCTCCATGTTTATGATGGCTCATCAAAAGTTCAAGAATTTAATAATTTAATGTACGATGGTGAGCATAGAACTAGCTTGGACACTCAAAATACATACAATTTGTCTAATCAGCACATTGTGATTTGGGGTATTGGAATTACTTTTTTTTGTGTGGCGGATATTGGTTTCGATAGTAAGATTCCACCTCCTCGCTTGATATTGGGTGCAGCTGGTGGAGATTTCATGGCGTAAACAAAATGTTGAATAGAATCTGGGCAGCAAACCGAAAAATACAACATCAACTTTAAATCGCCGAATACCAATAGTTTCATCAATATAGCCTTTATCCTCCCGTTTCCTTCGCTGCAATGTCTCATCACCATGCCATGCATGCGTATAGACATTGCAGCTTATCAATGCAAATAATATGAATACACTTGCAACCCCTTTTTCACTTCACTTGCGCAGCCTGTACAATAGCCATCCCCCTGCTGGGAAATGTGTCGGTTACAATACCGTTTACACCGCTCTTCAAATGCATACACAATAAATAGTATTTTGTTTGAACAGGTTTTTGAAAACTAAATACCTGTTTGTTGATCTTATCTTTTTTATCCATCCATATCGTTTGATGTAATGCATGCTGTATGCAAACACCTTTACTGTTAAACAGCAAAACAATTAATTCATATTGATAACAGTTATCATTCTTGTTTAAATGCGGAGGCATGCCTGCTTTCATTTCAACTATCAATGCTTTCTTATTGTTTTCAACTATGAATTCTGGCAGGTTTATAAAACGTTCTAATGCATAGCGCCTGTTAAGTTCAAGGCCTTCCAGTGTATGTAACAGCGCTTCAAAATTTGTTTTCACTGCAGTACGCATACGGCTTAACATTGCCTGCCACAATTGCCCTTCCCTAAAGCCTTGGCTGTATAATTTCAGCACACCATATATTGCTTTGGCAGCGGTATTTATTGCTGCTGTTTTTTCAGCATTTGCAGCAAACGCATTGTTTAAGGTTGTAGTTGTTTTGCTTCCTCTTGCTGTACGTAAATGCCTGCCGTATGTGCGGCTGTTCACCTGCACAACATTCCTTGTACTATCCGGTAACTTTTTTTTATTACTAACTTTTTTTGCCATAGTCGGGTTTTGGTGTATTTTACAGTATAACAATTCTACTTTGATTGCCTGCATAAAATTATAGAAACCCGGCATAAAAAACTCAAATCCTCTCCTGACCTTATAGAGACCTTACAGAGACAATATAGAGACCTTATAGAGACGTTAATTGCTGCCAAAGCACTGGTAAAAGGCAGTATGATCCCACGGAGAGGCTACCATCATGCCGGGTTAGCAGTATAATAAGGTAAATACCATTTTGTAACTGCCGCGAAATAATTATGGATAGCATGCGTTGGAATGCGAAAGAAGGCAACTATTATTTGAAGTTTTATACCTCAGCATATCTAATCCTCACTATTTTCTCCGCAACTTTGCGCATACTTAAACAAAGCAAAATTTTAATGAATAAAATATATTCCCGCTTTTCATATTTACTGCTGCTTATTTACTTTTTCCTGTTGAACTCCTGCACTAACAACAACATTACGTCAGACGATAGCTTGAAAAAATATTTCGATCAGTATCATGTTACCGGAACATTCGGCCTGTATGACAATGGCCATGCACAATTCACTATTTATGATATTCACCGTTTTGCAGACAGCGCTTATTTGCCTGCCTCCACTTTTAAAATAGTGAACTCATTGATCGGTTTGCAAACTGGTGTCATCGCCAATGAAAAAATGGTCATTCCCTGGGATGGCGTTGTTCGTGCGGATACCAATTGGAATAAAGATCTTACAATGGAGCAGGCATTTAAACTTTCAGCGGTTCCCTATTACCAGGAAGTGGCAAGAAGGATTGGAAAAGATACCATGCAACATTGGCTTGACAGTATTGGTTATGCGGCAAAAAATGGGCGTGCTGTTATTCACGATGATCTTGATGCTTTCTGGCTTGATAACAATTTTAAGATCACTGCGGATGAGCAATTGGGACTTGTAGAAAAGTTGTATTTTGACCAATTACCTTTTCAAAAAAGAGTGCAGGACGTTGTAAAAAAAGTAATGTTGCAGGAAGATAATTCCAACTATAAATTAAGTTACAAAACAGGATGGGGATTTAAAGAAGATGGCACTTCAATTGGCTGGATCGTAGGTTGGGAAGAAGAGAACCTGCATCCTTATTTCTTTGTGTTGCAGATAGAAGGCCCGCATGATATGGATATGAAAAACATCCGCATTGATATTCTTAAAAATATTCTCACACAATACGGTTTTTTCAAGGGAATAAAATAACGCACTGAAATCTCTTCACTCAAACAATGTGTCACTGCCTGGTTTAATCAAAGCATAAATTTTTATTCGCTTCCGCTCAATTGGCGCAATGCTTGTAGATTGCAGCCAGCATTATGTTTTCGTTTGAACATACAGAATATTTATACGGTCTGTTTATTATTATTCCGTTGGCTTTGCTTTTTCTTTTTGTAGTGAGATGGAAAAGAAAAGTAAAGAAGGCGTTGGGTGATGAACAGTTGATTGATCAGCTTACAAAAAATTATTCTGCTGCCCGGTACAGGCTTAAATTCATCCTTATACTTTCAGCCATATTTGTTCTGATCATTGCTGCAGCCAATTTACGAAAACCGGTTGCCGGTGATAAAGAAAAGAAAGGCGGTATTGATGTAATGATTGCACTTGATCTTAGCAAAAGCATGTGGGCGCAGGATATAAAACCATCAAGGCTGGAAGCATCAAAACAGTTTATCAATTCTTTGTTCGACCAGCTAAGCAATGATCGTGTCGGGCTTGTTTTGTTCGCAGGCCGTGCGTTTTTACAGATGCCGCTTACTACAGATTTTTCTGTTGCTAAATTATATGTTTCAAATGCTTCACCGGATGCGGTACCAATGCAGGGAACGGTTATCGGCAATGCTTTGGAGCTTTGTGAGAATTCATTCAACACACAGGAAAAAAAGTATAAGAGTATTATCCTGGTTACTGATGGCGAAGATCATGATCCGCACGCAATAGAGTTATTACAGCAACTATCAGATAACGGAATTATTGTAAATACAGTTGGTGTTGGAAGTGCTGAAGGTTCTCCTATTATGGAGCCCGGCGCAAATACTTACAAAGTGGATGTGAATGGTGAAACGGTTATAAGTAAGCTGAATGAAAATGAACTAAAGCAAATTGCACAGAAGACCGGCGGCATTTATCAGCACCTTGATAATATTCCTGCAGCCATAAGCAATGTAGCTGCTGTTTTAAATAATATGGATAAGAAAGCAATTGAAGGCAGCGGCAATACAAAAGAGTATGCATCATTTTATCCATTGCTTGTGTTAATTGCATTGCTGGTATTGATTGCAGAAATATTTATTCCTGAAACAAAAAGAAATAAAAGCTGAAAATTATATCAACCATATTATTCCTTGTTTTTTCAACTGCTGCTTTCGCGCAGAGGGCAAACAATTATGTCGAAAAAGGTAATGAAGCATATCGCAAAAACGATTACGATGAAGCCATTAAAAATTACCAGATAGCATTAAAGAAGGATCCTTCAAATACAGCAGCACGTTTTAATCTTGCGAATGCTCAGCAAAAGCAGGATCATATAAATGAAGCCAATAAAAACTACGATAAGGTAGTTGAAACCGCTAACATCAATTCCTTAAAAGCTGAGTCTAATTACAATAAAGGCCTTGCATTTATTAAATTAAAAGATTTGTTGAGCGCTGTTGAAGCCTTTAAAGCATCTTTAAAAGAAAACCCTAATGATGATGAAGCGAGGGAGAACCTGCAAAAGGCATTGAATGAACTAAAACAGCAACAGAAGAATCAGCCACAAAGCAATAAACAGCAGCAGAATCCTAAACAACAAAAGCAACCACCAATGAGTAAGGAAATGATGCAGCAAAAATTCAATGAATTGCGCAACCAGGAAAATCAACTGCAACAAAAGCTGCAGAACAAAAACAATACAACACAACCCGAAAAAGACTGGTAATTAGTGCTTATTTCTTTTTATACACAGGTACAGTGCTACAAGGTTCGCCATACATAATGCTCTTCGCAAAAGGTTGAAGCATTGCCGTGATTGCCAAATAAGCGCTGTCAGGAATTTTTATATCACCACACCCTTTGACAACAACACGCTTATCAACATAATCTTCTGTGGTAATTGCGTTGATGTTGTTTAATAAAATCGTTGCAACTAAACTTTCTTTATCACCTAACACTATATTCTTTGCAACAGGCCGCAAATAAGTAGCGACAAGCATGTAAGCCCACACCGGAATGATAGCATCAGTTGAACATATAACTGCAACGTTGCAGTTATCAAACTCAGGCCAGTTTGTATTTTTTAATGCTTCGCGAAAATCTTTTTCTTTTATGATCAGCCCGCGAAACAAATAATCTTTCAGATCAAAAACCTTTATCGTTTCTTTTGGATAGAAGTCTTCAAGGTCCAGCGTAACCAATCCACTAGCCTCCACACGGTTCATTATCAAATCACTTGTTTGCATATTCATTTATTTGTACAAAATTACTAAACCTGTAAGCTTATAAAAAACAAAAGGCTGCCGTACGGCAGCCTTGCTTACTATCGTTTGAAATTACTAATAGAATTTGTAACGGTCATCTTCCACATCAGCAGCTTTGCGTAAAGCTGTGATGGCCTGTGATGCCTGCTGCTTAAGCATTTGCTCCAACTGCTGTTTTTGAATCTCTGCTGTTTGCCCAAGTGAAGGTCCGGCAAAAGCGCCTTCCGACTGAACTACAAACACACCGGCATTACCAGCAATAGGATTACTCATTTTATGTAATTGTTGTTTGTTGAACGCTGCACCAATAAACTTTGGTTCATTACCAATAGCCGGAACAATGTATGCACCAAAACTTAAGCTGTCAGCATTCTGCACTGTAGATTGAGCATTTTGCGCAACCTGTTGCAAACTGCTTCCTTTCATCTTTTTATCAATAATGATCTGTGCTTTCTTTTCGTTACGAACCAAAGGTTCAACGGTTGCCTGAACAGAGTTAGGTGAAGCAAGCCCTTTTGCACTTACAGAAGTAAGTATAGCAACAATGTAATTATCATTAAGGTTTGTTGGCGTAGAAACAGCACCAACTTTACTATCATAAGCCCACCTGATCAAATCCCTGCTTTCGCCTAAACCCGGAACAGTAAAATCGTTTTGTTTGAATTCCTGGGAAGATAAAACGGTAAGGTTTTGCTTTTTAGCATTGGCTTCAAAATCTTTCTGGTTCTGGCTTGAAGCAGCAAACTGAGATGCTGTATTGTTCACTGCATTATCTGTTTCAGTACTTGCGGCCAATGGCTTTGAAAGATAAGCGATCTTATAGCCTGTTTCATTTCCTTTCTGGCCAAGTATCTCAACGTAGTGATATCCGAAAACTGTTTGAACTGTTTTTGTTTCTCCTACATGGCCGGTAAAAGAAAAATCATTGAAGGCCGGATCCATTTGCCCTGAAGGGAAATAATCATATATACCGCCATTGTCTTTACTTCCCGGGTCATCTGAATATACTTTCGCAACTGAATCAAAAGATACTCCTGCTTTCAATAAAGCAATGGCACTATCCAGTCTCTTCATTGCTGCACTATCATCTCTCACTGGTATAAGTTGGCCGGAGCTTTGATCCTGCTGATGTGTTGCTACCAATATGTGGCGCACTTTTGCAGAATCGGGCATTGATTGTTTTGCAACCATTTTAGCCAGTACATAATCGGTACCGTTAATATAAGGACCATATACTTGCCCGGGAGAAAGCCTGAACAAAGTATCTTTAACAGCTTCTGTTATTTTACTGGTTGCAACAAAGCTGTTATAAAATTCTTTGTCGCTTGAGTTTGAATTCAAAAAAGATTTTTCATCTGTTGATGAAACAAATGTTGACTTTAATTGATCAAGGTTATTACGTAAAGCATCAGAATCAGCTTTGCTTGGCGCTCCGCTGAAAGACACATATGATATGGTGCGTGTTTCATCATCTCTTTTATATTGTGCAGCATGCTTTTTAATATATGCAGCCATATCATCACCATTAACAGTTACTGAACTATCTGAAACAGTTGTGTAAGGAACAAACACAAAAGATGCTTTTGCCATTGCATTGGCATCAGCATTCATTTTTTCAGACATCCATTTAGGAACATACACAGCGCCTGTTATTAACGACTGATATTTTTCAGCCTTTGTTTGCATAACTGTTGGGTCTACATAAGCCTCAGTAAAATTTCTTACCTGCGGATCATTTGCTTTGGTCTTTAAATTAGCAAATTGTCTCTTCGCAGTATTGGCATCGTACACACCTGTTTTAGGATCTGTAAAATATTGCTGCATGAACTGTGGAGGATTGCTTCCAAACAGGATATCTGAAAGCTCGTTTGAATTAACATCAATACCAAGCTTATCTATTTCCTGCCCAACAATAATCTGGTTAACCATAAAATCCCAAACCTGCGGAACCAATTGGCTACGCTGGTATTGGCCGTTATTCATCTGAAGATAAAAATCTACTTTATGTTCAAATGTATCGCGGCCTATGGTTTCGCCATTAACCTTGCCTATTGTTGTGCCGGTGCCCATGGATGCACGGCCTTTATTAAAAAAGTAATCCTGTAATATAAAAGCAAGCAGAGAAACGGCAATTGCGCCAAATACTATCCAGGCTGCTCTGTCCCGGATTTTCTGAATAAGTGACATATCAAATTTTAAAGGATGGCAAAAATAGGGGAATTGAGGGTTTGAACAAATTGTGGATAATAACCTTTATTGCTTTCCTATTCTTCAACTGATTTTAATATTCATTTTTATTGTGAAACACGAATTAACAGCAGGTTGTTGAAAGCATGATTTTTCTGTGGGAAACCAGGGCTTTTAATAATTTAAAGCTGAATAATTATAGAATAAAATCCAGTGTTTTGCAGGGGTGAGGCTACTCACCTGCATTTAAACACAATTTTTAATATTGATTATAACATGCATATCGTGTGAATTAGAATTTCACTTATTATTCTTTTATGATTTCAACATACTGTTAAAATCTATTCAAAATTTAAGCGGGCTGCGTTTCTTATGTGTGAATAGGCTGTGAATTCAAGCTTGATAAACTGTCTTAAATTAACTTTGCTCAATGTGGATAATAAAGTTTTAACCATATCCACACCCGTAATAGTAATAGATTCTTTTATAAAAATTACTTCTTTAATATAAATACTATGGCAGATATCAACATTGAAAAAGCAAAGGCAGAAATAAGCAGGCGAGGTTTTTTAGATGTGAGCGTTGATGCTTCTGTTGATTTGTTTCATGAAATTGAATTGCTGAAAAAAGAAAAGAATGCTATTGTACTGGCGCACTATTACCAGGAGCCAGATATACAGGATGTTGCCGACTATATTGGTGACAGCCTTGGATTAGCACAACAGGCAGAAAAAACAAATGCTGATATCATTGTTTTTGCCGGCGTTCATTTTATGGCAGAAACCGCAAAAATTCTCAATCCCAAAAAAAAGGTTGTATTGCCTGATCTTAAAGCCGGATGTTCTTTGGCCGACAGCGCGCCTGCGGATGCTTTTAAAGCCTTTAAAGAGAAGCATCCTGATCATATAGTCATCTCTTACATTAATTGCACTGCAGACATAAAAGCGATGAGCGATATTATTTGTACCAGCAGTAATGCTCAGAAGATTATTGAAAGTGTTCCAAAAGATCAGCCCATCATTTTTGCTCCTGATAAAAACCTTGGCGCTTATCTTATTAAAAAAACAGGCAGGGATATGTTGTTGTGGAACGGTGCCTGCATGGTGCATGAAATTTTCAGCCAGCAAAAAATACTGAAGCTAAAAGCGCAGCACCCGGATGCAAAAATTATTGCACATCCGGAATGTGAAGAAGCTGTTTTACAACATGCAGATTATATTGGAAGCACTACTCAATTGTTGAAATTTGCTGTTATTGATTCAGCAAATGAATTTATTGTTGCTACGGAAACAGGGATTCTGCACCAGATGCAAAAAGATGCGCCTTTAAAAACATTTATTCCTGCGCCGCCGGATAATATGTGTGCATGTAATGATTGCCCGCATATGAAACTGAATACGCTCGAGAAGTTATATCTCTGTATGAAATATGAGCAGCCTGAAATTTTAATGGATGAGCTAATCAGGGTTGCTTCACTAAAACCTATACAACGTATGCTTGAAATAAGTAAGGCTGCGGGTTTAGGCGGATAAACTATAAATATTTATCTCCTTTTTTCTTTTTTACTTCGGATAAAAATTCTTTTACCTGTTGTTCTTTTTCTTTTTTGCAGATGAGTAAAACATCTTTTGTGTCAACCACAATAAAATCATCAAGTCCTTGCAATACCAATAATTTTTCGTCAGGAGCAGAAATAAGAGAATTTATTGAATCGTAGATAATAACATTATCACCTGTAATAACGTTCCCGTTTTGATCTTTTGATAAGTTGCTGTAAGCGCTGTTCCAGGTACCAAGGTCACTCCATCCAAAATCAGCAGGAATAACATAAACATTATCTGCTTTTTCCATAATGGCATAATCAATGGATATGCTGATGCATAAAGGATAAATGCGATCTAATGCCGGTTTTTCTTCAGGTGTATTAAAGTTATTTTTCTCTGCAGCAAAAAGGTCAAACATTTCCGACTGGTATTGTTCAAACGCAGCAAGAATGGTTTTTACATCCCAGATAAAAATGCCAGAGTTCCACAAAAATTCTTCGCTTGCTAAAAATGTTTTGGCTAATTCTATATCCGGTTTTTCTATAAAGGTTTTTACTTCATAAACATTTTCATCTTTGACAGCACCTAAATCATATTGAATATATCCGTAACCGGTATTGGGATATGTTGGTTTAATGCCAAGCGTTACAAAAGCGCTGTTATTCTTTGCAAAATTTAGCGCCTGCAATGTTAGGCTTTGAAATATTTCTATATCGCTGACTACATGATCACTTGGCGCAACAACTAAAACTGCTTCAGGGTCTTTCTGCAAAAGTTTAAATGATATGTAGCTAACGCAGGGTGCCGTGTTTTTTCTGCTGGGTTCAGATAAAATGTTTCCAGGTTTTACGCCAGGTAATTGTTGCCTGGTTATATCAACATATTCATCAGATGTTATAATGTAAATATTTTCCGGAAGTATAAAGGAAGCGTATCTTTTATAGGTTGATTGTATAAGCGTTTCACCACTGCCGAGAATATCTAAAAATTGTTTGGGACAACCGGAGCGACTCTTAGGCCAGAATCTTGTACCTAACCCGCCGGCAAGAATAGCGGCATAAAAATGTTCGTTCATAAAAAGGCTAAGATATTTAAATTATTCCTTCACGAATAAGATCATGTAATTCTATAAAACCAAGATAAGCATCATGCTCATTCACAACAATAAGATTAGTTATGCTGAATGTATTCATCTTGTCGAGCGCTTCCACAGCAAGCGCTGTGTGTAAAATTGTTTTTGGATTTGAAGTAAGAATATCGGCAGCATTCAGATCTTTTATATCATCTGTTTTTTCAAGTAGCCTTCTTATATCTCCATCTGTAATAATGCCAACGATATTATTGTTATCATTCAACACTGCAATAGCACCTAACCTTCCTTTTGATATACCCATAATTGCATCTTTAAAAGAAGCATTCTTATTTATAAAAGGCTTTTCATTCAGCTTATAAATGTCATCAACTCTTAAGTAAAGTCGCTTACCCAAATTGCCACCAGGATGAAATTTTGCGAAATCTTTACTGTCAAATCCATTCAATTGCATAAGTGCAACTGCAAGCGCATCGCCCATTACCATTTGTGCTGTGGTGCTGCTTGTTGGTGCAAGATTATTTGGACAAGCCTCTTCGCCAACAGTTGTATTTAAAAAAATATCAGCATGTTTTACAAGAAAAGAAGATTCATTGCCTGATATAGCAACTAATTTATTACCTATACTTTTTATTAATGGAACCAGCACTTTTATTTCTTCACTTTCGCCGCTTTTACTTAAAATAACAACAATATCATTCGGCTGAATCATTCCAAGATCACCATGAATAGCATCTGCAGCATGCATGAACAAAGATGCTGTACCTGTTGAATTTAATGTGGCAACAATTTTCTGTGCAACAATAGCACTTTTGCCAATGCCGCTTATAACCACGCGTCCGCCACATTGATGAATTGTGTTTACGGCTTCTTCAAAAGAGGCGTTTATAAAAGAAACCAATCCCGCTATGGCAGCAGCTTCCTTATTGATTGTATTAACAGCAGATTGTTGTATACTTATCTTCATCCGGCGCAAATGTACAGCGATGTTTTTAAGAGCAATGTGAATGAAAGCATATTAACTTTAACGAATTGGGAATAGGAAAAAAATCTTTAATCGCTTAATTTTGTTGGCACCACGTGAGAAACTCCACATTATTTGTTTTGAGCAGATTTGAAAAATTAAAATGGATTTAGTACCTTAAAAAATTATTATGGCCCCCACGTTAAGAGAGGCGGAAATTTTGTGAACAAATGGCAAAGAAATTACTTGTAAAAGAGCCGGCAGAAAAGCCGCTTGAAAAAAAGAGCACTGCAAAGAAATCAGTACCCAAAAAAGAAAATATAAACAGCAACCTTGACATCTATGCTTCGCTCTATGAGCATTTTGGCTTTGAGCAATTTAAGGAAAGGCAGGAAGAAGCTATAAGAAGCTTGCTAAGCGGAAAAGACACTTTTGTTATTATGCCAACAGGCGGCGGTAAAAGTTTGTGTTACCAGTTGCCGGCATTAATGCTTGAAGGTTGTGCTATTATTGTTAGTCCATTAATAGCTTTAATGAAAAACCAAGTAGACCTGATCCGTGGTTACAGTGAGGAAGATCATGTGGCGCATTTTTTAAATTCGTCTTTAAATAAAGGCCAGATAAAAGAGGTAAAGGATGATCTTACAACAGGTAAAACAAAGTTGTTGTATGTAGCGCCGGAAACAATGACCAAACAGGAAAACCTTGATTTCTTCCGCGAATTAAAAATTTCCTTTTTTGCAGTTGATGAAGCGCATTGCATTTCAGAATGGGGCCACGATTTCAGGCCAGAATACAGGCGGCTTCGTGAAATGATGGATATAATCAACGACGCAATTCCGGTAGTTGCTTTAACAGCAACGGCCACGCCAAAAGTGCAAAGCGATATCGTAAAAAATCTTAGTCTTCGCAATCCAAATGTTTTTATTTCTTCTTTTAATCGCCATAATCTTTATTACGAGATTCAGCCAAAGGTCAAAAAAGAACAAACAGTAAAAGCGTTGGTTCGGTTTATTACAAACATGACTGGCAAAAGTGGCATCATTTATACACTTAACCGCAAAACAACAGAAGAACTTGCCGAGATATTGTGCGCAAATAATATAAAAGCGGTTGCTTATCATGCAGGTCTCGACTCCAAATTAAGAGCAGAAAGACAGGATCTTTTTTTGAATGAAGATGTACAGGTTATTGTTGCAACAATCGCTTTCGGAATGGGTATTGATAAACCTGATATTCGTTTCGTGATTCACTTTAATATTCCAAAATCAATAGAAAATTATTACCAGGAAACGGGCCGCGCAGGCCGCGATGGTTTGGAAGGGAAATGTATTCTTTATTATTCGCACAAAGATGTTAGCAAGCTTGAACATTTAATGCGTGACAAACCATTAAGTGAAAGAGAAGTTGGTGCACAATTGATCAATGAATCGGTTGCTTATGCTGAAAGTTCTGTGTGCAGAAGAAAGATCCTGTTACATTATTTTGGTGAAGAACGTAAAGAAGAAAATTGCGGCAATTGCGATAACTGTCTTCATCCAAAAGAAAAGATCGAGACAAAAGATGAAGTAGTTAAAGCGTTGAAAGTAATTAAAGCGCTGGATGAAAAATTCCCTGCGGAATATGTAGTAACAATTATCATTGGAAAGTTAACGCCGCAAACAACTATGTTCCGCCATGAAGGCTTTCCTGAATTTGGTATTGGTAAAGACAAAGACGAGCACTTCTGGAATAGTTTGTTAAGGCAAATGCTGTTGGGCAATATCATACGAAAAGATATTGAGGAATACGGCTTGCTGAAGTTTACTGAAGCAGGTGTTAAGTTTATGAAGAAGCCAACATCATTTAAGATTGTTTTAAATAATTTGTTTGAAGAAGCTAATGAAGATGATGAAGAAAACGAAAATGGCGGCACCGGCGCAGCAGCAGATGAAAAGCTGTTCGAAATGCTTAAAGAGTTACGCCACCAGGAAGGCAAAAAGAAAAAGCTTCCTCCGTTTGTTATCTTTTTGGAAAGCTCACTGCAGGATATGGCAACCATGTATCCTACCACATTGGCTGAGCTTGAAAAATGCCAGGGTGTAAGCAAAGGAAAGGCATTAAAATTCGGAAGGCCGTTTGTTGATATGATTGCAAATTATGTTGAAGAAAATGATATAGAAAAGCCCGATGATTTTGTAATGAGATCCGTTGCCAACAAAGGCAGTAATAAAATTTACATCATACAAAACATTGATAAAAAAATTCCATTAGCAACTATTGCGCGCAATAAAGATCTTAGAATTGATGGTTTGCTCGAAGAAATGGAAACCATTGTTGCAAGTGGTACGCGTCTTAATCTTGATTATGCCATTGATGATATGAATCTTGATGACTATGATAAAGATGAAATAATTGATTACTTCAAAAACTGCGACGATTCTTCATTGCAGGTGGCGCAGGAAAAATTATCTGACAGCGGTTATAACTGGGAACAACTTAAAATAATGCGCATTAAATTTTTAAGCGAGTACGGAAATTAATTTCTCTGAATAAAATTTTAAAGCTTGAACACATACATGTTCAAGCTTTATTTTTTACTCGCATGCTTCTCTGTTATTTTTGTCGCAAATTCGCTTGCATGAAGAATACACCTTTCACACAAAAGCATATAGATTTAAAAGCAAAGATGGCTGAGTTTGCAGGATACAACATGCCTATAAGTTATACAGGCATTAATGATGAACATGCGGCCGTGCGCAACAACGCCGGTGTATTTGATGTTAGCCATATGGGTGAATTTATTCTGAAAGGCGAAAATGCACTTGACTTGATTCAACGTGTCACTACGAATGATGCTTCTAAACTTACTGATGGCAAAGCGCAATACAGTTCTTTTACAAACAACAAAGCAGGTATTGTTGATGACTTGATTGTTTATTGTATTGAAGAGAACAAAGTGTACATGCTTGTTGTAAATGCAGGCAATATTGAAAAGGATTGGAACTGGGTTGTAGCACACAATACTAATAATGTTGAAATGCATAACATCAGCGACAAGACTTGTTTGCTTGCCATACAAGGTCCCAACGCAACAAAAATTTTGCAACCTCTAACCGAAAACGATATTCTAAACTTAAAATATTACACATTCGTAAAGGGAAAATTTGCCGGTGTTGATAATGTGCTTATCAGTGCTACAGGTTATACAGGTGCAGGTGGAGTTGAAATTTACTTTGAAGATAAAGGTGATGATGCAGATAAAATCTGGGATGCCATTTTTGAGGCAGGAAAATCATCAAACATAAAACCAATTGGTTTAGGTGCGCGCGATACTTTGCGTTTGGAAATGGGCTATTGTTTATACGGTAATGATATTGATGATACAACTTCTCCACTTGAAGCGGGCTTAGGCTGGATAACAAAACTGAACAAGCAAATATCATTCACCGCAAAAGAAATTTTAGAAACACAAAAAGCCGAAGGCATAAAAAGAAAGCTGATTGGTTTTGAAATGATAGACCGTGGCATTCCGCGCCATGATTATTTAATTAAAGATACCGAAGGAAATACTATCGGCAAAGTAACAAGTGGCACACAATCACCAACGCTTGGCAAAGCAATTGGAATGGGTTATGTTGATATAACTCACGCTACATTAGACAATGAAATTTTTATTGACATACGCAACAATGCTGTGAAAGCAAAAATTGTAAAGATGCCGTTCAGTTAATTGTCAACTGTCAATTATCAATTGTCCATTCACCTGCACCCATTCTTAAAACTTCGTAGTCATCTTTCGTGCAATCAATAATGGTTGATGGAATCATTCCACCTGGCCCGCCATCAACAACGATATCAACAAGGTTTTTAAAATTCTCATACATCAATTCCGGATCAGTATATTCTTCTACCATTTCTCCCGGCAATGATGCAGATAAGATTGGATGCTCCAACTGCCGCACGATCTCTCTTGCAATATTATTATCAGGAACACGCAACCCGATCGTGTGTTTATTGCTTTGCAAAATTTTCGGCACTTCTTTGCTTGCAGGCAAAATAAAAGTGTAAGCGCCGGGCAAATGCTCTTTCAACATACGATACAATGGCGTTGAAATTCCTTTCGTGTATTTGCTCAGATCACTCAGATCATAACAAATAAAACTTAGCTGCGCTTTTTGCGGTTGCACGTTTTTGATCTTGCAGATTTTTTCAATTGCTTTCTGCTGAAAAATGTCGCAACCCAAGCCATAAATTGTATCTGTCGGATAAATTATAACGCCGCCATCAAGCAAACATTCTGTAATAGTTTTTATGTGACGTCCGTTGGGATTTTCAGAATTTACATGCAACAACATGTTTAAATATTTAGAAGGTTAGCCAATAAATATTATAACTAAGTTAGAAAAATTCGTACTTATTTTTACTTATGCCAGTGAAAGAAAAAAAGCCTGCAGTTGCAGAGAGCAAACGCATAATTCCTGCCAAGCCATCTGTTTACCTTGAAGGGCCCAAAAGCCGCAGTTATGAATTTATATTCAGCATAAAGTTGTGGAGAGAGTTTATTAAAGGATTTCGCAACCTTCACTTTGTTGGTCCGTGCATTACCGTTTTTGGTTCGGCAAGATTTAAGGAAGATCATATCTATTATCAAAAAGCAAGAGAATTTGGAAAGCGTATTGCTGAAGTTGGTTTCACTACTATGACCGGTGGCGGCCCCGGGATTATGGAAGCCGCAAATCGCGGAGCATATGAAAACGGAGGCATGTCTGTTGGTTGTAATATTAAATTGCCCTTTGAACAAAAGGCAAATCCTTATTTGAATAAGAGCATTACGTTCGACTATTTTTTTGTGCGCAAAGCATTGCTTATAAAATATTCTTATGCATTTATCTGCATGCCTGGCGGATTTGGAACAATGGATGAATTTTTTGAAACACTTACATTAATTCAAACCAAAAGCATTACACAGTTTCCTGTTATTTTATTTGGGAAAGAATATTACAAAGAATTGGGCGATCTTATGGCTGATATGGTAAAAGCACAAACCATCAATCCTGAAGATCTTCAACTGGTCTTAATTACCGATAGTGTTGATGAAGCCATGCAACATATACGCACGTATATTATGGGCAACTATAAAATAAAGGAACGCAAAAAATTATGGTGGCTGCTTGAGCGAACATAAAAGAGCAGCAAGCAAATGCTTAACTGCTCTCTATAGACCTATGAAAGACAAAACGAAACTGCTGTTTGGTTACCGGCAAATGAATGAAAAGTATCTTCGTTGCGCCTGTCCCGGCGAGGAGCAAAGCGACGGAACTTGGGATCGCACCACCTGTACTGCATATTATTATTCATCACTTATTTCCTGTTCATATAAAACATGCGTAATAGTTAATTAAAGCGGCTAGATCTTTATTCTAAAATTCACTGCAAAAGGAATAGCATTGCCATAGTCATTAACGAGCACATAACTTTTTTGCAACGCTATTCCAAATTGCTTTTTCTCATTTCAACACAACTGCTTTGGAGGTTCTTATATACTATTGAGAACCCAAAACATTATTATGCTGCATTGACAAGGTTCCTATTCAATTAACAGCAGCTTTTTACTTACAAACAACAATTACAATCTTATTAATACAAAACTAAGTGTGATGATTGTTTTCTGTACAGTTTAATCATAAGCCGGAAGAAATAAAACAAACATGTAAATAGCTCTTTTTATTTTGATGAAATAAACATCAATATGACTAATGCTAACTACGCCTATAATAAAGCAAGCGCGATTAAAACAATTTTATTAGCATGGCTGCTTGTAGGAAGCTTAGATATCCTGGCTGCATTTGTTGACTATTATATAAAATCAGGTAACGGACCCGAAGGTGTTTTAAGATTTATTGCCAGCGGCGTTTTTGGTAAAGACGCTTTCGGTGCAGATAATTCAATGATATGGATTGGTTTGTTGTTGCATTTTTTTATTGCGTTGCTATTTACAATAATATTCTTTCTGCTTTATCCGAAAGTAAAATTCCTGCGCATCAATATTGCATTAAGTGCAATTATTATCGGGATAATTATATGGTTTATCATGAACCGGGTTGTGGTACCGTTAAGCAACGCGCCCAAATTTCCTTTTAATCCTGTTAATGCAATAAAGGCTACACTGATCTTAACTTTTATGATAGGATTTCCCTTGTCAATAATCTTTAAACAATATTATGCAAGGTGAATTTTACAACACGCTGACACGTTTGAAAATATATAAGCGCTTATATATTTTAGCTGAACAAATATTCCACATCTTCTTTTGTAAGGCTCTTTACAAAGCTTGTATCGTCTGTAATTAATTCTGCAGCCAAAGCACGTTTGCGTTCCTGCAGTTTTAATATTTTATCTTCTACTGTGTCTTTACAAATCATACGATACGCAAAAATATTTTTTGTTTGTCCTATGCGATGCGTTCTGTCAATTGCCTGTTGCTCTACTGCAGGATTCCACCAAGGATCAATTATATAAACATAATCTGCCGCAGTTAAATTCAAACCAACACCACCGGCTTTTAATGATATTAAGAACACACGGCAATTATCATCCGTTTGAAAACGTTGGATTGCTTTTTCACGGTCAGGTGCAGAAGTGCTTCCATCAAAATAAGCATAATCGATTCCAAGCTCTTTCATCTTATCTTTTATCAACGCGAGCATTCCTAAAAATTGAGAAAACACCAAGGCCTTGTGGTTCCCGATATTTTCAGAGATCTCTCTTCCGATCTCTTCAAGCTTTACAGAAACGTTAGGATATTTTTCATCATCATTAACTATGGCAGGACTATCGCATATTTGCCGCAACTTCATAAGGCCCTGTAAAATTGTAAGCTGTGATTTATTTGCCCCTTTCTCTTCAACAGTGCCTAAAATTTTATCGCGGTAATCGTTGCGGTAAGCATCATAAATTTTTCTTTGCTCATCGCCCATTTCGCAGAACAAGATCATTTCAGTCTTGTCAGGAAGATCTTTTGCAACCTGCTCTTTTGTTCTGCGTAATATAAAAGGATATAAAAG
>JABDFS010000038.1 GCA_013286425.1 Bacteroidota bacterium
TATTGATCGTGGTGCAACCGAATATTTTCCCAACATGATACTGCAAGTTGCTGCCAGATACCAGGTCTCTTCAATATTCATATTCTTATACTAACTCACATCATTTAAGCGAATTCTTTTAATCCGTTATTTTTCATTTTTAATAAAATACTGCAGTTGTAAAATTGAAGTATAGGCCTTACCCTCTTCTTTATACGCTCTATCCTCCGGGACACATGTTGCCTGGTTGCCGGCTACGGCCAGCGGTGCTGAAAGCCAGGTACAACTGGTAAGTGCGGCCAGGTGTTATACGCCGTTTAGTATACGATATACCTTTCCGGGAAGAATATATAGGCTTTTGTATGTATTAAAATAAGTAATAACAGTAAACAAAAAGTGACCAAATACAAACTAAAGATAGTCAATTACTATGTTTTCTCCCTCTTTAGTCTCTCTTTGGTCTCTCTTTTGTCTCTGTTTAAGTAATAAGAGAAAGCTCAAAATTTATAGCTAAAGGCAGCCTGTGTTGCCATCAGCGCCATTGTCACCAAAAGCTAAACAATGTGAATTTGGGATAAGCTGTCCAAATAGATCTAACATGAACTTCTGCTTAGTTATGGCTGGAGATATATGTCGCTCATGATTGTATTTCAATTGCCTGAATGATTTCTATGGACAAACGGGTTACGTTTCAGGGAGTCAATATAAACTTTAAGAGATGTCTCATTATCCTTCGACGGATAGAGCAAGTTGCTGCCAGATGACAATCTTCTGCAATGTTTGCTTTTTTATCATTATTGGTTATTGATTGCTCTTTTTATCTCTCCTGTTACTTGTGATCTTATAGTAATCAATAAAATAAATGACCTTAATAGAAAGATTATTATTGTTATTCTGATCTAAGGTGTTGTGTAAATTTTCAAAGTATTTTGTATTAAGCAGAGCGGTAGAATATTGGGTAGCATTCTTCCACGCGATGTTTATAAAACTTCCGGGTGCAAACTCCCAGGTATAAACCATATCAATATTAAAGAAGTTTACATCTTCATTTGCTGAAGGATGAAAATCAGGATTAGGAAGCAAACTGCCATCATGTTGCAATAAATAAAACTCTTTGTTATCAACTGTACTTACATAATGCCTTGCCCGGAATGTTATACCCATTTTGTTACTGAAATTATACTTGGCGCTTAATATATTTTCGATAGTGTTTACATCGCGCTTTGCAAAGTTTATATCAGTGCTGCCATCAATATAAGTATAGCCTACATCATTCCAGATGGGAGTATAATTTACATTCAATGAAACAGACAATCTGTTATTAAAGCGCATGGCCTGTCCAAGCGTAAGCTGCATGTTGAATGTTTTATACTCATTGGTGCCGTTGCTTGCAAATATCTGCGCATTGTAAGTGTACTTTTTACTGTCGTTACTTTCAAACCAGGTTGACCAATCTATAGTCGGGCTGCGTTTAAAAAACCATCCTGTTGTGCGCGGTTCGTAAAAATCATTTTTAGGAAAACTATATCCCGTAAACACACCGAAATACCACAACTGTTTGGTTTGCGCATTGGCATTTACATTAAAGCTTGCTGATTGATACGTTTCACTTACAGGATCAATTTTCTTTGCAAGAAAACTTAAGTTATTATTGAAATTAAGGTTGATGCGGTTATACCAGTCTTTCGGTTTGTTCCAATGATAACCCATCCATAAATAATGATTGATATAATTGTTGTTGGTGAAATATCCTAGATCGTTGCTGTTGTATTTATCGTCTGATCTTTCCTGCGAAAGCAGGAAATTAAAATTGCCGCTTGTTTTTTGAAAATGTAATTCGTGATCAAAACCTGATTGTGTTTTTCCATCAGGCAAATAATTAAAAAGATTACTCATGGCAAGCTTGCCGCCAACATTATAAGTATTCTTTTTATCATTCAGTTCAAACAATGCGGCGCTTACGTTTGCATCATAATCCGGGCCGCTGCGCAACACACTTGTGTTTACAAATGAAACGCTTGAATTATGTTTTAAGGTTTGATCTAACACAATCTCATTATAATTTGTAAGCGGATCTGTTTGTATTTTCGATTGCTGTTTTGTTGAATTATCTTCCACTATTGCATAGGTAGGTTCGGTTATGGCATTTAAAAAACCTATTCCTAAACCGCTTTGTGTTCTGCCCGAAATTTTAGTTGCATTTATAAGTTTTGACTCTGTAGGATTTTTTATCACTGTTTCATTGCTGTCTATATCGTTGTACACATCATACTCGTGTAAGGGCGAGCCACCAATGCGCCGTGAATAAAACAGGTTTCCTTTACTAAAGAGTTCGGTGCCTTCTGTAAAGAAAGGGCGGTATTCATTATATTTTACTTCAAAAGGCGTTAGGTTTAGAACCTGGTTATCGCTTTGTACTTGTCCAAAATCCGGTATTAGTGTAGCATCCAAAGTAAATGCCTGGTTAATTCCATATTTTAAATCCATGCCGCCGTTTACCTGGTTGGTCCAGTTTTTTTGCCCTTCAGTATTGTAAGGATAATGATTGGCATAGAAAGATAAATAAGGCGAGAACTGCAGGCGTATCGGAGGTTTTATGTTGGATACACCTTTCCATATACCTTCCTGTGTAAGAAAGCCATTTATATTTGGGTCAATCGGGTTCCACGTATTCTGCTGTTCGGTTTTGCGCCTTCTTCTTGTGATATTGAAACCCCAATCCTGCACATCTTTTTTGCCAAACCTGATAGCAGAAAATGGGATGAACATTTCAAAGCTCCAGCCGCTGTCGGTTATTACAGTTTTACTTTCCCACACTGCATTCCATGTAAAATCTTCCATGTCGGCATCAAAGCTTGGCGGGTTCATTTTTGCATCCCATTGATCACCCAGTGCGGTAACAAAATATTCAAAGCCGTTTAGCTTATCATTATAAGTATCGAAAATAATTCCTATATAATCGTTGGTTCCGAATCCGTCTCTTCCTTTTAGTTCTGTTGCAATGCTGTCTTTTGTGCGTTCGTGGCAAAATCCTCCGAAATAAATACCTTCATCATTATACATCAAATAAGCTTCTGTTCTATCGGCATATTCTTCATGCCTTCCAACAGTTGGCCTGAATTCAATCATGTCGGTCATTAATGCAGCATCTTTCCAGGCTGTATCATTTAAAACACCATCAATCTTTACTACACCCGAAGTACGTTTTGCGGTAAGCGTTCTGGGTGTAACTGATTGTGCAGAAACACAAAAATCTGTTAATAAAAAAAGCATGAAAAAAAAACAGGGTAACCTCATAAACAAATAAAAAAGTTTTCGCAAAACGATAATTCAACCAGATTGTTACAAGAAAATTGTAAAACAAAGCTTAATGATTACGCAGAGAAGGAATAGTTAATTTAGATTTTACGTATTTAGATGGTATAGGAGGCAAAAATCATGTACGGATAGTTTTAATTAAAAAAATATTAAAGAACTCTGCGCTTAAACTTTTGATTGATTAATTATTTTGTTTTGTATAATCCTGACTGCGCCAAAACTTAAAAACAAACAGGCATGCAATTTTACCTTTATCTTGTTTTAGCTACCACTGGTTTGTTAGGTGGTTTAGCACTTATTAAAGCTTTTTTATTTTTTGCAGGAGATTATTCTGCCGGCTTTGCAGATTGGTTGTATTTTAGCAAATACAGCATCTATAGTTCGCGAAGCGAGGCTATAGTAAAATCAAAGCGGAGGCAAAATACTTTAAGCGTTATTATTGGGGTTTTGGTGATTTTAGACTTGCTTCTGTTGTTGCTGTGGCATATTTCTTAAAAAAACTCTATGCAAGGTTGGTTTAAGTTGTACAGTGCTAAAAATTATGTTGAAGCAAATATTATCAAGGGCAAGCTTGAAAAGAATAATATACAGGCGATAATATTGAACAGGCAAGACAGCAATTACCAGGCTTTTGGCGAAATAGAATTATATGTGCCGGTATACTTAAAAGATATAGCCAGGCATCTTCTTGATAATACTTTGCTTAATTAAGATCCCGGATTATTTTAGCCAAAACTTAAACGAATGGTTCCTGAAGTTTTTCTGCGCTCCTGGAAAAGAGAAGATGCCAGGCAACTTGCTTTTATTGCTAACAATAAAAATATATGGAACAATTTAAGAGACAGCATTCCTTATCCATATTCTATTAGTGATGCAGAACAATGGATAGCGCATTGTTCCAGGCAAAAACCACTATTAAATTTTGCAATCATTTACGATAATTTATTGGTAGGAAGTATTGGTTGTACAGCCAAAACAGATGTGTACCGCAAAACCATGGAAGTAGGATATTTTATCGGTGAACCATATTGGCGTCATGGCATTGCAACAAGCGCAGTACAAATATTAATAAGCCATATTGAAAAGGAATTTGATGTTGTGCGTTTAGTTGCTGAAGTGTACGCGCATAATAAAGCTTCTATGAATGTATTGCATAAAAATGGTTTTTATCTCGAATGCATTCGCAGAAAAGGCGCTTTTAAAAACGATGTAGTTGTTGATGATTATGTTTGGGTAAAGTTTCTTAAAAAATGATTTTCATCAAATCATCATTCGAATTTTTTAAGCTGATAATTTGTAAAATCATAACTCGCGGTTACTATTTCTCCTCTATTTAATTTATACCACGGGCTTATACTTTCCTCATAAGGATTGCTGAGAATATATATTGACTGTGCAGGCATATAACCTTCAACAAGTTTGTATAATTTTTCTCCTTTGTTATTTATTGTATCATCGATAATGATACAAGTGTGGCCAGGGTTTCCTGGCGTGATGATCACTGTTCCAGTTTCGAAATCATTTGCTGGTTTAAGTTCTTTACATAGTGATATTGTGTTGGCATAAGCATATACAATGTCAAGATAATTGCGTAACGATTCATGTGTTTGTTGGTATATGTTGTTAGTAGAAATAAATTGAACAGCATTTCCTTTTAACACAGGCTTTATGCCTTTACAATACATATTCCAGAAATAATATTGTCCGCTGCAAAAATGAAAGCCAATTTCATTGAATCTTTTTTGTTCAAATAAATATTCTGCTCTTAATCGCATTAAAGCATCTGCGCATTGCTGCAGGTCTGAATTGCCAACATCATAATTAATAATGGCAACATGCTTAGCCTGGTTTGATATTGGCTTTCCTGTATAATCTAAAATAGGAGAATTAACAACAGGCAGATGTTGTAAAAAATATTGCCAGGAATTTTTTGGATAAGAAGTTAAAGACTGATTTTGATTGTTTTTAATGTGATTTGTTTTTTGAGAAGTATTATCACAATTAGCAGAAAGCAGTAAAATAAAAAAAGCAATCAACGATCTCATATATAAGATTTATACATGAGATTCGGGATAAACGCATTTCCATAATGCAGCTAAAAAATCAATCTACTTTTTTTATCTGTGCGCCTAAGCTTTGCAGGCGTTCATCTATATATTGATATCCGCGATATATCTGATCTATGTTTTGAATGATGCTTTTTCCTTCGGCACTTAATGCGGTGAAAAGTAAAGAAACACCTGCACGAATATCAGGGCTTGCCATAGCAACTCCTCTTAATTTCTGTTTTCGTTCCAATCCAACCACAACAGCACGGTGTGGATCGCAGAGAATGATCTGTGCACCCATGTCAATCAGTTTATCAACAAAGAACAACCTGCTTTCAAACATTTTTTGATGAACCAAAATGCTGCCTTTTGCATGAATGGCAGTTACCAGAATTATGCTTAAAAGATCTGGCGTAAGCCCTGGCCATGGATGATCTGAAATAGTAACTGTACTACCATCGAAATAGCGCTGAACTTCATAAAGCTCCTGTTCCGGAATATAAATATCATCGCCCCTGGATTCCATTTGTATGCCAAGAAGCTTAAATTTTTCAGGAATAATTCCTAAATGATTAATGCCGGCATTTTTAATGGTAATCTCGCTCTGTGTCATTGCAGCAAGTCCAATAAAACTACCTACTTCTATCATGTCAGGCAACATGGTATGTTCTGTACCGATCAATTTCTCAACACCTTCTATTTCCAATAAGTTACTTCCAACACCACTGATTTTAGCGCCCATGCGGTTAAGCATTTTGCAAAGCTGTTGCAGGTAAGGTTCGCATGCCGCATTGTAAAT
Source organism: Bacteroidota bacterium (assembly GCA_013286425.1). Taxonomy (GTDB): domain Bacteria; phylum Bacteroidota; class Bacteroidia; order Chitinophagales; family Chitinophagaceae; genus Parafilimonas. Next base: position 6,145 of record JABDFS010000038.1, read on the forward strand.
GGTGGTTTTGCCTTTTGCCATTACAGCAGCCATTAAAATGTTTGCGGTGCCTGTAACAGAAGGCTCATCAAGCAACATATAACAACCGTTAAGTTCAGGAGCTTTTAAAATAAATTCTCCGGATAGATCATCATACTCAAATTTTGCCCCTAATTTTTCAAAGCCGATAATATGCGTATCTAATCTTCTTCGTCCAATTTTATCTCCGCCGGGCTTAGGAATATATGCTTTTTGAAAACGCGCAAGCATTGGTCCTGCAATCATAACAGAGCCGCGCATACGGCTGCTTTTGTTCCTGAAATCTTTTGTGGTGAAATAATCAACATTTACATCATCTGCCTGGAATATGCATGTATGTTTTGAAATGCGCTCTACTTTTACATTCAGCAGTATGAGCAATTCAATCAGCAGGTTAACATCAAGTATATCGGGAATGTTGTGTATGGTAACTTTTTCTGCAGTAAGTAAAACCGCAGATATTATTTGAAGCGCTTCATTCTTAGCGCCCTGGGGCAATATTTCGCCCTTTAGTTTTTTGCCGCCGGTTACTTCAAAAAATGCCATGGGATGTGTTAAGAGCCGAAAGATAATATGAAATACTTAATGCCTAATAACACATAGCGTTATATAAAGTTCATAACGCAAAAATTTTATTTCTGCTTCGAAATAAAATTTCATAAAAAAGAAAATAAAAATTGGAAAATTTAAATTAACCGTTAATTTAGCTCCGCCAAAAAAAATGGCCCTTCCGTGGAAACGGACTGGCCTCTAACGATTGCTTGCCATATGAAAAAGTTCAAATAATTTTAATTGTTTGTTCGGCCTCTTTCGATTGCTTCTCTAATGATTGCTTCTATATGAACTACTAAACTGATGTAAAAGTAAATGGCAAATATTTCCTGTTCAAAACAAAATAAGCATGATTTGATTATGGCAAACGGTAGATTCATAGCCTGAAACCCTTGCCAGCAAAGGATTTTAAAAGAAATATCACTATGACGTCCAACCGCTTTACAGATGCTTTATTTCAACTGGTTAAATCCCTCGAAAAGTCGGAAAAAAGGCATTTTAAACTCTATATAAAAAGAAGTTCCTCTAACGAAAACCTCAAAATAATCCAACTATTTGATGCATTGGATAAGATGAACGATTATGATGAGAAGATTTTAATGAGAAAGTTAAGCCCGGTAACCAAACCACAACTGGCTAACTTAAAGTCTCATTTATATAAACAATTACTGGCCAGTTTAAGGCTTTTGAAAACTGCTGTTAATATAGATCTTCAGTTAAGCGAATTACTCGATAACGCACGCGTACTTTATTACAAAGGCCTGAAACTGGAGAGTTTTAAAATGCTGGAAAGAGCAAAGGAACTTGCTAAAGCCAATCATAAATACAATTTTCTCGCGCAGGTAATTTCATTGGAAAAAAAGATTGAAACGCTGCATATAACAAGAAGTTCGCTGGAAAAAACAGAGTTGCTTGCATTTGAGGCATTAGATATAGGTGAACATATTAATAATGTTATAAAGCTATCCAATCTTGCATTACTTTCATACAGGTGGTATGTGCAAAATGGCCATGCACGTAATACAGATGATGAAAAAGGAATTCGTTCTTTCTTCAAAAGAATGCTTCCTCCCAATCCGGAAAAGATCACAGATTTTTATGAGCGCTTATACCTGTATCAAAGCTATTGCTGGTATGCATTTATTCGCCAGGATTTTTTAATGTATTACCGGTATAGTAAAAAGTGGGTTGATCTTTTTGATGAAGAACCTGAAATGGTTACTGTAGAAACCGGGCATTATGTAAAAGGAATGCATACATTACTAAATGCACTGTTTAACCTGAGGAGTTTCGAACTGTTCCAGTTGGTTTTAAAGAAATTTGAACACTTCAGCACAACGCCATCTTCCAGTACACATGACAACTTCAGAGTTCACACGTTTATTTATATCAATGCTGCCAAACTCAACTGGCATTTAATGACTGGCACTTTTTCCCGCGGGCTTGCATTGGTGCCGAATATTGAAGCTGGTTTGAAAGAATATGCTTCTTATGTTGACCTGCACCGCATACTTGTATTTAATTATAAAATCTCTACTTTATATTTTGGCCACGGTGATTACGCAACGTGTATAGATTACCTGCAACGTATTATTCATGAACATGGCAACCTGCGCATAGATCTTCAATGCTATGCACGCTTGCTTCATTTGATTGCACATTTTGAGCTGGGAAATGATTCTATTATTGAATCTCTTGCAAGATCTGTTTATCGTTTTATGGCTAAAATGAAAAACCTTTCTGTGGTTGAAGAAGAAATTTTCAGGTTCATCAGAAACTCATTCAAAGCTTCTTCCAAACAATTAAAACCTGAGTTGGAAGAATTTTTATACCGCATTAAGGATCTTGAAAAAAACCGTTTTGAAACAAGGGCTTTTTCTTATCTCGATATTATTTCCTGGGTTGAAAGTAAAGTGTATGAAAAACCTATGAGTACGATTGTTCATGAAAAATACCTGAACAGTAAAAAAAGAAATTACGTTTACGAATTGTCATGACCGAACAAAAGGATTAAATCTTTTTTCATGACCGATAGTTGTTTTATTACCATGACCAGGATAAACAATTGTTTCATCCGGGAGTATATACAATTTTTCTTTTATGCTTTTGTGTAATGTTTGTTCATTGCCACCGGGCAAATCAAACCTGCCAATGCTTTCATTAAATAAAACATCACCACCAATCACAAAATTTTGTGCTGAACAATAAAAACAAATGCTTGCAGGCGAATGGCCCGGCGTAAACAATACTTTCAGTTTATCGTCTCCTAAAAATATTTCGTCACCTTCTGCTAAAAAATGCAGTGGGCCATTGTAGTTGCTAAAACCAAGGCCATAAAAATTTCCGGTTGAAGGTGCAAATTCCAAAACTGGTTTTTCTCCTTCATGAATATACAATTCAAGTCCATACGTTTTATATACCCATTGGTTCCCGAAAACGTGATCTATGTGGCAATGTGTGTTAAGCAATTGAACCGGTTTTAATTTGTTGCTTTCAATAAATTCTTTAAGTATTCTTTCTTCTTCAGTAAAATAACAGCCCGGATCAATAATAACAGCATCACCTTTTTCGTTGCTCATCACATAGGTATTTTCTTCAAAAGGATTGAATGTAAAATGCTCTACTTTTATCATGTTTTTGAATTTCCTTTACGGGTATTATACTAATTTTAAGAACTCAATAATGGGTATGCAAAATAAATGCTTAAGATCGGGATTTGTTTTTGGAATAGTTCTGTTGATTTCACCTTTTTTTCTTAATGCACAGGTTAATACGGTACAATATGGTAAAAACCGTATTCAGTATGAAAAATTTACATGGAAATTTTATCAAAGCAAAAACTTCAATGTTTATTATAACCAGGGAGGATTAGAGCTCGCAAAATTTACAGTACAGCTTGCGGAAGAAGAGCTTGACTCACTGGAATCTCAAATTGATTATTCTTTACAACGCCGCACATCACTCATTGTTTATAACAGCTACGATGATTATAAACAAAGCAATATCGGCCTTGGAATGGACTGGCAGAATTCAGGCGGATTAACCAAACTGGTAAACAATAAAGTGCCTCTTTATTTCGACGGTAATCATAATACCTTTCGCTTAAAGATCAGGGAAGGCATTGCCAAAGTGCTTACTGATAATATTTTATTTGGCGATGATATTGGAGAATTTGCCAGTAACCAGGCTTTGCTCGATCTTCCTAAATGGCTTACTGACGGATACATAGAATACATTGCAGACAATTGGAATATTGAAAAAGATGACGCATTGAAAAATGTAATGTTGGGTGGTGACTATACTAATTTTTACCAGTTCGCTTTTGATAAACCCTTACTTGCAGGCCAGGCATTCTGGTATTATATAGCTCGAAAATATCAGCCACAAAACGTTACTTATTTTTTATACCTGTCAAGATTATATAAAAGCCTTAATGCTGCTTCTGAAAGGATATGCAAAAAAAAATTCAAGTATGTGCTGGCTGATTTTATGAATGATGAACAGCAGCGGTACGTTGATGATATTAAACAACGCCGTAATGCGCCGCGCGGAAAATTATCAGTAGTAGAAGATGTTTCAAAAAGTGATTTCTATCATTTTGCAGCCAATCCAAATCCAAAAAATAATTCTTACGCAGTTGTTCAATTTACAAAAGGTAAATACAAAGTAAAATATTTTGATAATGCTTTCGATGAAACAACATTGGTTGATTATGGTGTGCGAACCATTGAAGGCGATATGAATCCTAACATGCCAATCCTTGCCTGGGATGGTAAAGGTTCAAGATTGCTGTGCATTTATACAAAAGAGGGAAAGACCTACATGTTTGTGTACGATGTTATAGCCAACATAAAGCGCTTTAAACAAGAGATAACAGGTTTCGACCAGATATTAGATGCCGGTTTTATTTTCGATGCAAATACATTGTTGTTTAGCGCTGTAAAAAACGGCCATACAGATATTTACACCTACAGGATTGACAATGAAAAAATAAAACAGGTTACAAATGATGTGTATGATGATCTTGATCCTACGTTCGTTTCATTTCCGGGAAGGCTCGGAATTATTTTTGCATCCAACAGGCCGGGTATAAATGCGCCTAATTCAGATACTGCTTTGCCAAGCCGTAATCATTTCAACATATTTCTTGCAGACATTAACAACAACAGTGAGTTCAGGCAGATTACTCAGTTAACAAATATGAAGTATGGTGATGCCCGCTATCCCATGCAGTACAATCAAAATCATTTTACGTTTGTAAGTGATGAAAATGGTATCAATAACCGTTGGGCCGGTTTCTTTACAACACAAACCGGTGGCCTTGATACATTGTATTATATAGGCGATGATGTGTTGCGCAATCCTGAACCAAAAGAAATGGATTCAACCTTGCGTGCATGGCAAAAGGATCAGCCGGATAGCATCAGCTATTTTAAAATTTACCAGGATAGTACTTATACATTTCCTATAACAAATTATCAGAGCAGCTTGCTTGAAACAAGGGTTGCCGGAAACAATGAACAGGTAAGTGAAGTAAGGCGCGAAGGCGATTATAAATTTTTGTATAAGCTGAAAGTTGATTCTGCCACGCTGCGTAAAAGAAATATAAATGCAAGGCCAACAGATTATGTACGGCGAATGATAACTCAGGAAAAATTGGAAAGCGGAAAAAATATACAGGTAGAAGAGCCAAGCCAACCCGAGAATAACAGCCAGTTTCAAAATGAATTTGACGAGAAAAAAGATTCAACGACTACACCAGGCGTTGATTCAACTTCTGCAGCAACAGGTCCACCGGAACCGGTAATTCCACCGCGCGTTGATTATGTAAGCAAATCAAAATTATTTGACTATAAACTAAAGTTTGAAGCAGATTATGTGCTTGCAGGTGTTACGAATAATATTCTCATAAACCGCTATCAGCCTTTTGCCGGATATAGCCAGTCAGGCCCTATTTATCTAAACAATGAAGATCCGCTCAGTTTTACTTTTAGGGTTGGTGTGAGTGATATTATGGATGATGTAAAGCTGATAGGAGGGTTCAGATTGGGTACTTCACTCACCGATAAAGATGTGTTTGTTTCCTATCAAAACTATCGTAAACGTGTTGATTGGGGATTAACTTATTACAGAAGCAATGTTACAAATTACCCGGGCTTTTTTAATGGTTATGATTCTACCGGTAGTGTATTTCTGGCTAATGTAGATAATGTAGTTATTACCAATATATATCAGGGTAATGTTGCCTATCCTTTTGATGAAACAAAGCGGCTTCAGTTAACGGTTTCATTAAGAAAAGATATAGGTGTTTTGCGTCCTCTTTATCTTGGAAGTTATGGCTATCCCCAGGCATTGAAAATGAAAGATTCGGTTTCCAATACAGTAATATCAAGGCTTGAGTATATATATGACAACACAATAAATCCAGCGGAAAATATATGGAATGGATTAAGATGGAAAGTATATACTGAATTGTTCCTGCCTTTTAACGGCAGTAGTGAAGCCAGTTCAAAAATGATAACCAATGTTGGTTTTGATGCGCGCAATTACTTAAAGATCTATCGCAATTTTATATGGGCTGTAAGGGCTTCAGGCGATTTCTCTTTTGGCGATGCAAAGCTTATCTATTATCTCGGAGGTGAAGACGGATGGCTGCTGCCTAAATTTAACCAGATAAACACTGCTGATCCTTCAGTTAATTATGCCTTTCAAACGCTGGCTTTAAATTTAAGAGGCTTCGATCAAAATGCTGCTAATGGAAGTAATAACCTTGTAATAAACAGTGAGCTGCGGTTGCCTGTGTTTACAACGCTTTTCAGCAGTCCGGTCAACAGCGCTTTTGTACGGAATTTTCAACTGATACAGTTTTTTGACCTGGGTACTGCATGGACAGGACCTTTAAGTAATATAAAACGTCCTTCTATAGTTTATCGCGGACCTGATGATCCAAATACAGGACCGAGCCCGCTTACTGTAATGGTTCGTGCCGGTGGCATTGGCCCTCTTGCCGGAGGTTATGGCTTTGGTGCAAGAAGCACGTTGTTAGGCTATTTTTTAAAGGCAGATATCGGCTGGCAAATGAGAGGAATTTTCAGAGGCCCGGCTATTTTCTATTTCTCAATGGGCTTTGATTTTTAATTGAAGTAAATCTTTTAAAATTGCCTCGTTGTATATAACATGCGAGGCAATTTTTTTATAGTGAAATAAACAATGCCAAGAAAAGCTGCAAAAACAAAAGTGAACATCCATACGTTAAGGCTTTGCACAGGATGATGCAGGTGATGTGTTGATGTTTTTATTAAACCTGCAGGATTGGTAACAATATCCCAACTGTTGTAGCGCAAATAACGACCAATATAAATTCCATATCCGCAGGGAATTAATAACAGGAACATGAGAATATTTACAAACTTTGTATTCGCATGGGTTTTCAAAAACTTTTCTACCCTGAATAATGAGATCATACAAAACAAAATTCCATTCCATGCTCCGGAAACCACCAGCATCAGATCAAACCATAGAGGTATAGGCGGCCTTTCTTTAAAATGAAAAATATCAGTTAACAGATACGGTGCATTTGGCAAAAACAGAAGCCATAAACACAACCATAAAATGCTTCTGTAATTAAATGTTTTTTCCTTCAGTAATAATCCGCTAAAGAAAACAGGAAGCATGCCGAGAAATAAATTCCATGGATAGAAAAAATAAGTAAGCGTTCCCGTATATAAACCACGCATTACAAGTAATGCAAGCGTAAAGCCTGTAGAGATTGAAACAAGTTTTTGTATATCGTTTGGTTTTTTCAGTTTCATAACAGTAGAAATAATTTGGGCAGAAAAATGATAAGTCCTGCTACAACGCTTATAATAGAAAAAATTAAAACAGCGCCGGCAGCCACATCTTTGATAATTTTTATTGATGGATGATAATCTTTATGAACCAGGTTGCATAAATGTTCAAGCGCTGTATTGATCATCTCCAATGCCAATACAGATCCTATACAAAGCATTATAACTATCCATTCTACAGCATTTAATTTTAAATACAAGCCGGAAAGAATCGTTATCAACGAAACACCGGCTTGTATTTTCCCGTTACGCTCTGTTTTAAAAAAATACTTAATGCCACTAAAGGCCGTACTGAATGTTTTATTTAAAGCCTGCCTGTAAACTGTGGCTGGAGTGTTTTGAATCATAATAATAGATTAATCAATATCGCTTCTGTTATACCTGAATGTTTTTAATACAAGAAACAAAAGCCCGAAGTAACCAAGTACACACAATGCTATTACATAATGTGTTTGCACATCTTGCACAGCAGGTAAAGAGAGCAGCGAGTGTAATAAAATTTTTAAGCGTACCATATTCAATTTTTTAAATATTCATTAATGATGTTAGTATTTTGGCCAACAGTTTTTGATGAAATTGCATTGAGTAGCCATCTCGATGCGTAATTTGTTTTTTTCATGGTGGTTAACATAAATTTTTTTTCAGAATATTAAGTGTAGATAGTTGTTTTTTCAGAATGTTTAAAAAGCACTTTGAGTTTCAAAGTTTATTAACAAAAAAATTTTAACTCATATTCTTTATCATACTTTCTAAAGCGTCAAGATGTGAACGAAAAGCTTTTTCACCACTCTTTGTCGCAGAATACAAAGTGTTGGTTTTTCTGCCAATAAACCCTTTCTGCACTTTTATATAACCGCTTTCTTCCAGCGCTTTAATATGACTGGCAAGATTTCCATCTGTAACATTTATCAGCACTTTCAAATCATTAAAATTAATAGAAGCATTCACCATAAGTGCACTCATTATTCCCAAACGAATGCGGCTATCAAATGTTTTATTTAAATTTTCTATGGGATTCTTCATTACAGTTACTCAGTTTCTTTCGTATTTCCACCACATATATGATCCGTAAAAAATGTGCAGCAACCCGAAACCTGCCGCCCAGAAATATAAACCCTGTCCGAGGAACATAAGGTTGATCAGGCCTAGCAAAATTTCACAATAACCCAAGTAAACTGTTTCAGGAAGTGTGTATTTGCTTGCATTTAAAACACCCAACCCATAAAATATTAAACAACCGGGTGCAACAAATCCAAACACTCCATTTTTTATCAGCGTTAATAAAAATATGCCACCAGCCAGAACGGGAACCGCAATGCTTATGATCATTCTTTTTGCAGTAACGCCCCAAATGGGAACTCCGGTTTTTTTACTGCGTCTGTAAGTAAAAATAAAAGCGAATGCTAAAGCAGCAACAAAAGTTATGACCGCAATTTGAAAAAGACGGCTGTTAACAAAATCTCCAAACATTATCGAATCCGCGTCTGCAAGAGAGACTTTTAAATTACGAACAGCGTCTTTATTTTTTTCAATTACTCCTGCTGAAAGCCATGTTGCGATCAATGCGCAAATGCCTGCACAAATACCGCTTAGCCCGCTCAGGCTTATAAAACGGCTGCTTCTTTCCATCATCTCTTTTATATCGTGTAGCTCACTGGATAACTTTTCTGGGTCGTTCATAAAAGCACTTTGAAATACAAAGTAAATACATATAAATTTATATGCAAAGTTTTTTGCTGTTAGTAAAAAGGTAATTGTTTATTGAAGTACTTGTGAAAGCTCTTGTTCAAGTGCATCGCCTCTTAATCCGGATGCAATTATTTTTCCCTGTGGATCAATAAGAACATTAAAAGGAATTCCATCAAATTGATAAAGGCTTGCTGCAGAGCTTTCCCGTTGAAGATCGCTCATATGATTCCATGTAAGATTATCTTTTTTAATGGCATCAATCCATGCCTGTTTATCATCATCCAATGAAACACCAAGAATAGTGAAGTTTTTATCTTTAAACTTATTGTATGCAGTTACAACATTTGGGTTTTCCTGGCGGCACGGTCCACACCAGCTTGCCCAAAAATCAACCAATAAATATTTACCTCTGAAACTACTGATGCTTACCTGCTTTCCATCAGGAGAAGTCATTGTAAGATCAGGAGCCTGTTGGTTTAATAAAGCATAATTATTGGATAAAGATGCATCACCAGGTTGCTGCTGCGGTTTGTTGAGCGCAGTTGCAAAAGATGCAATACCTGTGTGATTGGGAAAGCGCTTGGAAACATTGGTAGCTAATGTAGCTAACTCACTTGGTGCAATTAATCCTTTGGCTTTATCTAAAACAAAACAAATTGCTGCAGGGTTTTTTGAGCTGTTTATAAAATTAACCACTACACTGCTCAGGTCACTCAGTTGTTTTGTGTATAACGACTTTATCTGGTTAACATAGTTTGTGTCTTTTGATGTTTCCTCACTTAACGTATCAAGTTGATTATATGTTTTTGATAACACTGAATCTTTGCCTAAATAATCTTTAATGAACGAATACAACTCTGAAGTTGCTGTTGAGCCACTTATATCAGGATAATGAAAACCAGTTGGGTCAAAATTTATTTTAATGTCGTCGCCATCGTTTATTACAATAACCGCAGGATTCTCTTTAAAGCTTACAACAAACAAATTCTGTTGTGCAGAACTTCCCTTCAATTTATAACTTCCGTCTGAGCCTAATTTGGCTGAATCTAATTTTTTTGCATCGGGTGAATCATAAGAAAGCAGTTCAAGATAAACACTGTCTGATGGCGCATTCTTTATTGTGCCACTAACTGTAAATCCTCCGGAACCCGAATTCTTACAGGCGGTAAACATCAACCCTGCAAATACTATTGTAACAAAATATTTCATGATAATTAATTTAATGTTTCTTCAAGCAGCTGCGTTACTGTTTTAAGATCTGCTTTGCCTTTACTTAATTTTTTTACTTCGCCAACAAACAAACCCATCAAACCTTTTTTGCCTTTCTTATATTCTGAAACTTTATCAGGCATTTTATTTAAAACAACAGTTACCCATTGTTTTAATTCATCTGTATTATTTGTTTGAATGATGTTAAGCTGTGTTGCAAGTTCATCAACAGATGCAGTTTCATTCTTAATAATGGCAGGTAATAATTTTGATGAAGCATTTGAAAAACTTATTGCTCCTTTATCAATAAGCTCAATCATCGCTGCAAGTTTTTCGACAGGAATTTCATTCAACGCGACTCCTGATTCATTCGTCATTTGCTTTATCGGACCATTTATCCAATTCGAAACTGCTTTATAATTTTTTGTATGAGTCAGTGCTGATTCAAAATAATCTGCCGTTTCTTTTTCGCTGCTTAACAATGCAGCATCATATTCATTCAAGCCAAAATCTGATTGATATTTTTTATACAGTTCCTGCGGTAAAGCAGGCAAACTGTTTTTTATGTTATCAAGATATTCATTATTCAGATTTAACGGCGGCAAATCGGGCTCCGGCAAATAACGGTAATCGTTAGCTTCTTCTTTCTCGCGAATAGCAAACGTTGTATCGGTTGAAGCATCAAAGCTTCTTGTCTGTTGATAAATCTTTTCTCCTTTTTCAAGCAGATCAATCATGCGTTCAATTTCAAACTCAACAGCCCTTCTCACATTGCGAATTGAATTCAGATTTTTTACTTCTGCTTTTGTTCCTAATTTTTGTTCACCTTTTAATCTCACAGAAACATTTGCATCACATCTCAAACTGCCTTCTTCCATATTGCCGTCGCAAATATTTATCCATCGCACCAGCTTTCTTATTTCTGTAACAAACAATCCCGCTTCTTCTGCAGAATACATATCGGGTTCAGTAACTATTTCAATCAATGGAGTACCTGCACGATTATAATCTATGTAGCTGTGTTCATCATCAATATCATGAATGCTTTTACCGGCATCTTCTTCCAGGTGTATATGATGCAGTTTTATATTTCTTTCGCCGGTTGATGTGCGAATTTTTATAAACCCGCCACCACAAATAGGAACTGTATGTTGTGATGTTTGAAAACCTTTTGGAAGATCAGGATAGAAATAATGCTTGCGTGCGAAATAATTTTTTTGATTGATGGTGCAGTTACACGCTATGCCCATCATTACTGCGTACTCAATCGCTTTCTTGTTTGTCTTTGGTAAAGTGCCGGGATGCGCCAGCGTTATCACACCAACATTTTCATTTGGCGCTGAGCCATAAGCATTGGCATCGCTGCTGAACAATTTGCTTTTGGTTGATAATCGCGCGTGAACTTCCAAACCAATTACCGCTTCATATTTTTGGGCATCACCACTCATGGGCGGCAAAAATACGTTCTGTAAATGTTATGCAGATGTAAAACAGCTTCACATTTATTTAATATTTACGGGATGTTTACCTGCTACTTTTGCCATTAAATTCAGATATGCGAAAGAAGAACTATCCTGTTGCACTATTTTTTTCATGTCTTGTAATTGTTGTTTCATTATGCAGCTGGGGATTTTATGTTCATGAAACAACAACGCAGTTAGCCATATACGAATTGCCGAAACCATTGCGTAATTTTTTCTATTCACATATTGATACGCTTGTTGCAAATGCCATTCGTCCGGATAAACGCAGGAACACTGACAAAACTGAAGCTGCCAAACATTTTATTGATCTTGAAAATTATGGCAATGGCGCGGTTAATATAATGCCGCATGATCTTGCAACTGCTGTTCAGCAATATTCATGGGATACACTGAAAAGGTATGGTTATGTTCCTTACCAGGTTGTTATAGAATATGATTCGCTGGTAAATGCTTTCAAACAAAAAAATAGCGACAGTATTATTTTTTATGCGGATGATTTAGCGCATTACATTGAAGATGCAAACGTTCCTCTGCATACAAGCAATAATTATGACGGACAACTAACAGGTCAGAAAGGTTTGCATGCTTTGTGGGAATCAACCATACCTGAACTTGAGTTGAGCAATTATCAATTATACCAGAAACATAAAGCAACTTATGTAAACAATAAAGCTGATGCAGTTTGGGGTGCTGTAAAAAGAGCGCATGCATTATTGCCAGAAATGTTTGAGAAAGAAAAAGAAGTGGCTGCAAATTTTCCTGATAGCTCTAAATACGTTTCAAAAATGTACTACGGCAGGATGACGAAAGTATATACAGATGCATTTGCCAAACAATATGCTGCGGCTTTAACTTCTACTATAAACGACCAGCTTGTTCAGTCTGCAAATATGGTTGCAGATTTCTGGTATTCTGCATGGATCGATGCCGGCAAACCCAACCTTAAAAACTTATATCAAAATAGAAAGCCTGAAAGAAAACAACTCAAAAAAGAATTGAAGTCTTATAAGAAAAATGATTTGCTTAAAGACAGTTTATTGCGCGCAAAAAAGGAATCTTAGTCAGCCTTTTTCGGAGGTGGTGGCTGAGGTGGCCTGCTCCTGTTCATATTTCCTTTTTGCGGCGGCCTGGCAGGTTGTTGCTGTGGCGGCTTAGGCTGTTGTTGTGCAGGCTTCTGCAATTGCGGTTTTTGATTTTGTTGCTGTGGTTTATTTTTCTGTTGATTCTGTTGCGGGTTAACAGTTTCTCTTTTTCTTTCCTGCTTCTGTTTTTCTTTATTACGTTGCGAAGTCTTTTCCAGGTTACTTATTGTAAGATGGCCAACTACATCAACAAAGCTGTGCTCAACTTCTTTTGAAACGCCAAGTTCTACCGGCTGCAGGTCATCAACCCTTATACCTCTTGCATTTTGTTGCTTTATTTCTTTTACACGGCGAATGGTTAAAGGATAATGCTTTGCTCCGCCCTGTAAAATATACCACATCAGGTTTTTAAAGATGTCTTTCTTAATTAGGATTGCCAGGCCTTTTGAAGTTTCCAGCGTATCGGCATTATCAGGAAAATCCTGCAGTGCATCTAAATAAGTATCCAGCTCATAATTCAAACAACATTTTAAACGGCCGCATTGTCCGCTCAGTTTTGTTTGATTGATAGATAAGTTTTGATAACGTGCGGCTGTGGTTGTAACACTTTTAAAATCGGTGAGCCATGTTGAACAACACAATTCTCTTCCGCAACTGCCAATGCCGCCAACTTTTGCAGCACCCTGACGAATGCCCACCTGGCGCATTTCTATCTTCAGCTTAAATTCAGAAGCATAAAGTCTTATCAGCTCACGGAAATCAACACGATCATCAGCAGTATAAAAGAAAGTTCCTTTTTTGCCATCTGCCTGAATTTCTATTTCAATCAGCTTCATGTCTAAATTCAATCGTTTGGCAATAACGCGGCTTGTAGTTAAGGCATCTCTTTCGCGGGCTTTATTTTTTTCAAAAACCTCAAGGTCTTTTTCATTGCTCAGGCGTAATATTTTCTTCATATCAATGCCATACTCGCTGATATTTTTTTTCTTTAATTGCAGGCGCACCAACTCACCGGTTAAACTCACTTCACCCACATCAAAACCATTTACACCTTCAACTGTAACCATATCGCCCTTCTCAAAATATTGCAGCAAAGCATTGCGGTAATAATCTTTACGGCTGCCCTGGTTAAAACTTATTTCCACCACTTTGCAGGCACTATCTGCATCGCTTATCGGCAGGTTCCATAACCAGTCGTGCACATTCATGCGGTTACAACTGCCGGTGCTGCATCCGCCATTACTTTTACAACCGTTAGGTTTACCCGTACCGCAACTTCCACAGCTCATTATATTCAATTATAATCAGTAAAAAATATTGAGGAAGATTTTTTGGGTTACCAGCTTTAGAATAAATATTGAACTTCGTTGCGTCGCATCACTTCAACGGCATGAATACTGTTGAGCTTACGTTTGTATTCGAACAGGTTTCAAAAATATAAACCATTTATATTTCGAAAAATCACTTTGCTTTTAATACCTCAGCTGATAATATATCGTCAGCCGAAGTGTTGCGACGCAAGGGACGATGCCACTTGAACTATTGCTGGCCACCAAAAAATCACTCTTCACATGCTGCAAAATTTTACAGCGTTAATCTGTCAAAATTAAGGCATTGTTCTTAATGAGATGATACAATTTAATAGTAAGGGTATGAAATAACATTTTAGCATTGGCATTGCGCTCTATGTAATACACCGCTTTATTCAGCTCTTCTATAATAGCCTGCTGGTGATTTACCGATGCAATTTTATTAAGGCGCCCTGCAAAATCTTTCTCAGAATCTGCTATTGAAATATTGTCTCCGGCAAAACGGATGCGAATGCTTTGCTGCAGCAAATGCATAAAATATAACAGGAATTGCTTTTGCTTTTCGCGGCCAAGCTTGCTTATTTCTTCTATCCATTTTACCTGTGCTGCTGCGCCATTTTTTAAAATGCTGTTCAGCCATTCACGTAATAAACTTTGCCAGTCTTCAGATGCATTTTGCAATAACTGCAGTGCTTCCCGATAATTGCCTTGTGCTATTGCGGCTGTTTGTTGCGCTGCATTTTTTTCAAGATTGCCGCGTTTTATCAATGCATCCGTAACCTCATTCGTTTCAAGCGGGTGCAATCTAACCAACTGGCACCTGCTTAAAATGGTTGGAAGAATAAGGTCTTCATTTTCGGCAACCAGGATAAACAAAGTATCCGGCGGCGGTTCTTCAATCAGCTTCAGCAGTTTGTTGCCTTCTTTGCCAAGATATTCCGGCATCCACATCACTAAAATTTTGTACGGGCTTTCAAAACTTTTAAGGCTCAGTTTGCGGATGATGTCGTTACATTCTTCCGCCGTAATATTTCCCTGTTTATTTTCTGCGCCGATGAACTGCAGCCAATCATAAACATTACCATAAGTAAACTGCTGAATAAATTCGCGCCATTCATGAATATAATCTGTGCTGGTAGGTTTATCACCCGGTTTTTTTGGAATAACAGGATAAGAAAAATGAATATCCGGATGTACATAATTATCAGCCTTTGAAAAGCCCGGTTGCTTTTGCATGAAAGCATCCGCTTCATCCGCAGTTTTGGGAAATACCGGTTTTATTTCTTCAGCCGGTTCGCCAAATAAAGATGGACCTGCATCTTGTTTTGCAGATGATGGCAACAGGCTTATGTATTCTGCAAACGCCAATGCCAGTGACAAAGCGCCGGAACCTTCGTTGCCGAGAAAAAGCAAAGCATGGCTTAAACGGTTTTGTTCAACCATTTCCAACAAATGTTGTTTTGTATTTTGCTGGCCAATTACATCTGCGAAGCGCATGAAGCGAAGATATATTGAAGAAGTTGTAAGTTTTAAGTTAAAATCGTTCATGGTTGACTATTCACCATTCACTTTCACTTTATATCTTGCATCAAACAATTTCACTTGGCCATTCCTGAATTATATAAAATCTATTTGCAGTACCCATCTGTACAAACAGATACAAGAAAACTTAAATCCGGCGATATCTTTTTTGCATTGAAAGGCGATAATTTCAACGGTAATGCATTTGCTTTAAAAGCACTTGAATCGGGCGCTGTTTATGCGGTAATTGATGAAGACATTGATGCATCAAACAATAAATTAATTAAAGTTGATGATGTGCTTGCAACATTGCAGCAGCTTGCCAAATATCACCGCCAACAATTTTCAATCCCTTTTATCGCCATAACGGGAAGCAACGGAAAAACAACAACCAAGGAATTAATTCATGCAGTGCTTTCATCGCAGTATAAAACATATACAACAGAAGGAAATTTAAATAACCATATCGGCGTGCCGCTAACCATTTTAAAAATTAAAAGCGATGCACAAATGGCGGTGATTGAAATGGGGGCTAATCATCAAAAGGAAATTGAAGGTTATTGTAGGGTTGCGCAGCCAACGCACGGTGTAATTTCAAACGTTGGTAAAGCACACCTTGAAGGTTTTGGTGGAATAGAAGGCGTAAAAAAAGGCAAAGGAGAATTGTATGATTTTATCCGCTCGCACAATGGTGTTGTGTTTGCTTTTGATGATTATGATTACCTGCATCAGATGAGTGAAGGCATCAAAGAAATAATCTGGTACGGAACAAAAAGCGGGGAAGTAACCGGTACTGTAAAAGCATCTGAACCTTTTCTGCAGGTTGCTGTTACAAAGGGGTTTTCATTTGATGTAATTAAAACAAATCTTGTTGGCGATTATAACCTGCCCAATATTTTATGTGCTGTTACCATCGGCAGATATTTTAATGTGCCCGATGAAAAAATAAAATCATCAATAGAAAATTATATTCCTTCAAACAGCCGCTCGCAATTGATTGAAATCGGTTCAAACAAAATAATACTGGATGCTTATAATGCAAACCCTTCAAGCATGAAGGCAGCAATTGAAAACTTCAGCAGCATTCATGCCGATAATAAAATTCTCGTGCTCGGCGGCATGATGGAATTAGGCGATGAGAGTTTGCATGAACATGAAAATCTTATAAAACTTATTCAGCAAAATAATTTTGAGAATGTAATTCTTGTTGGCGGAAATTTTAAACACACACATCAATCATATACCTATTTTGATAAAGCAGAAGAAGCGGCATCCTATATTCAGTGGCAACATTTTCAGCATGCATATTTTTTAATAAAGGGAAGCCGCAGCATGCAAATGGAAAAAGTTTTAACCGCATTTAAAGTTGAATAACTTTGCTGCTTTTAATTGCAGCAAATGAGTTCTGATAAACCTTCTTATTTATTTAGTGTTTTAACCAATAAGTGCCCCAGGTGTCGCCGTGGCGATATATTTCAATCGAAAAATGCTTATGCTTTAAAGGGAAGCAGGTACATGAAGATGCACGAGCATTGCCCTCTTTGCGGGCAGGCAACAGAGCTTGAAGTTGGGTTTTATTACGGAACAGGTTATGTTAGCTATGGTTTAGGCATCGGATTGTCTGTTGCAACATTTATAGCATGGTGGGTTTTAATAGGAATATCTGTAAATGATAACCGTGTTTTCTGGTGGCTTGGCTTCAATACATTTTTATTAATAGTTCTTCAACCGCCGCTCATGCGCTTCTCGCGCAGCTTATGGCTTAGCTGGTTTGTAAAATATGATGCTGATTGGGAAAAACATAAACCCCAGGATCCCGAGCGCATCGTAAAAGAGCAAATGGGTAACTGGTAATAATTACAAAAGCGGTTTGCCTGTTCTGTAACAGGTACCTTTAAACAGCGCTATTAAGTTATTATGCTGATTGGTTATTTCAACAAGATAAACGCCGGTGTTTTTTCCATTGCGTATTTCTTTCGCTTCTGCAATTAATGTATCATCAACAAAAACAGGTTTCAAAAAAGAGATGGATGTTTCCAATGCCAGCGAAAGATTATTCCTGCTGTTGCATGCAAAGGCAAATGCACTGTCTGCAAGCGAAAAAGCTATCCCGCCGTGAACCACATTAAGCCCATTCATCATTTCTTTTCTTACCGTCATTTTTATTTTACTGTAGCCTTCTTTTACATCAAGTATTTCAATGCCTAACCATTTACTAAACTCATCTGTTTTAAATACCTGTTGTATTGTAGCAGCCGGATTATTTTCTTGCATAAGATGAATATAGGTAACAATTGATCAGTTCAATAACAATTAATGCCCGCCAAACTCAGGTTTTCTTTTATGTAAGAAAGCGTCTACACCTTCTTTAAAATCATCTGTTGCTGCAGCACGCTGCTGTAAATAATCTTCCAATTGCAATTGTTGTTCAAGTGAATTATTAAGCGATTCATTCAAAGCTTTCTTGGTAAACCATAAACCACGTGTAGGCATTTTTGCCAGTGTTTCAGCAATTTTTTTAGATTCCTCTTCAAAAAGATTATTGGGAATAGCCTTATAAATTACAGCAGAACGTTCTGCCTGTTTAGCGCTTAGTTTTTCACCCAGCATCATAAATGCGCTTGCTTTTTGAAAGCCTATCAATCTCGGCAAAAAGAAAGTACCACCACAATCGGGTATAAGCCCGATCTTGCTAAACACCTGCAGAAATATAGCAGAGTTGGCTGCCACAACAATATCGCAACACAAAGCAATATTGGCACCTGCGCCTGCGGCTACACCGTTTACTGCAGCTACAACAGGCTTTTGAAGATTGCGGATCTTTGTTAATATAGGATGAAATTGTTCCAGCAATATTGTTTGAATACCGGCTCTCGATAAGTCCGGTATTTCAGCCAGGTCCTGACCGGCAGAAAAGCCTTTACCTTTCCCGGTTAAATACACGCAACGCACTTCCGGAGATTTATCACATTGTTCTAATATATCATGCAGCAGCAATGCCATTTCCCGGTTAAAGCAATTTAATTTTTCGGGGCGGTTTAATGTTACATACCCTACTCCGTCTACTACTTCAAATAAAACAGGTTCCATAATAATGTGTTTTTATAATGCTTCTTTTTTTAAAGTTTACAATACCTTCTTACTGCTTGATAACAATAAGCAGGCATAACATTTCTGTTTAAAGATTCAGGTAGCGTGTTTATTGGAAATATACTTAATAAATAAGCTGATCTCAGTGCAGCAACAGGTTAATAAATGTAAAATAAATCCAAATATTTTAATGACATTTAAAATAATCAAAAGGTTCTTTACAATCGTTGCATTTATATAAAGCTTTACAGGCCGTAGAACCAAAGCGACTGATCATTTGCGTATGATAAGAATTGCAATGCGGGCATTGAACAGCTTCTTCTTCCTGGAACAAACCCGGTGTACAAACCTGTTGTTTGCTATTTGGTGATGCTATGCCATAAGCTTTTAATTTCTGTTTGCCTTCTTCCGTCATCCAATCGGTTGTCCATGCAGGGGATAAAATTGTTTTGATATCAATATTAGTAAAGCCATTTTCAAGCAAAGCCATTCTTATGTTCATTCTTATCACATCCATTGCAGGGCAGCCGGTATAAGTTGGTGTGATGAAAACCCCCACACCCCCTGAAGGGGGCTTTTGAACAGCATTATATATTTCGATCTTTCTTACAATGCCAAGATCAATAATTGAAAGCACAGGTATTTCAGGATCTGTTACTGTTTCCAGTATCTCCCAAACTGTTTTTTCATTTATGATTATTTCATCGGTCATAATTACTCCCTTTAGAGCCGGGATTTACCAGACACTGTTTGGATAAGCTCTTTGTAAAAACTGCATTTCAGCCAATATATAACCCAACCGTTCTGTATGCATGCCTTGCTTGCCTCCTTTGTGCGCAAAAATATTTTCAGGAATACCCAGTGTTGCTTCAGCAAAAATTTCTTTTGTCTTTTGCATCCATAGATTTTTAAGAGAAGCCACATCAACTGAAATATTGTTTGAAATTAATGCTGATTCATATGCTGCGTTAATGAATAGCTCATCAACATAAGGCCATAATTCTATTACAGCTTTATTTATACGCTGATTACTTTCTTCCGTTCCATCACCCAAACGGATCACCCATTCACTGCTCCACTTTAAATGATAGATAACTTCTTTTAATGCTTTTTCTGCTATGGCTCTTAATGCTTCATCTTTACTGTCCTGCATTTTCTCATACAGTAAATATTGATAATTGCTAAACACAAACTGCCGCAAAATTGTTTTCGCCCAATCACCATTTTCCTGTTCAACCAGCAAACAGTTTCTAAACTCGCGGTTATCGCGCAGGTAAGCTAATGTATCTTCTGTGGCCGGTTGAGAAGTTAATAAGTTGATTGGTTGACTGGTTGACTGGTTAATAAGCTCAGCCGCGTACTGGTAAAAGTTTCTTGCCTGTCCTAACAGGTCAAGCGAAATATTTGTAATGGCGATATCCTGTTCCAGTATTGGCCCGTGGCCGCACCATTCGCTGTTTTGTTGTGCAAGGATGAGTGTGTTATCTGCAAGATGGAGGGTGTAGTTTATTAGTTGGTTAGTAATTAGTAATTGGGAATTAGTAATTGGGAATTCGGAATTGGTGATGGGCATAAGATTATTTTTTATTGGGAACAGAGGTTTTCGATTTATCGAGATAAGAGATATACCCATTGATTAATTTAAAAACCAGTTCGCATTTTTCCTCCCCGGTTTTTAACTCGTCAATTGTAATAAAAGTTTCATCAGATGCTGTACATAAATGTTCCATTGTTTCGGTTGCAGAACCTCTTGCAATAATGAAAAAGTGCCTCGTGTCTGTATAAGTAAACCTTCCATAACCTTCAGCAATATTTGCTGCAACTGATCTTGAGGAATCGAGAATTTGCGCAGTTAATAAAAACTTTTCGGAAGAAGGAAACTTTTTTGCAAGGCCGGAAACAAGTATTCTTAATTCCCTCGCCTGCTTATAACACTCTAATTCTTTATATCCTTTATAATTCATGACACCTAATTCCTAATTACTAATCCCCAATTCCAAATACCTACCTCCCAATTCCTACTTCCATCCCTACATATGCTTCACTTCCTCCGGCAGATCATAAAAAGTAGGATGGCGGTAGATCTTATCCGTTGCGGGTTCATAAAAGCTTTCTGCTTCATCCGGGCTTGACGCATGAACATACTTACTTTCAACCACCCAAATGCTTATGCCTTCGTTGCGGCGGGTATAAACATCCCGTGCATTTTCTATTGCCATCTGCGCATCTGCTGCGTGCAGGCTGCCGGCATGTTTATGATCAAGGCCTTGTTTGCTCCTGATAAAAACTTCCCACAATGGCCATGGATGCTCCGCAGCCGCTGAAGGGGAGCTGATTGGGTCACCACCCGCATTTGGAGTGTCAGGAATATCACCGTAGTAATATTTTCGGATAAGAGAATGCATTGTATTAAACTAAATATGGTCAGAAATTATTTAACGAATAAAAGGTTTATGCTGCTTCCAGGTTACCTGCAGAGGCCCGTGACTTTCTTTTTTCAGCATAAGCTGCAGCAGCCTCCCGCACCCATTCGCCTTCTTCATGCGCTTTGCGTCTTGCTTCAAGCCTTTGTTTATTACAGGGACCGTTTCCTTTTACCACATTCCAGAACTCGCTCCAGTCTATCTCACCAAAATCATAATGTTGGGTTTCAGTATTCCATTTCAAATCTTTATCAGGCAAATGCATATTTAATATCTTAACCTGCTCTGCACACATATCAATAAACTGTTGGCGCAACTCATCGTTTGTTTTACGCTTTATCTTCCATTTCATGCTTTGGTCTGTGTTGGTGCTTTCGCTGTCTTTAGGGCCAAACATCATTAATGAAGGCCACCACCAGCGGTTGATCGCATCCTGGCACATAGCTTTTTGTGCATCGGTGCCTCTGCTCAAAGTAAGCAGTATATCAAAACCCTGCCGCTGGTGAAAACTTTCTTCTTTGCAAATACGCACCATTGCCCTTGCATACGGGCCATAAGACGTGCGGCACAGCATTACCTGGTTTAAGATAGCAGCCCCGTCAACCAGCCAGCCGATAGCGCCCATATCTGCCCATGTTAATGTGGGGTAATTAAAGATGGAAGAATATTTTGCTTTGCCACTGTTCAGGTCGTTAATGGTTTCTTCTCTTGTAATGCCCAATGTTTCGCAGGAAGAGTAGAGGTATAAACCATGACCGGCCTCGTCCTGCACTTTGGAAATAAGAATGGCTTTGCGTTTAAGCGAAGGCGCGCGGCTTATCCAGTTTCCTTCGGGCAGCATACCCACAATTTCGCTGTGTGCATGCTGGCTTATCTGCCTTATTAATGTTTTACGGTAAGCCTCGGGCATCCAGTCTTTGGGCTCGATCTTTATCTCAGCATCAACCTTCTGCTGAAATGAATTTTCAAAGTCGTGTAGTTG
Source organism: Bacteroidota bacterium (assembly GCA_013286425.1). Lineage (GTDB taxonomy): Bacteria > Bacteroidota > Bacteroidia > Chitinophagales > Chitinophagaceae > Parafilimonas. The sequence continues at coordinate 28,353 of JABDFS010000038.1, forward strand.
CATACTCATAAAAGGTAAAAATAATTAAAATAGGCTAACAATTGTTAGGCTGTAATTGAAACAATTCTTAAAAACTACCTGTCAGGAAGATACCATGTTCGTGTTTTCTACGATAAAAATACGATATTTCTTCGATGTTTCTTCGATCCAATAGATCGAAGTTATATCGAAGTTATATCGAAGAAATATCGAAGAAATATCGAAGTTATATCGAAGAAATGAACTTGTAGATACGAACGAGAATATAACAAGTAACAAACAGGATTTGTTGGTAAGAATAGCGAAAAGATGAAAATAATAAGGGTTGGCATTTTTTAAAAGAATGTCAACCCTTATAGTAGTATGTGCATTATTTCCTTCCGTTTAAAAACGGGAGAAATCTAATTGTTTGAAAGCTGCTGGTGAAGGACAACGATGGCGGTGGAAAAGGTGATGCTACTTTGATTCAGCCATTTTTTTGCCAAACCGCTTTATCAGCCGCATTTTCTCAAATAGAAATGTCTAAGTTTTTATTAAGAATTTTAAATGTTAGACTGTGTGTTAGTAAAAGCACTGTCAATTCTGATGGCTTGTCAATTAAGTTTTTACTTTTTGATTGCTTCAACTCTTTAATTTCAGAAACTATTATTTGAACACTTTTACTTCTTAATAGTTCAGTTACATACTTAATTGTTATAATTCCTGGTTCCTTTATGATATCTGTAAAATATTTTCTGTCTGAAAATGGTGTTCGGAGAATAGTTCCAGCCACAAATAAAACTGCTGTGTCAGCAATGTCACGGTTAAAAGTCGAACATAGTAACCATATAAGAACTCCACCAAATAGAGGTTGTCCAAAAGTCATTATAAAAACCTTTAGTTTAATTGAAACCTTTAAATTTTCAACCACTGCAAATAGAAGTGTACCTATGATTGGATAAACAATTAGTGTTATTAAAAGCGCATAAAGAACATTCATAGTAGTTTGTTGTTTAGTGCTGTCGAATTATTGCTGTTAAAACAAATATTACCGAAATATCTGAAATTGAAAAAAATTGTTGTGCCTTATAAATCAACGTTTCTACTATCAGTTGGTGAAACACCAACCGAAACTTTTTGTTTATTATTCCGTTCGGTGCGGACACCGGCCGGTAGAAAAAACCGCTTTGTTGTGCGAAGTTTTATTTGATGACTTGTTTGAAAATACCATAATCAGAAAATTCCCTTGAATTAAGTTTGTTTTTAGGAGTCAGGTAATACGTTAGATTTGATATAACTTCATCAGAGTTTTTGTCAATAACTAAATCTTCAAAAATAATTTTTATTACGTCGTGATTGCTATTTTGCATAATAGACACATCCCTTTTTTTAAGTTTCAAACTATCTAAATGTTTACCATTTAAACTTTCAACATCATCTAGATTATAAAATAATAAGCTGTCTCTTCTTTCTTCGAATTTTTCAAACTGAAATCTTTCTAATCCTCCATCCCTTTCTGCAAATCCTTTGTATTGATAAATAATGTTTGTGATTTTGAAATCTTGCCTTTCAGTATTTTCTTGTTTAATAGGAATGAAAATTGGAGTTGCTTTTTTATAATCTTCGCCGCAGCTATTATTACAATCAGTGCTAACGCCACCTATAAATGTTTTACTTGGCGTCTGTAATAGATAAATGAATGGTAAATCTTTTTTTTCGTCTACTTGAAATGTCTCTGATGAATCAAGTATTCTATAACCTTCAGCCTCAGCATCAAAGCCGCCCGTGGCATAATATTTATATAACACTTTTGATGTTCCTTCTATTTTTTGGCGATAAAGCTCATTGATGTCCCAATTCGGCGGCTCACAACCATGTAGAACAAAGAGCAATCCTGATAAGATTAAACAGTTTAAAATTTTCATTCTCCCATATCATTCTATGAATGAGTAAATATTTTGCCCAACACAAATATTTTTAGTCAGGCATCGTCTCTTGCCAGAGGGTGATGCGGTATTTGAAACATATCATCCCTTTAGGAGATGATACTCGACGATAAAATGTCAAGAGTAATTTTTATCCATTGAAACAGGGTCAAAATCATCTTTCATTATAAAGAACTCTGCTGTTGCTGTATTATCTATTCCATATTCTTTATCAATCTTAAAGTTTTGTTCAGCTTGAACTTTTTCTAATTTGTCTGCAATGACATTCTTAAAATTCTTTAAGTCTTTGATTGTACCTGCAATATAGTTCTCTGTTATTACTGCCTTGTCCCAGGTCATTATTTTTAAATAACTATAAGGCCCATAATGGATATGCTCAGAGAGAAAATCGTTATTTGAGTTATTTGTGTAGTCTTCAAGAAGCTTTACAAAATTGTATAGTCCTTGTTTGCTTCCATAAAATTTCCATTCGCTTTTATTAGCGCTTTCTTCACGGTCATAATAGAAACCAAGCTTACGCCATTCGTCTTTAATTCTTTGGTCAATGTCAATCATTTGTTTGTCGTTGGTTTTTAAAGATTTTTTCTTTGTCATTAAGAAAGTATCAAATTGCATAGCACCCAACAAATATTACCGAACTATCTGAAATTGAAAAAAATTATTCTGTCTTATAAATCAACACTTTCCTTTTCGCTTTTTTGTATTGTCAGTGTCGGCAATACGCAAATACAATTCTTCCTTAAATAATAAAGCAATAGCTTACCTTCAAAACACCAAACTCTTTTACTATGAAACTAACCTTTACACTTATTGTTTTATGTTTTTCTATTGAATTAATGGCGCAAAAAGCAGGAACGCTTGATAGCAGTTTTGGGGTGGATGGAAAAGTGCTTGATACTAGTTTTAATCAGGCAGATTGTAATGCAATGGCTTTGCAACCTGACGGCAAAATATTGACAGGAGGTTACACTGATACTTTAACCAATGCTTTGCACGGTGGCTTTTATATAAACAGGTATACTAGTGATGGAAGTATTGACGGAAGTTTTGGTGTAAACGGGAAGGTGATTATCAGGCAAATTCAAGGTGTTATTGCATATTCACCAAAAACAATTATTGTTCAACCAGATCATAAAATTGTAGCATTGGGTTATTTTCTTCCCGGCAAGCTATACAGCGATGTAGGTTTAATCCGTTTAAATGAAGATGGCAGTTTAGATAACACCTTCGGCACGAATGGCTTTGTACTTACTTCAATAAGCAAATGGGATGATGTTTTAGGCGGAATGGTTTTGCAGCCCGATGGAAAGATAGTGGTAGCAGGCAATAAACAGGTGGATGAATATACACCAGGCCCTGACTTTGTATTGCGCTATTTGCCTGACGGCACGCCTGATGAAAGTTTTGGCGATAAAGGACAAGTGTTCACCTCATTTCCCCTTAATTCAATACCAGGTGGAGTAGTATTACAACCCGATGGTAAGATTGTGACAGGAGACGAATATAGCGGAAGTTCATCTCAGTTTCAACTGGTGCGGTACAATACAGACGGAACGCTTGATGAAACCTTTGGAGCGAATGGCTTTGCCAGGATAAAAGCCGCTTCAGGTTTTTTAAGCGAGCTAAATAGTCTTGCGATTCAGGAAGACGGAAAATTTGTTGCAGCAGGACGTTACGACTTATTTGAACCGGCAATGGCACTGGCAAGATTTAACGCTGATGGAAGTATTGATTCTGCTTTTGGAAATTTAGGTTTAGGCTATATTTATTTGTATTCACCGGATGTATACGCCATTGGTAAAAGCGTATTTGTTTCACGCGGTAAAAAAATTATTCTTACCGGATTTTATTCTAAAAGCTATGCAGAACAGGTTGCCGCAGTGCAATACAATGAAAACGGGATAATAGATTCTTCTTTTGGCGAATATGGGATCGCTGCAGGCAGTTTTACAAATAAATTTGGCTCTGATATTACAAGCGGTCTTGGATTGTTGCAACCTGATGGAAAAATAATTGTTTCAGGTTGCTTTTTCAGGGATAAAAATGGTTTCAAATACAGTGTTGGATTAGTGCGCTATGCGGATGGCCTTTCCAAAAAACAGATCATCGTTCAAAAGATCAAACATTATATACAAACACATAATGCACAGGCAACAACATTAAACAATGTTCCCATCTATCCCAATCCTGCACAAAATGTATTGCATGTAGAAGGTTTATCATCTAATCAAAAAACAAAACTTACTGTTGTTGATTTTAATGGCAAAATAGCCATGAGCTATGAACTATCACCTATGAACTCTTCCTACAACCTCATCATTGCATCATTACATGCAGGTAATTATTTACTGAAG
>JABDFS010000039.1:71-32163 GCA_013286425.1 Bacteroidota bacterium
CTATGGCGTTTTCCTGCAAAAGCAGAACCTGTTTATTCGGGCAGCCTGCAAACAAAACAATTTAATCTCGGTAAATTTTTATCCATTCCGGATATTGGGAAAATAGCTGCTATCTGTTAGATGAAACTTCCCGATATCGCCCGTAAGTAATAAACTATCATCATCGCCGTCGCCCGATATTTTAGCAGCTTCAATTGACATTCTTTTATAAGAGGCCGCAGGAACATTTATATCGAAATTGAATTTATTGCCACCAACCGTAGTTATTTTTCCTGTAACAAGCATATCATCAAACCCTGATAAATTTGAATCGATAAGCTTAGCATATTTTTCAAAATCTTCTGTGTGAACTGTTACTGAAAAATTCTGATTGCTTAACTGATTCTTTGGCGGATTTATTAAAGAAGGATAATAATGATTTAAGAACGATTGAAAGCTTGCCGGCAATTGTAATATATTATACTGGCCTTCTACTGTAGCCATAAATTCATTGCTTTCAAGCACCAATCTTTTTGAATTATTTGAATCAAGCGCAACCGTTAAAGTTAAAGAATCAAAGTCGAGCGTTTGATCGTTATGCGTTACAGTAGCATTTAAAATTTTTGCATAACCAAGAAAGTCATCAATGTTATGGCCTCGAAAGTTTAAATCGAATAAACCTGTTACGCCAACACTGTCTTTAGATAATTTCAATGCACGCAGATTTGCATTTACAAGATCGCCGAATACGTTAAAAGAAGGAACATCGCCTGATAAGTCTATTAATATTTTACTGGTGAAATTAAAGTTGGTATCATTCGCTTTAAAATCTCCTTCAAAATGTTTATGTTTTATTTCGCCGTTAAATTCAAGATTGGAATAATCATAATCTTTAAATGTGAGTGAAGCGAAACTACCATTGATCTTTGTGGAGATCTTATCAAGGTTAAAACTGCTGCCGTTTACTTTTCCATTGAAGCTTACATTACCAATATCCGGAATGGATAAAAATTTACCGAGATTAAATTGTTTTGTTTGCAGGCTGCCCGAATAAACAGGTTCTGCTTTTGCAGGAAACGCCATAGAAAGATCAGTGTACATGCCGCCCAATGCGCTTGCCAGCGTACCCTTTGCGTTAATCTTTGAAAGCGTTGTATTAAAATCTCCAACAAAATGAACATTGCCAAGTGCTACAAGATCTGGTGACTTAACTTTTGCAAGTGCTGGCACAATAAAACTTATTTCACGCACATTGGTTTGAACATTGGCGTTGCTTAAAGCAATAGAAATTTTATTCCTGTTTGCTATATTTTTCGCAGTAAGATCGCCTGAAGCGTACGTGTTGCTTGCATTACGCGCAAAAAGTTCTTTGACAGTAAAATTATTAACCTTGCCATTAAAATGACCGCTTATTAAAAATTTTTGATTCCATTTAGAAAGCGACGGTGCGAAGTAGGCAACATCATCTGTATATACCAAACTGTTTTTAATAACTGCCTTCATTGCAATACTGTCAACATAATTTTTTATGCTGGTGTTGAAATCCTTGTATTGCATTGCAAAATAATTAGTGAGCGTGCTATTGTTTGTTTTAATAAAGAGGTTCGAAAACTCCATTTGTTGCGGAGTGAGTTTATAAGATGCCTGTAAAGTTTTTACTTTAAACCCGCTTCTTTCAGCAGCATTCAGGCTAATAGTTGCAAATACTGTATCCTTTATTAAATTAAAATTTTTAATAGTGCCATTTATTTTGGAAGCTTCAAGTTTCTTGCCGTCAAATAAACCTGCTTTTGGTATTTCTCCTCTTGTTCCCGAAGCAAAAAACCCGTTCTTAATATTTATAGATAAAATTTTTATCCTGAGATTGGAAGGATTAAAATAAAGTGTGCCTGGCTTTCTTATTCTTACCGTGTGAGAAGTGTCAAGCCCATTAAAATTTTCAATGCTGTAATAAGGTTTATCCATATCTATGGAGTTGATAAGAACGACTCCTTTGGTTACGTCTACATTGTCTGCATCAACAACAAGGCTGCCTGTTTTTAGTATAGTTCTCTGGCCTTCCCAATTATCATTTTTTATATAAACAATATTTTTAAGATCTATCTTCTGGATCTTTAATACAATTTTTTTGCTTTGATTTTTTGCTTTGTCGGGTGATGAAAAATAATCAATAAGAAATTGGTAATTCCATGTTGAATCGCTGCGCTGCTGTTTTATAACAGCATCTTCCAACCCGATATATTTAAGTTCAATATTCTTTTTAAAAAAGAACCAGTCAGTAATGCGCAGTTTTAATGAACCCGCTTTTAGTAAGGTATCATTATTACGGTCAAGGATAAGGGTATTATCCAGGTCCATCTTATCAAACAAAGAAAAATTTACATGCCCGATCTTTACAGTTGTATGAAGATCTGTTGCAAGTTTTGTGGCAACTTTTTCTGCAATAAAATTTTGAACAGGCGAAGTTTGAATGAACAGCCAAATCAATATTATGAATGCAACAGCACCAATTAAAACCCTTAAAAAAATCTTTGGCCACAGCAACATGAACAATATAAGTAAACCACTTATTATAAGAAGCGTAGCATTCGGGCCAAATAATACCCATGCGCCAACACCCAGCAATAAACCCAAGAATATTTTCAATACGTTTTTAGCCAATACTTTTTGTTGTAAGGTAAAGATAGAGTGTAGAATGTTATTTTAAGTTTGTTCGCTGTTAATGAAAATAAATATGGCCTCAATATTAACGAGGCCACATTCAATTAATTATAGAAAACAAATATTTTATTGTTTTTACAACCTTTGTTAGTTGTGCATTGTATTTAACACAGATTGAAAATACTGTTTTGTCTGAGATTCTTTTGGAGTTAATGAATCATCCGGAATCGGATGCAGTTCCATATAATCTTTTTTGATATTGTAGAATTTTCCTGTGGTATCATAAAGTTTATAATTGGTATTGTTTATCCAGCGTTGAATAGGATGCCTTCCTTCGCCCTGCTCATTCTGATCGTAATGGCAAAATACCCATGAACGTGGCGTACCTTTTTGGTTTAATAAATAAGGATAAAAACTGACCCCATCCAATGTACCATAAGTTGTTGGTTTTGGCACGCCGGCCATATCTGCAATGGATGGAAGGAAATCAGTAAAATCAATAAGGTTTGCATTTATCTGGTGAGCTTTTACCAAACCCGGTGCATATACAATCATTGCCTGCTGTGTGCCGGTTGCCCAGGCATTGCTCTTGCCGCCTTTTATTGTAATGCCACCTCTAAACAACGAATAAATGTCATCATCAGTACCATTATCACCCACATATATTATGATCGTATTATTAGCTATGCCTGCTGCCTTTACATAGTTTACAACTTCGCCTATTTTTTCATCCATATAGACTGCCATTGAAGGAAAGAATGAAGCATCTGAATTATTGTGGCTCGGATCCCATGTGGCAAATTCCGGATCTTCAGGTGTGGGAGAAAATGGCGTATGGCACAGCATAATAGGATAGTAAATAAACATCGGTTTGCTTTTTTTCTTATTGTTGTCTATCCATTGTTCAATGTAATTAACCACCACATCTTCGCCATACTTTCCATTCATTGAATCTCTGTTCAAAACTTTTCCATACTGGTAGAGAGATGGATTTTTATAACGCGAACCTTTCCCTACACCACTGTATTCATAAGGATCGTAAACCATATAATCATTAAAGCCCAATGCATGTATAGACGCATCGCCGCCGTCCAACTGCCATTTACCTGCAACCATAGTATTATAACCACCATCGCGCAGCATGTTGGCAATAGTTCTGTTCGTGGTATCCATAACACCCCACACACCATAGTTGCGAAAATTATATTTGCCGGTAAGCAATTCAAAGCGTGAAGGAGAACATAATGGTGTGGAATAAGTATAAGTTAAACGCATCCCTCCGGCAGCAAGTGAATTGATATTTGGAGTAAGATAAGACAGCCCGCCATTTACCTGTGGCACTTCAAAGCCCACATCATCGGCAAGCATTAAAATAATATTCCATTTGCCTGATGTATTGCCTGAAAGATCTTCTACAGCGCTTGAAGAAAGCGGAGTAGTTTCAACCTTCTTACAGGAATTAAACATAAATAAACATGCAGCAGATAAAACAAAAACGAGGCCTTTCATTAGTTTGGTTTTAAGATTTTAGTATCACTCAAATTTATATTAATCAAATATTTATTCAAACAAAATAAAAGTATTTTTTGAAATCTGAAATTTGTTTTTCATTTTCGCGTCGCAATGCAAAAAAACATTCTAACTAATAATTGGTGGTGGCATACAAACTCTTGTCGGGGCTTGTAATGTTATTACTATGTATATTACTAAAACCTCGGCATACAAGTCGGGGTTTTTTTATTTGATTTTTTGTGATGATTTTAAAACAATAAACAACAGCTAATAGATAAACCAGTGCAACATGGCTAAACAAATAGAGATAGAAACACGGTACAAAAAAATACTTTCTGATATATACACACCGGTTGGTGTTTACTTACGCCTGCGCGATCGCTTTCGCGATACTATTTTATTGGAAAGTGGCGATTCGCATTCTGCTGAAAACAGTTTTTCGTATATCGGCATACATGCAGTGGGCGGAATTGAAATAACAAATTTCAATGAAATAGAATTCAAATATCCTAACCATAATCCTGAAAAAAAATCTATTGATAACACAACCAACGTTCCGCAACTGCTGTGGGATTTTATGCAACATTTTACTGCAAACAACCTTGATGATAAACATGCAAAAATTGCGCAGGGCTTGTTTGGTTATTGCACATATGATGCAGTTCAGTTTTTTGAAACAATAGAATTAAAAAGCAAAAAAAAGCAGCCTGAAATTCCGGTGATGCGTTATCGTTTGTATCAATATGTAATTGCCATCAATCATTTTAAAGATGAAATGTATTTGTGCGAAAATGTAATTACAGGTTTGCAAAGCGAGATCGAAGTAATTGAATCGCTGATAAAGAGTAAAGACGTTCCTGTTTTTCCTTTTAAAATAAAAGATGAAGAAACTGCAAATATTACTGATGAAAATTATATAGAAATTGTAAAGAAAGGGATTCAAAGTTGTTTGCGCGGCGATGTTTTCCAGATAGTTTTAAGCAGAAGATACCAACAAAAATTTACGGGTGATGAATTCAATATATACCGCGCTTTGCGCAGCATAAACCCATCTCCTTATTTATTTTATTTTGATTATGGCGATTATAAATTAATGGGTTCAAGTCCTGAATCGCAATTGCTTATTCGCAGCGGAAAAGCGATTGTACACCCTATTGCAGGAACATTTAAACGTACCGGCGATGAAGAAAAAGATGCAGCGCTAACAGAAAAATTATTGAAGGATACAAAGGAAAATGCAGAGCATACAATGCTGGTTGACTTGGCGCGCAATGACCTCAGCCGTTGCTGCAGCAATGTTTTTGTAAATCATTTCAGGCAGGTGCATTATTATTCGCATGTTATACATTTAGTAAGTGAAGTAACAGGCAACGTAAAAAAAGATGCGAACCCTTTCGAATTACTCGCGCTTACTTTTCCGCAGGGCACATTAAGCGGAGCTCCGAAATTTAAAGCCATGCAATTGATTGATGTGTATGAACCAACAACGCGTGGTTATTATGCAGGCTGCATTGGCTTTATCGGTTTTGATGGCAGTTGCATTTCTGCTATTATGATTCGCACATTTTTAAGTAAAGAAAACACATTACACTACCAGGCAGGCGCAGGCATTGTTGCTGCATCGCAGCCCGAAAGCGAATTGCAGGAAGCCAACAACAAATTAGGCGCATTAAAAAATGCTATTACAATGGCAGAAGGAATCCAATAAATTTTTAAAACATGAAGATTTTAATTTTTGATAACTACGATTCGTTCACTTATAATCTTGTTCATCTTGTTGAGAAAATAACAAACGAAAAAGTTAATGTATACCGCAATGATAAAATTGCTTTGGAAGATGTTCAACAATATGATAAAATAATTTTATCACCCGGCCCTGGTGTTCCTTCAGAAGCAGGATTGTTATTGCCTTTGATAAAAGAGTATGCATTAACAAAATCTATTTTTGGTGTTTGTTTAGGTCACCAGGCAATTGGTGAAGCATTTGGCGGAAAGCTTACAAATTTATCAAGTGTGTTTCATGGGGTAGCAACGTCGGTAAAGATAGTTAACGGTAAAAAGTCAATGGTGAGCAGTGAACTATTCAAAGGATTACCTGAAACATTTCCTGTCGGCCGTTATCATTCATGGATAGTTGATAAAGAAAATTTTCCTGATGAACTGGAAATAACAGCAGAAGATGAGAACGGTTTTATCATGGCATTGCAACATAAACAATATGATGTGCAGGGCGTGCAGTTTCATCCTGAAAGTGTATTAACACCGGATGGTGAAAAGATTATGAGGAATTGGCTGTCACTTTAATCTATCCAAATCATAGTTCAGACGTTATGAAAAAAATCTTACAATATTTATTTGAACACAAAACATTGCCGTACGAACGGGCAAAAGAAATCTTGATAAACATTTCGAAAGGCTTGTACAATGAAACGGAAGTAACAGCTTTTGTTACGGTGTTTTTAATGCGCAGTATTACGATTGAAGAGTTACAAGGCTTTCGCGATGCGTTGCTTGAGTTGTGTGTGAAAGTTGATCTCAATGGCCATAAAACAATTGACATTGTTGGCACCGGCGGCGATGGCAAGAACACATTCAACATTTCAACGCTTGCCTGTTTTGTTGTTGCAGGCACAGGGCAAAAAGTTGCCAAGCATGGTAACTATGGTGCATCAAGTATAAGCGGCGCATCGAATGTGATGGAACAACTGGGTTATAAATTCAAGAATGATCAAACTGCATTATTAAAAGAAGTTGATGAAGCCGGCATTTGTTTTATGCATGCGCCGTTGTTTCATCCGGCATTAAAAACGGTTGCACCGATCAGGAAAAATCTTGGCCTCAGAACATTTTTTAATATGCTTGGGCCAATGGTAAATCCAGCTTCGCCGGAGTTTCAATTAGTGGGTGTTTATAATTTGGAGATGGCAAGAATTTATAATTACCTGTTGCAACAAAAAGCAAAGTCATTCACTATTATTCATAGTCTTGATGGCTATGATGAAATATCACTTACAAACGACACAAAAGTTATTACCAATGAAGGTGAAAAAATTAAAACACCTATTGAATTGGGGAAACGTTTTGTAGATCATGAAAGCATTTATGGCGGCAATACTGTTGAAGAGGCTGCAAAACTTTTTTTGAAGATCATTAAGGGTGAAGGCACATGGGCGCAAAGTGCTGTGGTGTTGGCAAATGCCGCAACAGCTTTGCAGTGCACGGGAGAGTTTAAAAATTATGATGATGCTTATCATGCTGCCGTTGAAAGTCTTGATAACGGCAAAGCATATTCTGCACTACAAAAATTAATTTCGCTGCAATGAATATTTTAGAAACGATAGTGGAACAAAAGAAAAAAGAAGTTGCTGAAAAGAAAGCAATCATGGACGTTGCTTTTTTAAAGTTCATGAATAAAGATTTAGAAAGGGAAAATTTATCGCTTAAAGAAAAACTATTCAACGGCGAACCAAATATTATTGCAGAATTTAAAAGAAAATCTCCGTCAAAAGGTTGGATGAATGAAGGCATAGATATTTCAGAAGTGATTCCAGGTTATGAAGAACACGGCGCTGCTGCAATTTCAGTGCTTACAGATAAAAAGTTTTTTGGCGGCGATATAGAAGAACTGAAAGTTGCACGACTTGAAGTTGATATTCCATTGCTGCGGAAAGATTTTATGATAGATGAATTTCAGTTGTATGAAGCAAAGAGCTACGGCGCAGATCTCATATTGCTGATTGCTGCATGTTTATCAAAAGAACAGGTGCAACAATTGACTCAAAAAGCGAAAGATCTTCAATTAGAAGTGTTGCTTGAAATTCATTCGGAAAAAGAAATAGAATGTATTTGCGATGAAGTTGATATCATCGGCATCAACAACCGCAATCTTGAAACATTTGTAACAGATGTGCAAACATCAGTGCGATTGATTGAACATTTACCGAAAGATAAACCTGTGATTTCTGAAAGCGGAATAACAGATGTTGATACGATCATCGATTTATATAATATTGGATTCAGAGGATTTTTAATTGGCGAAACTTTTATGAAAGCGCCAAAACCTGCGATTGCTTTTGCTGATTTTATGAAACAGCTTAAAGCGAAATTAAAATGAGAATTAAAGTTTGCGGACTTACCAATGTTAACCAGGTTCGGCAATTGAATGAACTCGGAATTGAATTTGCCGGCTTTAATTTTTATAAAAGATCGCCACGTTATGTGCATAAAAGCATGCCTTCAACAGCGATAAAAAAAATTCGGGGTAAAATAAATAAGGTAGGTGTTTTTGTTGATGAAGATGTTGATGAAGTTTTAAGAACAGTTGATGATTGTGGTTTGTACCTGGTGCAGTTGCATGGTAATGAATCGCCGCGCTACTGCGAGAAAATTTCAAACTATATAACAGTTATTAAAGTTTTCCGGTTAAGTGATGATGACAATGTTGAATGGAAAATAAAGGATTATTATGATGTGGCTGATATGTTCATGTTTGATACAGAAACAACAGCTTTTGGCGGAAGCGGAAAAAAATTTAACTGGCAAATATTGAAAGACGTTAAAATAAGTAAGCCATTTTTTTTAGCCGGTGGAATTTCTGTTGATGATGCAGATGAATTGAAAAAATTTTCACAACAGCCGGTTGCAAAAGATCTTTTCGCAGTTGACATTAACAGCAAGTTTGAAATTATGCCGGGTGTAAAAGATATAGAATTGATAAAAGGGTTTAAAAAGCGATTGAATGAACCTTTGCTGCCGAATTTGTTTGAAGAAGTCTGAATCGGGATTTATTGGATTAACGGATTCAAAGATTAAATACTAGTTATGATCACTGTTCGCCACGCAACTGAAAATGATATACAGCCGATGCTGGACATTTATAATGAGATCATTGCCAACACAACGGCTGTATTTCAATACGACCCGCATACATTTGAAATGCGCGCTACATGGTTTGAACAAAAGCAGAAAGAAAATTATCCTGTATTTATTGCAGAAGAAAATAATGAAGTGGTTGGCTTTAGCACGTTCGGGCAATTCAGGAATTGGCAGGCATATAAATATTCGGTTGAGAATTCCGTTTATGTAAGAACAGATCAACGCGGCAAAGGCATTGGCAAATTATTGCTGCAACCATTGATCGATACCGCAAAGCAAATGCAGTTGCATACCATAATTGCGGGTATTGTTGCAGACAATGAAGCCAGCATTGCATTACATAAACAATTTGGTTTTGTTGAAGTTGCTCACTTTAAAGAAGTGGGTTACAAGTTTGATAAATGGCTTGATTTGAAATTTTTGCAATTGATGATTTGAACAAAGATTTTAAAGGATTCAAATGATTGCCCCGATTAGAAATAAAAACCAATTGACTTAAATGAAATATATTTTTTTTGCAATCTTATTTTTAATTTCTGCCAAATCTTTTTCGCAGGAGGAATGTAACGTTTTACTTGGTAAAGCTGATTTTTATCCTTTTAAATGCTCGAATATTTATGGACATTTTACTTGTGAAAGTGTAATCGCCGATGACAAATACAAAGTATTAGCTCGTTCAGTAAACTCAAATGTATCAGCAGTTGAGTTAGGAAAAATTATTTCAATATTTAATATTGACAGCATTTACAAAGTAATTGTAATTAAGAGCGAGAATTACGTTTATGTTTATAGCAGCTTTGATTCTATTTATGTAAGCAAAGACGAGCAAATTGAAAAAGGTAAAGTTTTAGGAAAAGCTAAAAAAACAGCAGAAGAAAAATTCTACGAAATAAAAATTGAATTGCTTGACTCTAAAGCTAATTTTCTAAATGAAGATAAAATCTGGCAAATCATAAAGGCGAATAACGATTCATCAGCCGCAGTTTGCGACGCAACCGCGCTCAATTAAAACGATGCAGCTAGTAACAAAAAATAATTCTTACAACAATTAACGAGTGATGATAAACATAACAACTCCAAATAATAAAGGCAGTTATAAACAACCAAACATTTTTGGTTATTACGGCAATTTCGGTGGCGCTTATATTCCAGAAATGCTGCACCGCAATGTGGAAGAATTGCGCAATAAATATCTGCAGATAATGTATGAGGAAGGTTTTCAAAAAGAGTTTCAGAATTTATTGCATGATTATGCAGGCAGGCCAACGCCTTTATTTTTTGCAGAGCGTTTAAGCAAACAATTCAACACAAATATTTATTTAAAGCGGGAAGACCTGAATCATACGGGAGCGCATAAAATAAACAACGCGATAGGACAAGTGTTGCTTGCAATGCGTTTGGGAAAGAAAAGAATTATTGCAGAAACAGGCGCAGGTCAGCATGGTGTAGCAACAGCAACTGTGTGTGCATTAAAAGGCCTGGAATGTATTGTGTACATGGGCGAAGTTGATATGGAACGGCAACAACCAAACGTTGCGCGCATGCAAATGTTAGGTGCAACCGTTATTCCCGCAACCAGCGGAAGTAAAACATTAAAAGATGCAACGAATGAAGCGATACGTGACTGGATAAATAATCCGAACGACACGCATTATGTTATTGGTTCTGTGGTTGGGCCGCATCCGTATCCTGATATGGTGGCGCGTTTTCAAAGTGTGATTAGCGAAGAAATGAAAAAGCAATTGTTAGAAAAAACAGGTAACGAATTGCCAAATTATGTGATGGCTTGTGTGGGCGGTGGCAGTAATGCGGCCGGTGCATTCTATCATTTTTTGGATAATCTTTCTGTGCAGTTGGTTGCTGTTGAAGCTGCGGGTTGCGGCATCAACAGTGGCATGAGTGCAGCTACAACTCAACTCGGCAAACCGGGTGTTTTACACGGCAGTAAAAGCCTGGTAATGCAAACCGAAGATGGCCAGGTTGTAGAGCCACACAGCATTTCAGCGGGTTTGGATTATCCGGGCATCGGGCCTTTGCACGCGCATTTATATCAAAGCGGCCGCGCAAAATTTTTGTCCGCAACAGATACCGAAGCGCTGGAAGCCGCGTTCAATCTTACAAAAATGGAAGGCATTATTCCTGCGTTGGAATCTGCGCACGCATTGGCTGCTTTACATCAAATGAAATTTAAATCAACCGATGTAACTATAATTTGTTTAAGCGGAAGAGGTGATAAAGATTTGTCAACGTATATGAAAGCAATGCCCATAATCCCTAAAGGGGAGTAAGAAAAAATTTTATGCTACCAGCTTTTCGTATTTCAATTGAACATGGTTGTGTTACTCCCTTGGACTGCATGTTGAATGGCAGCTAAAAAACGTCCGTTAATATTCATGAGTTACAATATCTATAAAATTTCACTACGCAATCAATTCCATTTTTTGTGGCAAGCTCTCTTGTTGATGTTATTCACATTTTCTTTTACTCTTTTTTTAAGCGACTCATTAACTGTAATAATTGGCACAACCGCATTTATATTTTTATTGGATACTTTACCAACTTTAATTGTACATGTGCAATATTTAGCTAATAACTGGCATGCCACTCTAACTATTGACAGAAACCAAAATAAAATATCCTATAGTACAAAAGAATTTGAGAAACAATATTCATTTGAAAGTATCGAAAAAATTACAAGGCTTTCATGTTACAATCAGTCCGCTCCAAGCCATTCTTTTGGAGATTATTTTTATTATAAAATATTTTTGAAAGATGAGAACCCGTTAATTATAACATGCTTATTGGCTGATGACCTGGAGATTTATCAAAGTATAATATTTCCAACATTCGAAAAAAAGAAAAAAATTATTCCACTGATTAATTGATTTCTAATTTCAAAATTTCCAAGATTTCAAAATCAATAGGTGCTTTATTTCTACTCAGTTTAAACCACTATTCAAAAATTAAAAGAGCAATCTTGTTTCTTTAAAAAAAGTTTTCCCGACTGAATCATTATGCACGAACTTTAATTACACAAATAATCTATGAAATCAGTTTGTAACATAGCTTAAGCGACTGAAACTGCAGACGTTATAGAAAATAAATACCTATGAGCAATTCCACCGACAATAACAGTAATGTATTAATTAAAGAAGTAAGTGCTGACACCATGACCTTACTGATAAATGGTACGGAGCAAAAAATAAATTACCAGCTTCCTGATCTTCAAAAATTAATGCAAAGCCAAAACGTTACAAACATCACTTATGAAAATAAAGTGTATAATATCGGGCACATTAATGAAGCCAATTTTGGCGTGGTTATAAGTAACAAAATTTTTAATGGTGTCCTCACAAAAAAATTAATTTCTCTTTTCAGGCAAAATACAAAAGCGCAATTATTCCTGAACAATTTACCTGAGGAAGACAAGGATGATTGGGAAGGAAAACGTCAGCCTCTTAAAGAAGCGCAGTCAATTATTGAAGAAGGTTTTATTTGGGTGATAGGCTGGCAATTGCGCCGGTTGTTTTCAATTGGAAACGACAAAGAGAAAAAGATGGAAACAAAAATTGACGAATACATCAACCATTGTTTCAGTACATACAGAACAACTTTTCAGTTAACCAATTATCTTTTTATTTCAAAGCTATGGGATGAAAAAACCAGGAATCATAATATAGATACTGATAAAGTTGCACTCAAAAACTTCTTCTGTTGTAACCGGCCGCTTAAGCTATCTGAATTACGCATGCTGTTCCAGGTGCTGCTGGAAATTTACAGAGACAATAAACTTGCATATCCTGTCGATGAAGATGAACTCGGCGATGTAAATGAATTTCTTCAACCTGACAGTAATTTTAATAAAGCCTGTTGCGAACTGGAAAATCTGGAAGATATGGACATGGGTAATGAAGCTTATGGCCTTGGCCATTGCCACACCGCTGAAATGTCGTTAACAACAATTCTCGCAGCATTTAAATTTTTTACCTCTTATCAACTGGTAACTTTAAAAAGAATAGAATATGAGGCCGCACGCAATTCAGCCGGCCGCTATATTAAAGACCTTAATATTCTTGAGAAGAAAGGCGATAAAAATCTGCTCAGGTATCTTAAGTATGATAATATGCCTACACAAACTTATTCAGTGTTTTTCCGTAACCAGAATAAGTCGATCAACTTATTTCCGTTTTTACTGGATCACAATGCGCTCACAAATGAACTTGATTCACAAATATTCCTTTATGAATGCATGAAGAATGAAAGCGGGTTACGCTATTTTTCTCTTCAGAGTGAGAATGAAGAAGTGATGAGTTATAGTGCTACTCCTGCAGAATCAATGGAAGTAAAATCAGAAGAACAAAAGAACGAAGTGCAAATGAATATTCGCTTAGATCTTGTTGTTAAGCAATTTGAAGAAGCTATGAATACTATACTCGGAACCACATACACTTTTAAGCCCAAAACAGAAAAATTGTTTGCAGATAATCTTAGTAATCTTTAATACTAATTCTGAATGCAAAAAGTATATCCATTCAAGTTCCTCAACAGTTATCAGAGAGAGGATAAGGATTTTTTCTTTGGGCGTGCAGAAGAAGTTGAAGCATTGTATCAAATGAGTTTTCAAACGCGGATACTGTTGGTTTATGGAACATCAGGAACCGGTAAAACAAGTTTGATACAATGTGGTCTTGCCAATAAATTTAATTCTTACGATTGGTTATCGCTCAGTATAAGAAGAGGTAATAATCTTATTGCCTCGTTGGATAAAACGCTTTGTGATGCAAGTGACGATGTGTTTAAATATGAAGAGCAAAAATATCCTGTTATAAAAAATATCGGGGCTAAAATAGCAGCGGTTTACAAAGCGTCTTTTAAACCTGTTTATCTCATCTTCGATCAGTTTGAAGAACTATATGTGCTCGGCAACAAACCCGAACAGGAACTCTTTACAACAGCTATTAAAGAAATTCTTTCGGTTGATCAACCAGTAAAAATCATTCTCAGCATTCGTGAAGAATACCTTGGTTACCTTTTTGAGCTGGAGAAAGAAGTGCCGCAACTGTTGCGTAAAAAATTGCGTGTAGAACCTATGTCGATTGACAGGTTAACACATATCATAAATGGCATAAATAATTTCGCTCTTTCAAATGTAAAGTTCAAAACAGATGAACTGGACAGTATTACTCATGGCATTTTTGATAAAATAAAAGGGACAAAAAAAACACTGTTTATTGAATTGCCTTACCTGCAGGTTTTTTTAGACAAACTGTATTTTGAAACCACAAAAGATTCAACTCATCAGGCTGAAGCGCTGATCACTACTTCAGTATTAAACCGTATAGGTGATATTGGTGATGTGTTGCGGAATTTTTTAGAAGAACAGGTAAAGTGCATCAGCCAGGATTTAAGCGTTAAGTATAAAAATGTTTCTATTGAAATGGTCTGGAAAATACTTTCACCATTTTGTACGCTGGAAGGCACAAAAAAACCTATTGCAAAAAGCGAATTGGCTGACTGCGTTCCGGGCATTGAAAAAAATTTACTGGATGAAGCAGTGGAATCATTTGTAAATAGTCGTATAATGAATTATGATGAAACTGAGAATTTATATGAACTGGCTCATGATTCACTGGCATTAAGTATTGCAGCTAAAAGAACAGATGAGGAAATTGCAACTCTTGAAGTAAAGCGATTAATAGAAAGCCAGGTTGCAGTTAAAAAAGAAGCGAGGGAATTTTTTACCGAAAAACAATTGTTATTCATTGAACCTTACCTGGCAAAATTCAATGCAGATGAAGAAGCGCTTCACTGGATTGCCGGAAGCCGCGCTTTTGTACAGGCTCAAAAGGAACTGGAAAAAAAGAAACAACAGGAAGAACTGGTAAAAACCAGGAAAAGGCTGCGTACAACTTATAGCCTTTTGATAGGTGCACTGATTGCCCTTGCAATAGCCGGTTATTTCTGGATTAATTCAAATGAACAAAAACTAAAAGCAAAGAAAGCAGAGTCATATGCATTGGTGCAAAAAGATTCAGCTGTAGCTGCCCGTAAAATTGCTGACTCTGCCCTGAATAAAATGAATGAGAAAATTGCAATAATCGGCAGAAAGGATTTTGATAATTTAACAAAAAGAACAGAAATAATAACAGATGCGAATGGTTGTCCGGATGATATTTTACGACAAATGGATAGTATTGCCGTTGGTCATCCTGACAGCATATCGATGAGACAGGTTATTCAGTCAATAAAGGCAAAATGTCCTCAATAAAAAATGAATAAAATATTTCTTTTTCTTATAGGCATATTTCTCTTTGCAGAAGCAAAAAGTCAAACAACTTATGCTGAAGCCATAAAGCAGGGGGATGATGCATTTAATAACGGGCAATATAAAGTTGCCATTAATAAATATTTTGCTGCGGAAGCATTCGATCCTTCGAAGAAAGATGTTGTGAAAGAAAAACTGAACCTGACATTTGATAGAATTGATGCATTGCGTCAGGAAGCAATTAGTTCAAAAAAAGATGCTGTTGATGCCTTGACAGAAGCACAAACACAAAAGAACAAAGCAGACACTGCGCTTGTAGAAGCACAAAATCAAAAAAAAATAACTGAAGTTGCATTAGAAGATGCAAAGAAGCAGAAACTACTTGCAGATAGTGCATTAAAAGAAGCGCAGATACAAAAAAATAAAGCAGACAGCAATTTTAATAATTTACAGGAGCTGAAAAAAACGGTGATCGGCGCAAATTACCAGGGAGGAATTGTTTTTTACTGGAACGACAAAACAGGAAAGCATGGCTTAATTGCTGCTGAAAATGATATAGGTGAATTTAACTGGCAACAAGCTAAAGACACTTGCTTACACCTGAATATAAATGGTTATACCGATTGGCGTTTGCCAACTGATGATGAATTAAGTTCTTTATATGCTAATAGAAATGTAGTTGGCAATTTTGAACTTGCTATATACTGGAGCTCTACAGAGTTCAATGCACTTAAGGCGGCCTGCCAGACTTTTGATTATGGTATTGCAAGCAACTATAATCTTAAGTCTTTAAAATATCGTATACGTCCGGTACGGGCTTTTTAATATTCCTATTCTATAATTGAAAATAAAAAAGCGAAGTGTGTTCAATAAAGATCGCGTATCAATTCCAAAATTTCAAAATCATTACAACATATTTCCCTCTTTCGGAAACACCAACCACGGTTTGAATTTTTTGGCTTCTTCAAAATCCATTGTAGCATAAGAAATAACAATCACAACATCGCCCACTGCGCCTTGTCGTGCAGCCGGGCCGTTTAAACAAACAGTGCCGCTGCCGCGTTTGCCTTTTATAATATAGGTTTCAAGTCTTGAACCATTATTAACATTCACCACCTGCACTTTTTCATTTTCTATAAAGTTGGCAGCATCCATCAGATTTTCATCCAATGTTAAACTGCCCACATACTGAAGATTTGCTTCTGTAATTACAGCGCGGTGAATTTTTGATTTTAATACTTCTATTTCCATTGCGGCGCAAAATTAATGAACTTAATTTTATTGTACTAATCATTGGCATCCTTTAAACAATTGCAATAATTTTATTGCGCAATTCAACACTCCATAATGAAATTATTAACTTCAGACAGCTCATCACTTCTTATAATAATCATTCCTATTATTGTTGCTGTTTTCATAATAATGCGGCGAAGAAGAAAATAATTATAAAGACAATTATTTATTACTGCTTCCCGCCTCTTAAACTTTACTTACTTATTTTAAGTTTGCACCTGCATGGATTACCAGCTTACGTTCAGGAAAATTTTTTATAGTCAGTATTTGTTTACAGGCGTAAGAATTACTGCTGCAGCAATTATTCCTGCATTGATATTATATCATTACGATGTGCTGGGATTGATGACAGCCATTCCCTTAGGTGCGCTGGTGGTTGGTTCAACAGATAGCCCCGGCCCGTTTGCACACCGCCGCAACACCATACTGGCAAGCATCTGCATTAATTTTTTGGTGGTAGTGATCACGATCTCATTAAATCATAATCCTATATTGCTTACCATTTTTATTGTATTGTTTGGAATGTTTTTTTCGCTGATTGGTATATATGGAAACCGTGCAAGCTCTGTGGGATTAATAGCCTTGTTTGTTTTTATTTTCAACATAGATAGCAAAGCAAGTTTTGGCAGCCCCTGGTTTAATGGATTACTATTTACTGCCGGAGGTATGTGTTATTTTATAATGAGTTTGATATTATACAGGATCAGGCCTTACCGTTATATACAATTGCAGTTGGGTGAAAGTCTGCGTTCTATTGCCAATTACACCGATACTATTTCCGGTTTATTTAAACAGCAGTATGATAAAGACTATTTGTTTAACAGGCTGAGGCAACAGCAAATTACCATTCAGCAGGAACAGGATAGTTTACGCGAAATGTTGTTGAATACGCGTGAAATGATCATTGATTCTACTGTGAAAGGAAGAATATTGATGATGATGTTTCTTGACAGTGTTGATCTTTTTGAACAGCTTATTTCGTTGCAACAGGATTATAATGATCTGAATGAAGTCTTCGGCGACACTGAATTAATGACAACACTTGTATCAACTTTACAAACTTTCAAAGATGAGCTAAACGCATTAGGTTATGCCATTCAGTTCAATCATCAATCAGGTTCAAAAGTTGATATAAAAACAATAATTGAAGATCTTTTCAACATAACACTTAAAGCAAGAAAAAAACATCTAACCAAAAAAACACTACCTGCATTTATTAAACTGAGGCAAATAAATTTTACACTGGAAGATATTGGCGAGCGTATTAAAAGGCTTCATTATTTTTCAGGTTATGATACAATAACAACAAGGTTATATAAAAATTACCCTGGCGCAGAACTAAAAACAACGCAGACTGAAATTTCACCCACACTATTTCTTTCAAGCTTCAGCCTTCAATCAAGCCACTTCAGGCATGCCTTGCGTGTTACTATTGGTTTGCTCGTTGGCTATGCAGTTTCATTCTTCTTTCCTTTAGGCCATGGATATTGGATACTCTTAACCATTGCAACTATTTTAAAACCTGCTTACAGTATTTCAAGAACGCGCAATAAACAACGTTTGCTTGGCACTATAACAGGTGTAATCATCGGCTTTACATTTTTATATTTTGTAAAGAACAGCACGCTTGCATTTTTATTAATGTTGTGCACCATGATCGTTGCTTACAGCTTATTAAAATTGAATTATTATATAAGCTGCGTGTGCATTACAATTTATGTATTGATCAGCATTCATTTTTTGAATCAATCGAATTTTACTGTTGTAATCCAGGATAGATTGATAGACACTGCAATTGGTTGCGCCATTGCATTTGTTATTTCATTAATTGTATTTCCGTTGTGGGAACACAAGCAAACAAAAGAGTTGATCGATGCATTTGTTGAAGCGAATAAAAAATATTTTAATACAGCAGTTTCTTACCTGTCATCACCTGCAAATTTTGAAGCAAGGTATACGCCGGTAAGAAAAGAAGCCTTTGTTACATTGGCTAACTTAAGCGATAATTTTCAGCGCATACTTTCCGAAAAAAGAAAACAAGCCACACTTGCTTTTTATCACCAGTTTGTTTCAAGCGGCTATATGCTTACCGCACACATTGCTTCTTTAACTTCTTTTATGAAAAGAGCAGATGGAAATTTTAACGCAAAAGATATTGAGCCGCTTATTTATAATGTAAATGAAAAATTCAAACAGGCAGAAGCCGCGTTGAAAGGAGAAAGCTTAAAAATCTCTTTATCAAAAAGAAATGCGCCGATCGCAAATAAAGTAAGTGCTTTGTTTCAGCAAAGGCAGAAAGAAATTGAAAGCGGTAAAGCCGAAGTGCAAACAGAAACGCGTGTTAACCTGCGTGAATTAAAAAGTATTACCGATGAGTTTGAAATAATCGACAGCATTGTTGATGACCAAATAAAAATTGTACAAAGGATTATGCAATAGAACAAAAGCTGCTCAAGGATATTCAGTACAAGGGAGTGACACAACGAAGTTTAATCGAAGTTCATTTGCCGGTAACCAAAAAGTATTACTGAAGAAATTTCTGCATCTGTTGATGATAGTCATACGCAACATTTGCAGCAGCTTCAGCAAAATCTTTTTTATCAGAAGCATATAAAACAGTTCTGCCAACATTTACCAGCAGGCCACAATCTTTATTCATTCCATGTTTGCTTACATCTTCCAAACTTCCGCCCTGCGCGCCAATGCCGGGAATAAGCAGAAAATTTTCAGGAACTATTTTGCGGATGTTTTCAAGCTCTTTTGCCTGCGTTGCACCCACAACAAACATGAGGTTTTCAGGTGTTGACCATGTTGCAATCTTACTGATCACCTTTTCATAAACATATTTTCCATCTTCTGTTTTAAGATATTCAAAATCGTTTGCGCCTTTGTTAGATGTAAGTCCGAGCACAATGGTGAATTTATCGGTGTGATCAAGAAAGGGGCGCACACTATCTTCACCCATGTACGGCGCAACCGTTACCGCATCAAACTTATACGTTTCAAAAAATGTTTTTGCATATTGTGCCGATGTATTGCCGATATCGCCACGCTTTGCATCTGCAATTGTAAAATGCGTTGAAGGAATGTGTGCTAAGGTTTGCTCAATGATCTCCCAGCCTTTTGTGCCGTATGCTTCATAAAAAGCCGTATTTATTTTATATGCAACACAATGCTCTCTGGTAGCATTAATGATGGCAATGTTAAACTCAAGCACTGCATCGGGAATTGATTGAATATGCAAAGGAGTTTTTAAAACATCAGTATCGAGGCCGACACATAGATAAGATTGCTTTCTGTTGATTTGTTCGATTAGTTGTGTGCGATTCATCAAAAGCAAAGTTTTATGAATCCGGCTCAATCACAAAAATTTATTTGATGTAAGCGCGATAAAAATTAAATATTTCTTCCCTGTTTACTGCGTACCCTGCGCTGACATACTTTCCGCTATACCCGGTAAATATTACCGTATAAAAGCTGAACTAAATAAAAAAGCTGCCCTAAGGCAGCCTTTTCATAGTACACTAAATGTAAAACTTATTAAACCGTCAGCTCGCCAGTATAAATACTGTTAGATGCCATGGAACCATCTTCATTTAGAAAAGCAATCCAAGTTTCAACTGTGAAACCGGCGAAATTGGATACATCTAATACACCCGCTTTTGCACTTCGTGCAGCCGAACCAACCGTATAAACAGTGAGGTTATAGTTCTTGCAATATGCTACCAGCACTGCTTTATCTGTAGCTGCTGCCATTCCCAGGCCGCTGTTGTCTGTCCATGTGAAATGAACAGTTTTATTGGTAACAGTAGCTGCTATACCCGAAGCATTCATCAGGTCGCCACGACTTACCAATGCTTTCGCATAATCAATGCTGTAATCGGGCGAGGTGCCTGTAATTGCATTCTCGTAATTGTAAGAAAAAGCAGCATTGCTTTCACTCATGTTGATTGCATACTTTGAAAAAGTTTGATTCAATAATTCGGTCATTGTGGAAACAAAGTTTATCACCGCAGAAAACTTATACTGGTTGTCCAGTTGTGTGGGTGAAGGGTCACCCTTTGGTTTGGATGATTTGCTGCGGATGTAATCTATGTCTTTCCAACTTGAACCTACGATTGTTCCTACTGAACCTGATACGGGGCCTAAAATGCCTTGTGGTAACTTTGCCATGATTTTAATTTTTAATTGTTTTTAAATTTTGTTTGATAAATGATTTACTGTCAACTCTAACTGCGGACCGGCCTCGCTGTTTCATTAACCGTTCTGCAAGATTAGAACAGGTTAAAAACATCATTTCCCGTTTGGGCACGTTTGGGCATGAAAGGATATAAAAAGGCATGAAAAGGCACGTTTGGGCATGAAAAGGCATGAAAGGGCACGTTTGGGATGATTTGGGCTAAATTGGGCAGAAATGGGATAATTCGATATTTGTGTTCATAGACTACCGCAATAGATAATATGGTTTCCTTCTTAGAATGTCTCCTAAATAACCTTTTGCGATAGCCAGAAACATTCGTTTTAAATCATCCTGCATGTGCAGGATCCTTTCCTTACACAAATTCAGGTTAAGAGACATTGTAGCAAAGAGAGAGTTGCCGTTTTATTTTCCTGATAGTAAAGTATGTGAAGTATTGTTTTGGTTGCATACATCGTTCGCTTTTGGAACGGGACGGTGCTTGGTATAAAGCCTGATTTCTGTAAATAAAAGAAAAGACTAACTATTATTGATTCAGTTGTCTTAAACCTTTTGCAATTCGTATTGTATTTTGGCCATAGCAAGAAACATTGTGTTGTAAAGACCCGCATGGCTTAAAGCAAGTTCATCATCATCTATACTCTCTTTAATGTGCAGGTAAAACTCATACTGCATGTAAAGCAGCCTGTTATAATACAGGCTTAATCCTTGTTTGTCTTTAGGCAATGTAAGAGATGTAAATTTAGGAACAAGGTTGCCTCTTTTCATAAACCCGTCTAACCAATAATCGCTGTCCTCCCCGGGTATGTAGCTGCTGATTTCTTCCGGATCACACATTACTGTCAGGGAAAAGATATGATCTGTAAAGCATAATTCATCACCTTCAGGAATCTCAATCACCTCATTAGCCGGCACAGGCCTGGTTACACGCTCTGAAATTAACTGGAGTAGGGCATCTGAAATTTCATATTGGGAAAGCAGTTCATAAAACAGGTCAAAGGAAGTCTGAATAAAAACATTCTCATATTCGCCGGTAATAAGGTCACCATAATGGCCTATTAAGGAAACTGCTGAACTTTCTTCCGCTATAAATATGTTGAAAATATATAGGTGCGAAGTTAAAATATGAAAAGGTTTATGAGGAGTGGAGGGTTTCATAAATGCAATTTATAAAATATATATCAAAAAAATACATTGTTAATTCTTATTAAATGTTTTCAACAAGATTACAAGCTGTTGAAAACATAATTTCCCGTTTGGGCACGTTAGGGCACAAAAAGGCATGAAAAGGCACAAAAGGGAACAAAAAGGCACGAAAAGGCACGAAAAGGAACGAAAGGTAAAAGGCAGAAGGTTTTAAGGCAAAGGGCTAAGGCAGAAAGTAGTGCTCCCTATAACCCTACACCTTCTACCTAATACTTTTAAAATACTTTTCCACATAATGCTTAAGTTACTAACATTTTTAGTTAAATTTATTCCCCTAATAATTGAAAAATTAAAAACCAAATGATATGAGTACTACGAATGAAACCCAAATAAAAGCTTATACCCTTTCAGAACTGGCCGCCCTTTATTGCATCAGCACTAAAGCCGTAAAAACCTGGCTAAAACCCCATGCCGCAGAAATAGGTGAAAAAAAGGGCCGCTATTTTACCACGCTGCAGGTGAGGACCATCTTTGAAATATTAGGTGAGCCATAAAATGAATTATGATTGGTAAGTTGAAGATCCCGCGTAATTGCGGGATTTTTTATTGCTATGCTTGCTCTAACACGATAAAGGTTTATTCTGCTTTCAACCTCGCATCCTTACTCATAAGTTTAAAATAAGCCATTATATTGGTTACTTAATAGTTTTGATGCTTCCATCTTATTATAAACGAAGCTGCAGGGAAACGAAGACGGTGGAAATTTTCATTGCTCGTTATTATGATAAAATAAATAAAATCGATAAAATCAATCCGAGTATTATAAAATAAATTGAATAAGAAACGCTTATGCTGAAATAAAGAAAATCATTATTCTTAAGTTCTTTCCTAGGATTATTATTCTTTGGTTTTATTATAAGCAATGTAATAATTATTAGCATAAGGCTAATTAAGATAGGGGTTATAAGTCCTCTTTGATATAAAGTACCACCTAAATTTTTTGGGCCAAAATTATTAGGCCAAAAGCCACCATAAGGATCAGGTTGTCTAAAATTGTACATACTTCCTAATACAAATCTCCAAATAAGATAACCACCAGAAAAACATCCTCCGCACATTAACCAAAAAGAAACATTATAATTCTTTTTTTTGTTGTTGCTTCCTGAATTTAAGTAATGAGTTGGGTTAAACTTATTTAAATCATCTGAAACAAATTTTTGATTCAATACAGGTTCTTCTTCGACTTGACCAAGCTTGATTTCTTGTTTTATTTCCACTTCCTTTTGTAAGAAAAATTTTTTTAAAGTCTGAACTAAAGTTTCTGTTTCCGAATTAAAAGAAACAAGGTTAACAAAAAAGGCATTTTTTCTAGTTAGCGGTTTTAGCTCATCCGGTAAATCATTATCTAAAGGCATTTTAGTATTTTCAACAAGAATTGGGATGACCCGAATATTGTTTTTTAAAGCGGCAGAAATTTCGAGGCGTACAAAATCTACTTCTTGAGATTTTGATTGTATTGTTTCAAGCCAACGCTGCCCAATTACAGCAAGCAAAATATCACAATTATTTACAGATTCTTCGATATAATTAATAAAATCATCCCCGGGCGCAATTGAATCAATATCAATAAAAAGTTGTTTTTCAGAAAAATGTTTTGCCAGCCGATCATATATACGACCGGTAAACCAACTACTGTCTTCACGTCTATAACTTATAAAAATTTTGCCTGTCATTCAAAGTGAACTCAAATAAAAATTATAACTTTTTTATTCAATTTATCCCAAATAGTCATTAACGCCGCTCTCTAACTCATAGGTTTAAAATAAGCCGTTTATATTGGTTAGACAGAGGCATTTAGTTAACTGATAAAATTCCTAATCTAAACAAGAGAATAGTTATCACTACACCTAAGATAAAACATAAGATTGAAAAGATAACAACTCTACTTTTTTTTACTCAAATACTTTGAACGCCAAAATTCTATTTCCTGTATTTCTTCCAGTTTATTTTCTGGTTCTTCTTTATTATCTATTGTTCATGTTCTTAGGGTGTTCTGACCAATCAAAAGGAGGATGCTCTAATTGATAAATATGATCTTTAATCGCTATAACGACTATTTCGTAAAATGCCTGCTGATTAACCTTTGCATTTATTGCTTTGAAGTTTGGTTTCTTTTTACTGTTTGCTATTTGAGCAATTAAAGGCCTGTCACTTTGTACTTGTATTGATTTACCTGCATGCGTAATAGTAAATATTTCAACACTCGTTTTTATTTCCTGTATTACTTCTGCTTTATAAGTTTTGTTGCTATAATTAAATTCAATTTTAAAAGGCTGCAATATTAATTCCATTATGCAATACTAATAAAATTAGTACTAATTGACTCTTGATAGATTGATTTATACTTAAACTCATATATCGTGTTTTATCAGGCAATAGTAGGTTGTTTAAATACTCCTGTCTTATTTTTAAATATCGCTTCAGTTTTTTCATGAAGTAGCTCTGCACCGTCTGTTAGTAAAGTAAAATCATTGTCGCTAATGGAGAAGTCAGCTGAATACCTTGCTTCCAGGTAAGCCCTTTCCAATATCCGCAATAAACGGTTTTCTTCAGCCTTATTTATACTGAGCAGCCAGTGCAATTCCGGCGCATAGCGCCGCAAAGGTTTTTTCAACTCGCCGAAGCAGTGTGTTTTCGGGCAATTACCTCCTAATGCTGTAATCAACCCTCTTATATTCAATTCAACCGCCTGTTGCAGCATAAACGTTGCCATTTCCGGTTCACGCTTTCCATAACTTTCGGAAGCGGCTTCCAAAAAGCTTTCTGCTTTTGTATGCGCCTGTAGGAATTGTTTTTCAGCATTGGTCGCCATTGCCTGTAGGGTTGCTGCCGAAGGACAGGAGAAAGCAGGAAGTTCATTGCTGTATAACAGGTTTTCTTTATTGCACACCATGTTATAGTAAAAATGGCCTTCGTTTAACTGCTGTTGTATGACCTCCGATTTGTGTAATGACACATCAACAGAAGCGTTCTCCATATTGGCCATTGCAATTACCTGTTCATACTGGCTGAAGGATGTTGCTGAAGTGGATGGAATAACCACCAGCAGGTCGAAATGCTCATGATTATCTTTTACATCATGATGCAGTAAAAATATTTTCTCAGGATTGATACAGGCTTTGATGAAAGCGACTACTTTTTCTTTGGCGGTAGTTAAAGGTTGATGATGCTTTTCCAGTTCAAATGACTGTATTTCTTTCCCCCCTTCATCCAGTATGTCCAACAGGCTGTTGAAAGCATACAGGTAATCATTAAAATACAGGGGCACAAGTCCCGATTTTAATTCATAATCCAGGTAGTCTATAAACTGCCTGCGAAGGCTTTCTTTCAATAATAATGTATCATTAAACCGGAAGAAATTAACGAGGCTTTCCGAAAACGCTTCGCTGAGGGTGTATTGTGTTTGCATGGCTACAGGTTTTATGAACATAAAATAAGTTGCACTATGTTGGATAAATTATTCCTGTGGTTACTGTTTTATACTGCAGCCATGCATATTTTAGCGCCTGTTGTTTATAGCTAAACAAACTATAACTTAATTTATCTTTATATCTTTAAACCAGATTATTGTTTATATGGAAAAACCCATACACGAAGGCCGCAACGTTAAACGCATACGTGAAATGCTGGGCATTAAACAGGAAGCGCTTGCCCTTGAATTAGGCGACGACTGGAACCAGAAGAAAATATCTTTACTGGAAGGCAAAGAAACCATTGAACCCCAACTCCTGAACGAAGTAGCCAAAGCTTTGAAAGTGCCTGTGGAGGCCATTAAGAATTTTGATGAGCAGGCTGCAATAACTTATTTTAATACATTTCAAGAAGGTAGCATTAACAACGGTCATTTCTCACCAACATTCGACAATTGCACTTTTAATCCTATTGATAAGATTGTTGAATTGTATGAAAGAATGTTGAAGGATAGAGATGCGATGATTGAGGAGTTAAGGAAAAAATAAAGCGTAGTAAAACTTTTATTAAAACTGCAATGTCGTTCCTGAATGCAAGGCTTTGCTAACAGGCATTGCAATGAAGGGGAATCTGGATCAATGTTTCTGTACTAACAGTCTTTCAATTAGTCCGTTTGATTTTAACAATTCTATGGTTTTAGCTGTGTCGGAAATATTGAACTTATCTGCTTTTGTTTTAAAATCTTGTTGCTTGATTTGCCATCGTTGCATTCCTTTATAAATGGAATTCACGTCAGCAGTTTGCAAGTCAATTATGAGTTTAGTAACCGTGTTTAGTAATTCTATTTTGTCCGTATGCCTTTTAATGAAAGGAGTGGTATAAATATCTAAAACACTATTTACTGCAAGAATAAAATCACGATTTGCCTTATTACTAATTGCATTCAAAACCTCTTGTTTGTGAGAAGATGAAATTGTAAATACTTCGTTACCTCTGATAGTTTTTTTATTTAAGAATGGGTTGGTCTTAATTTTTTCTTTTAATTCGGCAGAGTAAGTACCAAAATGGTAATTAATGAAATTATATTTTCTACTTAAAACAGGGTTGAATGCCTCTACATTGAAAACTGTTTTTTGAATGCCCACTTCACCATAAGTGTTACCAAGTTTGGTTTCGGTTAATGCTACTATCATTGCTAATTCCAAATATTCATTTTTTTCTGATGATGCGGCAATTGGAATGGCAAAATCGGCTGTATTATTTGAAAAGGTTTTTTGAAGAACTGCCGGAAATAAATCTGAAAGTGATTTATTTATTTCTTCATACACTTCTCTCAATTTTATAAGTCTTTTTAACAAACGAACTACCTCGCGCTGAATTGAAGGTTCAGGCAATGGAATTAAATATTTTAAGAAAGTATCTTCATGTATAGTTTGTTGTGATGTGCCTTTTGCAGAAGTCTTGTGTAATTGCTTCAAAAAGAAATTTGACTTAAAAAAATAATGAATATATAAAGGCTCTGCATTTGTTACTGAAAACATCGGCATGTTTTCAGTAGTAATACATCCATTTACTTCATAAGGCGCTAAGCCAATCGCTTCATCTTGTTGAAGTGTTTGCCGAGTGTAAAGAAAAGTATATGGGTATTTATCTAAATCAACTATAAATTGCCTCTTTCTCCCAATGTCATAGCCGAGTTTATGTCCTCTTTGCTTTATTCCCTCGTATTTGGAAATTGTAAGTTGTTTATAATTTTTATTATCGTCTATCCAAGTTTCTACTCTGTATTGTTCTAACACTTCTGATAAAGGGACTAGCTTAAATTGCTCTGAAAGGTCTTTATAAAAAATATCAAGTTCTGATTGTATTTCTTTGAGTTCGTTTGTTATTAATTGCTGTTTTGTGATTAGTTCTGAAGTGGTGTTTAGTGGGTCGTCATAATTCACCGCATAATCCTTATTTGGATTTTTAAAGTCAAGATTGACAACAGAATTTCCTTTTACATCCTTTTCAATTATTTCGTTAATACTTACTACCCAACAATTGTCATTCTTCCTTCTTTTATTCCACCACTTTTTTATTTCATCAAATTCTTCATAATAAATTGGCTTTGTCTTGCTATATTTTTTTCTATTTTCAGAAGGAATAAGTTCATAATACCAAGTTTTTTTTGTTGAGTTTCCTGTGTGATTAAAAAAAATCAAGTAAGATGTTATTGAAGTGTAAGGCTCAAAAACTCCTTCTGCTAACTTGACAATTGTGTGAACTTCAAAGTCAGTTAAAAGTTGCTCCATTATTCTTGCCGAGACCCCCTCACTGAATAGCATTCCTTTAGGTACAACGATTGCTGCCCTTCCTCCTTCAGAGTTGACAGATTTTCTTTTTAGCTTTCTCATCAAAAGTTGAAGGAAAAGAAATGCAGTTTCTGATGTTCGTTTATCTCCCGGAAAATTGTTTAGAATACCTTTTTCTTCTTCACCACCAAAAGGTGGATTGGTTAATATTATATCTACTCGGTCCTTGTCACTAATATCTTT
Source organism: Bacteroidota bacterium (assembly GCA_013286425.1). Taxonomy (GTDB): domain Bacteria; phylum Bacteroidota; class Bacteroidia; order Chitinophagales; family Chitinophagaceae; genus Parafilimonas. The sequence goes on from JABDFS010000039.1 coordinate 28,009, forward strand.
TAAAGGAAAGCGTAAAGAATTTTGACTATCAATATTTGGATATTCTAAGCCATGTAACAATAAATTCATTTGGCTTAATAAGTAGGGAAGCGATTTAGCTTCGCCGCCATACAATGACTTTCTCTTTAAGGCATTTCTTTGCTGAATTGTCTTTACCTCCTTTTTCAAGTGTTCAAAAGTTTCAACTAAGAATCCACCCGTACCACTTGCAGGGTCAAGCACTTTCTCACCAATTATAGGGTCAACCATTTCAACCATAAACTTTACAACAGGTCTTGGTGTATAAAATTCTCCGGCATCGCCACTTGCATCACGCATTTCTTTAAGTAGGCTTTCGTACAAATGGGAAAGTGTATTTACTTCTTCATTATTTGTAAAATGTATTTCGTCAATTTTATTTATCACATCCCGCAGTAAGTAGCCATTAATCATGCGGTTTATTACTCCTTTAAAAACCGTTGCAATTACGTCTTTGCGTTCTGTTCCAGTTTCGCTTTGCAGACTGCGTAAGTAATAGAACAAACCTGTTCGTTCTTTCTTGTCTGCAAGTATTACTTTTTCGTTATTGATAAAGGAAAGCAAATCATCTCCCGTAAGATTTTTATCTCTTCCCCAATCACGCCAACGATAGGGATTTTCAATTGCAGATTTATACTTTCTTTCTTCCAGTTCCGCTTGTGTTTGTTGTAATTGCTCATTGTCGTCTAAAAATTTTAAAAACATTATCCATGTAAGCATTGGCAATCGGTCTGCATCGCCATTCATGCCTTTATCCTTACGCATAATCTTCCGGCAGCTTTTAATGATACCTGAAAGCCGTTGTGCAGTTGTTTCCTGCTTAATATTTTTTTCTTTTTTTGCTTTTGCCATTTTAAAATTTATGCTGCTTCAGCATACAATAATTTTTGTAATTCTTCAATTGCTTTTTTGTATTTATCCATGCCACCAAACTCATTTACAATTTCAATGGTGTTGCCTTCTTCTGTAAATGGCTCAACAGAAATAATGTCTGGTCTTATTTGGTTTAAACCATAGTCAACATACTTTTCTAAAATCATTTGTAAAACATGCTGTGCTTTTTCGCTGTATTGGGAAAAGAAGTCCGTTTTATTATTCTTCAAAAGTTCTGCTCTTTGTTTTCTTGTTTTCGGTTTAAGGTCATAAGCTAGAAAGCAAAGCAGGTCAAACGGGTCGACTTCTTTTTGCTTTGTTATTTCCATTAACTGCTCAACCGAAATGCCTTGATTTTCCAGCTGTTCAATTATTTCTTTCCGTTCTTTTAAATCATTCCAATGGCTTTTAAACTCACCAGCATTGGGAAACATTGTAGCGATTTTTTCTTTTGCATATTGAGAAAGTTGTACTCTGATTAATCTGCCTGTAACAGGGTCAATAATCTGAATGGTTTCAACTGCAATTCCTATCTCACCATCCGTTACATAATACTTTCTTCTAGCATTTTCGCCTCCATCATCTTGTATGTTTCCATCAAAATCCTCAAAATCATTTTCATTATCTGGTGGTGGTTCAGGAAATTCTTCGTAAGTACCGGGAATAGTTTCGCCGTTGTTGTCAATTTCTTCTTCAGTAATCAAAGGTGGTTCGCCATCAAAGTCAGGGTCAGCAAAATTTCTCGTTGCACTTCCTGTATAATCAAGTATGGTGAAGAAAAGTTTTTCTTTGTCGTCTCTTACTCTTGTTCCTCTTCCAATAATTTGCTTGAACTCGGTTATTGAATTTACCATGCGGAACAAAACAATGTTCTTGCACGTAGGCACATCAACGCCTGTACTCATAAGGCGTGAAGTGGTTACGATAACAGGAATAGGTTCGTCAATATCCATGAACCTTCCTAAATGCCCTTTGCCAACATCGCCTTCTTCTGAAACAATGCGAACTGTATAGTCAGGATATTGGCGAACTAAATCAGTATTAAGATTAGAAATTTCTCTGCGAAAATGATCTGCATGTTCTTGGTCAACGCAAAACACAATCGTCTTATCAAATCTTCCATTTTTCAACATGAAATCGTAAAGATGTTTTGCGACTGCTTTCGTTCTTGGTAAAAGTGAAAGAGAGTTTTCAAAATCAGGTGTTGAGTAAACTCCGTCAGGAATTATTTCTCCGTTTGCATCTAATTGTCCTTCATGTGGTCGCCATCCTACTGCATCTGCTTCCGTAGCTATGCGATGCACAATGTAAGGCGCTAAAAACCCATCTTCAATTCCTTGCCGCAAACTGTAAGTGTAAAGCGGATTGCCAAAGTAAGCATAAGTGTCTTTGTTATCATCACGCAAAGGAGTTGCAGTTAAGCCCAACTGAACTGATTGATTGAAGTAATCCAAAATAATTCTCCAATTGCTATCATCAGATGCACTTCCACGATGGCACTCATCAATTACTATTAGGTCAAAAAAATCTCTCGGTAAATTTCTGAATGCACCAGCTCTGTTGCTATCTTCTGCTAAAGATTGATAGGTAGAAAAATATATTTCCCTGCTGCTTGTTAATCCTTCTTCAGGAACTAAACATCTTGCATCACCAAACAAAGCAAAATCTTTTGCATGAGGGTCTGAAACTAAAACGCTGCGGTCTGCAAGAAATAAAACTTTTGGTCGCCGATGTTCTCCTTTAGTATTCCAACGGTTGTTCCAAAGTTTATAAATTATTTGAAAAGCAACTGTAGTTTTACCTGTTCCTGTTGCAAGTGTTAGCAATGCTCTGCGTTTGCCTTCCAAAATTGCTTTAATTGCTCTATTGATAGCAATTTGTTGATAATAGCGTATTTCTTTTCCCGGCGTGGCTATAAAAGGTTTTAAAAATGTTTCCTGAATTTCTGGTTTTAAAGGTTCAACAGAATTTAATCTATTCCACAATTCAATAGCCGTAGGAAACTTATCAATTTTGGTTTCAAGTCCAGTAATGAAATTAAATTCAGTAATTTCTTTTCCATTGGTTGCATAACAGAATTTTAATCCAAGTATTTGAGCATATTCTTTTGCTTGTAACATTCCGTCTGCTGCTGTTTTATACTCTCGTTTTGCTTCAACAACTGCAATTAAAAAGTTCTGTGAGTAACGAAGTAAATAATCTGCTTTCTTAGCTTTTTTTCTTTTTCCAGTTCTGCCGATGACAATAATTTTCCCTGCTGTAAATGGTCGCTGCTCTAAGATTTGTTCGTCTGTCCAACTGCTTTCATTTTTCAGTTTTGGCAAAACAAATTTGCGGCAGGTGTCTGCTTCGCTGTCATTGTCAATTATATGAATTATTGGTTCTGCCATTGGAGAACTGAAAAATACAAAGTAATAGTCTATTAATGATAAGTTACTGAAGTGTTTTTGATTTGCAGGGTTTGCATTTCACTTAAATAATCTGAAGATTTATAGCACCATGTTTTAATAATATCTTTCTGCACCTTGAATATGTGTGCAGCATCGCCAACAGAAAATTTCAAATTGTAATTAATCTCCTGCATAAAAATTCGTTTAGTAAAACCTACGGCGACGCTCTTCTTCTGTAAAGATTGTGTAATGTTCTTTCTGATCTGTAGAATAATAAAATCAATTGAAAATTCTTTTACTTCTCCTTCGACCCTAATAGAAAAATCCATGGAGTTAAAACAAAATCTTCATTATCTTTTACATCCCAACAGAATTTATTTCCCATAAAAGCCATAGTCGTTTTATATAAATAAAGTGGTATAACTTTTTCTTCATCTCCCTTCTTTATAAGAGATATAAAGTCAGAAGGATTTTCATTTGTTTCAATTTCAACCAGGTTAATTACAAGGTTATTGGCCTGCTGTGGATAATAAAGATGATATAAAAAATCATTGTTTTTCGTATATGAATTCAACAACGGTAAATCCTGATTAATGGTTATTTTTTTTACTTTCATAATAATCTTAGTACCTGTTGTGAGTTTGTAATGGTTTAATAAATAGTTCCCAGTAATATTCTGCCGCCCCTTCAAATGTTAGTTCTTTACCTGTATTGTTTCCCCATGAAGACATTCCCATCAATGATAGAAATAAACTATAGCCATTATCTTTTACATGTAAAGACTCATTCAAACTATTGCGGTTGTTCGAAATATTATGAGAATAATTGATGCTTTTAGAGAGTATGGAATTACTTCCATAGAAAACCATGCATT
>JABDFS010000040.1:0-1984 GCA_013286425.1 Bacteroidota bacterium
AGTTATGCGCGAAAGAATGTGGTATTAGCCGTGAGGCACAGGATGCATTTGCTATAGAAAGTTATAAGCGAAGCCAGCTTGCATGGAACACCGGAAAATTTGATAATGAAATTGTACCTGTTGAAATACCACAACGCAAAGGCGATGCAATAAAGTTTGCAAAAGATGAAGAACCTTTTAATGTTAAGTTTGATAAGATACCTGAATTAAAACCGGCTTTTCAAAAAGAGGGTACAGTTACTGCTGCTAACGCAAGCACCATGAATGATGGCGCTGCTGCATTGATTTTAATGAGCAAAGAAAAAGCTGAAGCACTCAATATAAAACCTATTGCCATTATAAAAAGTTATGCAGATGCAGAACAGGCACCGGAATGGTTCACTACAACACCTTCCCTTGCTTTGCCGAAAGCTGTAGCAAAAGCAGGATTACAATTAACCGATATTGATTATTTTGAATTGAACGAAGCGTTCTCTGTTGTTGGCATCGCCAATACTCAAAAGATGAGACTGGATGCATCAAAAGTTAATGTAAATGGAGGTGCGGTTTCTATTGGCCATCCGTTGGGTTGCAGTGGTGCAAGAATAATTGTAACATTAATAAACGTACTTAAACAAAATAATGCAAAGCTTGGTGCTGCAGGCATATGCAACGGCGGCGGGGGGGGCAAGTGCAATAGTAATAGAAAACGTAAACTAAGATTCTCCATTGCAAAAAGCAAGCATTTCCTGCAAAGAGCAAAGCAATTTCAGATTGTGTGCTTTTACTGAAATCGTACCTGCAAATTTTCCTGACATAACAATTGTATTGTGTGGATAGTGCTGCGTTAATTCAGTTATGTATGCATCCAGACTTTTGTTTATAAAACTGGTAATTAAATGAAACAACAGTATGTCCGGTTTTGTTGTTTTCACAAAAGCATCAAGCACTTCAAAATCTGTATTTGTTCCAACATAATATACATGATGGCGGCTTCTTTTTAAAAGGCACTGCATGAATAAAAGCGGCAATTCATGATATTCCCGCGGAGGTGTAAACATTAAAACAGAAGGAAACGTTTTATCAGGAGTGATATTTAAATTTTCTATCTCACTGATAAGTTTTTTCAAAATAAGATTGCTTGCAAATCTTTCCTGTGCGGGCAAGGCTTCATTGTTCATCCACAACATGCCAATGTTTTCCAGATAAGGATAAACAATCTTTATCATGGCTGCTTCAACATCAAACTCTTCAAAAGCCTGTTTAAGCGTTTTATCAAATAGCATTTCATTCGTATCTATAGAAGCTTCAATCAGAACTTTAATAAATGCGGCTTCTGCCTTATCATTTTTCAGTTCATATACTTCTTTTTCGTAAGCCCAAAGGTTTGCAATAGCTGAAATTTTATAACCGTTGTTATATAAATGCGCTATTCTTAACATCTGCTTCAAATCTTCACTATCATAAAAACGATGTTGGCTGTCCTTTCTTTTAGGTTGAATAATGCCATAACGTTTCTCCCAAATACGCAATGTGTGCGCTTTAATGCCGGTTAAATTTTCAATATCTCTTATCGTAAAATGGTTCATGAATGCTGAGCAGTTAAATTATTAACATAGAATTTCTAAAATAGTTCTCTTTTAAACCTTTTGTAATCATATTTAAGAAAACTTTACTCCGGAAAGTATACGACCTTTATCAGATCATTAAGTTTGTCTTAACTGCAAATTATGGGATGGACAATTTTTATACTTGCGACTATATGTTGGCATATTGGTATTTACGGCATGTTCAAAAAAGCAGGTATTGAATCCTGGAAAGCATTTATACCGTTTTACAACATGTGGTGTATCGTTGAAAAGACCAAACTGAAAAAAGTTTGGTTCTGGCTTCAGCTTATCCCGATCGCCGGACAGTTTGTAACTATCTGGATACTCATAATTTTTGTAATGCATTTCGGACAATTTAATTTTTTGCAACATGCTGCACTTGTATTTCTTCCTTT
>JABDFS010000040.1:2084-31537 GCA_013286425.1 Bacteroidota bacterium
GGACAGTTTGTAACTATCTGGATACTCATAATTTTTGTAATGCATTTCGGACAATTTAATTTTTTGCAACATGCTGCACTTGTATTTCTTCCTTTTGTTTATCTACCCTACGTTGGTTTCTCAAAAGATATAAGATGGATTGGTGAAGACGCAATGAAGCGTTATAAAAAATCTGCAGCACGTGAGTGGGTTGATGCGGCTGTATTTGCTGTGGTTGCTGCAACGCTGATACGAACTTTTATTTTTGAAGCCTATACTATTCCAACGGAAAGTATGGAGAAAACCTTGCTTGTGAATGATTTTTTATTTGTAAGCAAGATGAGTTATGGCCCACGCCTGCCTGCAACGCCATTAAGTTTTCCATTTGTGCATAATACTATGCCTGGAATGCCTACAACTCCTTCTTATCTTAAATGGATTGAATTGCCTTATAAAAGATTGCCCGGATTTACAAGTGTAAAAAGAAATGACGTTGTAGTGTTTAATGTGCCGGTTGGTGATACAATTATAAATCTTCCTAATTATGGATCTGCTCATCTATATTATGATGCTTTATATGATCGGGATCCAACAGTTTTGCAATGGCAATCGGGACAAAAATTTAATGGAAACCGCGATGCACTCTTTAGCTATTATGAAAATCAAATGCTTGTTCATCCGTATGATAAAACAGACAATTATATAAAACGTTGCACAGGAATGCCCGGTGATGTTATACAGGTAAAACACGGCGTTTTGTATGTAAATAACCAGCCAGCTTACATTTCGCCTTCTTCACAGATAGATTACCTTGTTGAAACCAACGGTGATATTTTCAGTGTTGATTTTTTGAAAGATTCATTAGGTGTTGATATAAATAATACAGACGAAATACAGGCAGATACCAGCAGGAAAATGTACATCATCAACCTTACACCTGATAAAGCTGCAATGTTGAGAAAACAGCCTAATGTAAAGAACGTTTCCATCTTTGAAATCAATGATCAGACTTTTGGAGATACATTTCCGTTCGATACTACCAACTTTAAATGGACAGCAGATAATTATGGCCCCTTACAAATACCTAAAAAAGATGCAACAATAACATTAACACCTCAAAATTTTGCACTGTACCAGCGCACCATTACCACATACGAGCATAATACATTAGAGCAAACAGCTAATAGTTATGTAATCAACGGCAAGCCAACAAATACTTACACTTTTAAGCAGGATTATTATTGGATGATGGGAGATAACCGTCATCGGAGCCAGGATAGCCGTTTCTGGGGTTATGTTCCTGAAACGAATATTGTTGGTAAAGCATCACTCATCTGGTTTAGCTGGAGTGATGGCCCAAGATGGAGCCGCTTTTTCAAAAGCATTGATTAAGACTTGCCTGAATTAACAATTAAATGTTATGGGGCAGAAAAAGAAAGCTGCTCAGTGATATGCTGATGAAGTATTTCAATCTTGCATCAAGTACGGAATAAGCTGCAGTGCGCAATTGATTTAGTTAGCAATAATCAAATAAATTGCTTTAAATGTCATTTTAAGTTGCTTTTTGCCAATCAACTATTTTTATATTTAAGAAAACTTTGTTTTAAGAAAGCATAAAGCCTTGGCTGGATCATTATTTTTGTTTTTTAACTACTAATTATGGGATGGATAATTTTTATTCTTGCAACAATTGGTTGGCATATCGGTCTTTACGGTATGTTTAAAAAGGCAGGCATAGAGCCATGGAAAGCCTTTATTCCGTTTTACAACATGTGGTGCATAGTTGAAAAGACCAAGCTGAAAAAAGTTTGGTTCTGGCTTCAGCTTATTCCGATTGCAGGACAGTTTGTAACTATCTGGATACTCATAATTTTTGTAATGCATTTCGGACAATTTAATTTTTTGCAACATGCTGCACTTGTATTTCTTCCTTTTGTTTATCTACCCTACGTTGGTTTCTCAAAAGATATAAGATGGATTGGTGAAGACGCAATGAAGCGTTATAAAAAATCTGCAGCACGTGAGTGGGTTGATGCGGCTGTATTTGCTGTGGTTGCTGCAACGCTGATACGAACTTTTATTTTTGAAGCCTATACTATTCCAACGGAAAGTATGGAGAAAACCTTGCTTGTGAATGATTTTTTATTTGTAAGCAAGATGAGTTATGGCCCACGCCTGCCTGCAACGCCATTAAGTTTTCCATTTGTGCATAATACTATGCCTGGAATGCCTACAACTCCTTCTTATCTTAAATGGGTTGAATTGCCTTATAAAAGATTGCCCGGGTTTACAAGCGTAAAAAGAAATGATGTTGTAGTGTTTAATGTTCCGGTTGGAGATACGATAATTAATTTGGCTGATTATGGCAGCAAAAACTTATACTACGATGTACTGCGCAAGGAATATAATGGTAACCGCGACGCATTGAATGCAAATTTTCCTATCCTTGTTCATCCGTATGATAAAACAGACAATTATATAAAACGTTGCACAGGAATGCCCGGTGATGTTATACAGGTAAAGCACGGCGTATTGTATGTAAATAATCAGCCTGCTTATGTTTCGCCTTCTTCACAGATAGATTATTTGGTTGAAACCAACGGTGATATTTTCAGTGTTGATTTTTTGAAAGATTCATTAGGTGTTGATATTGATAATACAGACGAAATACAGGCAGATACCAGCAGAAAAATGTACATCATCAACCTTACACCTGATAAAGCTGCAATGTTGAGAAAACAGCCTAATGTAAAGAACGTTTCCATCTTTGAAATTAATGACCAGACTTTTGGAGATACATTTCCGTTCGATACTACCAACTTCAAATGGACAGCAGATAATTATGGTCCTTTACAAATACCTAAAAAAGGTGCAACAATAACATTAACACCTCAAAATTTTGCACTGTACCAGCGCACCATTACCACGTACGAGCATAATACATTAGAACAAACAGCTAATGGTTATGTAATCAACGGCAAGCCAACAAATACTTACACTTTTAAGCAGGATTATTATTGGATGATGGGAGATAACCGTCACCGCAGTCAGGATAGCCGCTTCTGGGGTTATGTGCCTGAAACAAATATTGTTGGCAAAGCATCACTCATTTGGTTCAGTTGGAGTGACGGCCCAAGATGGAATCGCTTCTTTAAAAGCATTGAATAAGAAAAGCCTGGTTAGCAGTAAAAGATCGCCAGGCAACACGCAACGGCAATAACAAGACATGTTTGTTTTTGCCGTTGCAAATTCTTTAAAACATATATAAAGCCACGAAGCCCGTCTGAGACGACAGGATTATATCACCAACATGGCATCTCCGTAACTTGAAAATTTATACTTGTCTTTTATTGCTTTTTTATAAGCTTCCATTATAAGGTCGTACCCTCCAAAAGCGGCTGTTAAAATAAGCAGGCTGCTTTTGGGTAAGTTGAAATTGGTAACAAGTGAATTGGCTACAGTAAAATCATAAGGCGGATGGATAAAATTATTCGTCCAGCCTTCACCGGGCTTTAATAACCCTTTTGAAGTAAAACTACTTTCCAAAGCCCTGATTGTTGTAGTACCGATAGAACAAATACGGCGGCCTTCTTCTTTGGCCTTATTTACAATGCTGCAGGCATCTTCATCAATCTTAAAATACTCTGCATCCATCTTATGTTTATGAAGATCTTCTACCTCCATAATTCTGAATGTGCCTAACCCTGAATGCAGTGTTACTTCTGCAAAGCGAATACCTTTTATTTCGCAACGCTTTATTAACTGCGGACTAAAATGAAACCCTGCTGTGGGAGCAACTACAGCACCTTTATGTTTGGCATAAACAGTCTGGTATCTTTCACGATCTTCTTCATCAGGCTTACGTTTTATATATTTTGGTAACGGGGTTTCACCTAAAGCTTCTAATTGTTTTTTGAAATCATCTTCATTGCCTTCCCATAAAAAACGAATAGTGCGCCCGCGACTGGTGGTATTATCAATTACCTCTGCCTGCAACTCATCGTTCTCGCCAAAATATAATTTGTTTCCAATACGAATCTTTCTTGCCGGGTCTACAACCACATCCCATAAACGGTTTGTTTTATCTAATTCCCTAAGCAATAAAACTTCCACTACCGCTCCTGTTCTCTCTTTCCTTCCATACATTCTTGCAGGAAAAACTTTCGTGTTATTAATAACGAAAACATCCTTATCATTAAAATAGTCCAGAATATCCCTGAAATGCCTGTCTTCTAATTGTTTTGTTTTCCTGTTAACAACCATCATTTTGCTGTCTTCTCTTTTTTTGGCGGGACTTTGAGCAATCAGGTCAAGCGGAAGATCGAATACAAATTTTGAAAGTTTCATGTGATTTAAAATAATTAATGGAATAAAGAAATAGCATTAAAGATATCTATTTAAATGAAAGAAGATTTTCTCTTTTGAAACGCTGCGCTATCATCAAAAGCTTTTTTGCAGAAAAGGAAAATTTCTTTCATTCACATGCGTCAATAACAATCGTAAATATGCCAACTAACATGGTCAGATAATTATTAACTTAATTATGCAAAGATGCAGGTATATATTTACACGAATTGCGTAATGTATTTTAAGACAATTTATACATTCTTTTTTGATACATCGCGTGACTAAATATTTATTGTTTAAATTCTGTTATGCTCGTAATTCTTGTTTTTTTTATTTGTCATTGGTTTTTGTCTTTGTTCTTTCACTCATTTTTCCTGCATCGTTATGCATCCCATCAAATGTACACCACCAGCAAAGGCCTGGAGAAAGGAATTTATTTTGCAACCTGGTTTGTTCAGGGTTCTTCTTTTCTTGTGCCAAGAGCATACGGTATAATGCACAGAATGCATCACACATATAGCGATACAGAGAAAGACCCACATTCTCCGCATTTCTTTAAAGATATATGGCAGATGATGTGGCATACTTCTAAAATATTCACCGGTATTAATACAGGTAAAAGCCTTCCTGATCCGCAATTCACAAAAGAATATTTACCTGTATGGAATAAGCTCGATCGCTTTGGCCATCACATTATAACACGCTTATTTTTCGCAGCTTTATATGTTACTGTATACATTGTTTTTGCACCTAATATGTGGTGGTTCCTGCTGCTTCCTGTTCATTTTTTAATGGGGCCTGTACAAGGTGCTATTGTAAACTGGTGCGGCCATAAATATGGCTACAGCAATTACAAGAATGGAGATCATTCAAAAAACACTTCCCCATGGGGAATATTGCTTATGGGGGAATTATTTCAAAATAATCATCATTACGAAAAAGATAATGCAAATTTTGCCAGGAAATGGTTTGAGTTTGATCTAACCTATATCATTATGCGTGGGCTTAATAAAATCAAGATCATTAAGTTAAAGCCGGTGCTTGCGCGGAATAACAGGTAAGGTTGTCATTATACATCTTTCTCTTCTGTACGCACAATAATCATTGAATCTTCACATTCAGGTTAAATAAAAAGAATAACTTTCTTGTTGCTATTCCTTTTGATGAGCATTGTCAAAAGGAATTCTATATTTTCATATACGTGTTGCTGAAACACCGCGCCTCTCTGAACAAATTCGCTAAACTATAAGCACCTGCTACAGCAGAAAGGCCTAACTGCAACAGATTATTATAACTTATAAAAAAATACCAATGCCCAAAGTTTTTACTCTCCTGTTGTTTTTGGGTTTTGCAATAAATGCTTTTACACAGCAAAAAAACGAAGAGTATAAATCAGATACTACGAATCTTCAAAGCGAAATGTGGGATAATGCACCTGCTGCGTTTCGTGTGTCTGAAATACCTGCATCGATGGTCAATGAAAGCGCTGTGATTATTGCACGTTCCTATGTTGTGATTAATTGGGTTGATGAAAGAGTAGTATCAGATTTACATACTGTAACAATTATTCATGATCGTACAATCTGGCATGAACGCATTAAGGTTAACGACAAGGCTGCACTTGAAAAATATTCTGCAATGGAATATGCAAAGGGATTTAGCAGCAGTTACACATATGGCGTCATCAGGCTTCACGACAGTACAAAAAATTATTTTGGAGCAAAAGTTATAAAACCTGATGGAACAGAAGCTATCGTAGATAAGAATGAAGAAGTGATTATAAACGATGAGAGCAATACGAAGAAAGCAAAAATTGCTATCTCACAATTACAAACAGGAGATATCCTGGATTACTATATTATATCTGATGATGTTCAGGAAGGCAGGAGCGCTGTTAAAGGTCCCTATGCATTTTATCTGGCCGATAACTATCCTATTCTTTATTATTATGCCAGGTTTCAGTTATCCAATGAAACAGGTGTGGAATATTTAAACGCAAACGGTGCACCGGCTCTAAAGCAAAGTTCTGGTGAAAATGGAGATATTATCCTCGGGCTTGCAATAAGAAATATCCCTAAAATGAATGATTCACTTTTCACATCGCCATTTCGCCAATACCCGTACATAAAACTGCAATACAAGTTCATAGCGAACGACGAAATTTTTTACACACATTTTAAAAGAGGGGTAATTAAACATGGTTCTTTAAATAATGATCTTCTCAAGAAATTTCAACAGCTGTACCTGGAAGAATCAACCTATTTAAATCTGCATTCTGTTAATACAATAAAAGATTATTTCGGCGAAACATTAAAAACAAAAAAGACAACGCCGGATAGTATAATAAAAGAATTGTATAACGATTACCGGTACGCTACTTTTTGTGATTTTCCAACTAATGATATAGATGTATCCAATAGTATAAATTACAATTATGCCAATAGCGTTAGTAATGCTATATATTTCAGCGAGGTGCTTACTTCTGTTGGTATTAAAAATACTATCTACCTGGTTTGTTCGCGGTATAACAACAGCCTTGATAATGTAATAACTTTTTCTGATTTTGATGCATTGGTAAAAGTTACAGCAGTTAACGATTATTGGGTTGCATTTGATGATATTGTTACGCAGCTAAATGAAATACCGGCTCGTTTTCAGGGAGAAAAGGCGATAACTATTGAGCCTCAAAACGGAACCGCAGATTATATTACTCATTATGCAACAGTACCTGTTATTTCAGATTCAGGCAATGTTATGTCGGAAAATATTTCTCTTCACCTTGACAGTTCCGACAAGCAGTTAGTGCAAATAGATCAAACCTTTAAAGAAGGTGGTGCACTAAGACATAACGATCAAAAAAGATTGCTGTTGATGGAAGATATGGAAGCTGCCTTCGCAAAACACCTCACTACAAAAAATCAAACAGAAAGATTAAATTATAAGAAAAAGAAGGAACATATCGCTGATGAATATTTAACTGCATTTGCAAAGGAGCGCAACAATAGTAAAAACTATTTCACTGATGTAATAACAGATTATTATGATGCCGCACCAAAAGATTTAATCAGCTATAAAATAGATGAGCCTGCATTAGAGAATGATTCAACTTTCTTTGAATTCGACTGCTCTTTTAACATGAATAATTTTGTAAGAAAAGCGGGCAATAATTTTATTATTGAAGCAGGAAAGCTTATGGGTTCTCTTGAGAAAATAAATGACAAAGACAGTACACGCAGTATTGATGTGTATAGGGAATGTGCTGCAACATACAATTGGGATATAATCATCAATGTTCCTGAAAACTACAAGGTTAAAGGTGTTGAAAACTTTAATAAAACGATCACTAACGAAACTGGTTCTTTAAATTGTACTGCATTGAATGAAAATAGTAAAATAGAAATAAAAGTATTATTAAGTTATTATCACAATTTTGAACAGGCTAATAAATGGAGCAGCCTGGTGCACTTAATGAATGCAACATATAATCTGTCAATGCAAAAACTATTATTTGAAAAAAATGCGCAATAGGTCTGTCCTGGTGTTTTGCAATTTTTTTGATTGGCTCATAAAAACGAATCTCTCTGAAAGAACCTGCCACCAAAATTTATTTTAAGCTCATAAGAAGCTCTGTTTCTAACCTGGTTTCATCATTTGTCCAATGCCCATATATTTCGATATAGGGAAGAACGGTTTCAAGACCTCTGGCATTCAATTCCTCTCTCATATTTTGTCCTGCCTGTCTTATTAAATTGTAAGAACCAATATGCTTATAATAGGCATATTTATTTATCATGATACTTTTCTGTTCAAGCCCGGTGTTTTCGTTAGGAGTATCGTTAAGTTCAACTCCTGAGAATACAATTTCATTGGATTCATAAACCCAGATATTAAGCCCTTTATTTTTTAAATCGTTGGACTTAACTGCCTGCCACATTTTGTCCATTAACCTGAAAGCTGTTCCTGCATAGTCTTTATTTTTTGCTACACCCGAAAAACCATAAACGTTTAACTTAAGTGGTTCATTAATTATTTCTACATTCATAATCTGTGAATTTTAAAAGATAAATGAATTGTGTTTGACAAGCTATTACTTTATGTCTGCTCTGCAGATCATATATTTTGTTAGCGGTAATATTTTATGTCATATAAATTCTTAAGCATACTGATATTTCCGTTGTCAACTTTTTTTGTAACGTTCCCTTTTTCATCATATTCAGTTGAAGTGCCAACGGTTATATTATTATACCTAAATTCTTTTTCTTTTACATGTCCGTCGCAATAATTAAAAAGCGAAAGTCCAATGTGATTGCCTTTGTATCTAACACCTTCAAAGCTTCTGTCAATATTTAGACATAATTCTCTTACAAGCTCAAAGTTTTGGTCTGAGCTAAAGAAAATTGAAGCAGTTGTGTCATAAGAAACAACTTTGGAATTTTTATCTAAGATTGGCATTAAAAGATAAAGTTTTAATTTTTTGTTTCCTTTGAAAAATGTTAAGCTATGTCTTGAACTGTCAAGAATTTTATTATCAGGTTGCTCACTTGCATCTTCAATAATTTTCTGCTTAATGTTTTCTGTCCATTGAGTTGCATAATCTGTTAAAGAAGATTGACAAGATTGGAGCATTAATAAAAGTAAAATAGAAATTAAAAATATAGACGATCTCATAATATTACCGCTAACTCAAATATAGCCGCAATAAACGCAAATTTTCCAAAACATAGTTTTATTCATTTCTCAACTTTTTACATAATGCCTAAACAAAAAAGGTAAGCCCAGGAAACATCCCAGGCTCACTTTACATTAGAAATATAACATCATTATTCCTTTAGTATTTTCAATTCCATAACCTTGGTTCCGTTGTTTATCCTTACCAGGTAAAAACCTGCAAATAGTCCTGATACATTCAAATTAACGGCTGAACTATTATTGCAATAAACATTCTTTTTTTCCAGCACCGTAGTGCCCTGCCTGTTTACAATCACAATATTGTAATTACCCGGGTCAATATCTTTAAACTGAAGATGAAGCAAGCTGCTTACGGGATTCGGAGATATCTGTACTGTTGGTGTTTTTTCAGCCTTTGTTTCCTGGTCATCATTTAATGCAAAACCATTACAATGAATAACGGAGTCGTTACATATAAGCTTGTTGCTGTAGCCAAATATTTGCCACGCAAGTGATTTGATCACTACACCCGGTTGTACCAGATAGGGTTCCTTCATTACCTGCAGGTTCATCGCAATTTGATTAGGCGCATTTGCCGTACAAAAAGTACAGGTTTGCCCGATGTAATTCGTTTTCATTATATGCGCATCACTTTTACTGATGGAATCAGGATTGCGCATGGAGGAAAAATAGGCTACGCCTGTCCACGCGCCTGCAGTAGAATTATCAAGCCCGAAACCTATGTTATAATTCATGCGGTTATACCTGTACCAGTTAATGCCCAAACCTGCAGGATTGGTTGCATACATCATTTGAAAAATGCTGTTCTTTAATGTAGCCGGACCCGATAAATAATACTGCTGTGTTTGCGCCACCTGGATAATATCATAGCACTTTGATGTATAGGTACTGTTTCCTATTCGTGCAACCAGTTCATTCTGGAACATTATTGCACCCGTGGCTGATGATAATTTAGCAATAAGCATATGGGATGTAACCGGGGCAACAACACCAAAATTTGTAAAGCCGCCTGCAACAATATTTCCATCGGTAGTAAAACGCACTGCCTGGTATTCATCATCGGAAGCTGCATTATAACTGTTAACCCAGATAACTCCACCAACCGGTGTTAATTTAAATGCAAGTGCATCTATGCCTGTTGCTGCAACAGGAACATCCTGGAGCGTACCTACAACATAAATATTTCCCTGCGGGTCTTCACAAAGTTGTTTTGCAATATTGATAGAAGTATTGAATGCACCACCCGATGGATCGAAACTATATGTATTGAACCAGACAATAGCACCGTTTACTAAAACCCTTGCAACAAAACAAACCGTATTTGATGTACCCTCTTTAGACTCGCCGCAAATGATCCAGGTAGGTTGCCCGTTTGATGTGACCAGTGATTTTCTTATACACCATGCGCGGTCTGAACCACCTTTAATATCATAACGTACTGCATTCACCACAATACCTCCTGCATTCAATTGCGTAAACAAAACATCGCTGCCGCCTGCAATGCTTTTTGACCCGGTTATGCTGTCGTTTTTAACTTCACCCACCGTAATATAGCCGCCATTATAATTAGCACTTTTAATTTCTGCAATACTGTTGCCATAAGAATGGAATGATGGTGTTCCGGCAGCATCAAAAAACTGGTAGCCAAGGTTAGTGATAACCGCAGTGCCAACGTTATTTAATTGCTGAAAACGCATACGGTCAGCTACATTATCCGGCGCTGTTAATGCAGTATTATTATAAGAAGTGCCGATGCCTGCGAAATAATAAAGCGAAGGGTTTCCGCCCACAAGATTATCTCTTGTTACAATCCCACTGTTACAACGCTCATTTCTAAGCCTCAGGTTTGCATAATTAAGATTAAAGCGTTGTTGAAAATATTGCGCCTGTACAAGATTAACAGCAAACAACAGGATAATGGTAAATAAATTTTTCATGATTAAATAGTTTAAAAAGCTGTTTGAGTTATTTGTTTGAAATTAGTTATGAAGTATCGGTCAGACGCTTTTAGGCGATTCGATTACATGCCATCAATTAAAGCGTCAGACCGCTAGATGATATTTTTTATTAACTCAAACAGCTTCTAAATGAAGAATGATTTTTACCATACAAAAATCATTTGACTGTATATTGATATCAATACCACTTGTATGTTACAACAGCATTGATCACAGGTTATTTTGTACCATATTTATGGTACATATAAAATGGTTTGAAAAGAGAGCAACCTTACAATTTCCTGCCGGGGAAAATTTTAGCTATTGCTTCAGGCGCAGAATGTACATGCAGTTTTTCGTAAATGCGTTTTATATGGGTACGTACAGTTTCAACAGCAATCTTTAATTCTGCCGCGATCATTTTATAACTATAGCCTTTCATTAATAGCTGGAGTATTTCCTGCTCGCGTTTTGCCAGCTTGTCAATCTCAGTACTGCGTGCAGGTGTTTTGGGAAAGAGTTCCAGTATCTTTCTTGCAACAACCGGTGTGATAGGTGCGCCGCCTTCATGCACTTCTTTTATTGCTTCAATTATTTTTGAGGGAGGGGATTTTTTCAGGAGATAACCATTTGCACCATTGCAGATTGCTTTAAAAATATTTTCATTATCATCAAACACAGTGCACATTAAAACCTGTGTTGATGGCGATATGCCGCTAACAATCCTTAATCCTTCAAGTCCGCCAATGCCGGGCATACTTATATCCATCAATATTACATCGGGGTTAAGTTTTTTAAGATGGTCTTCTATATGATCGCAATCAGCAAAAGCGCCTTTCAGTTCATATGCTTCTGTTCCGTTCATTAATATACAAAGTGTCTCCCTGAAAGCTTCATCATCTTCATATATCACTACTTTGATCATGTATAAAAATCAAATACAAATATAAATTTATACAGGTATGGACAGCGTAATGGTTGTGCCTTCGCCTTCTGCCGTTTTTATATTCAGTTTGCCTTTTATGGCAGCAGCACGTTGCTGCATGTTTTTTAATCCATTGCCTGAATTAATTATCTGGGCATCGAACCCTTTGCCATTGTCGGCAATAACTGTAACAATGTTTCTGTTTATTTTTTCAATACTGATATCAGCATTGCTGCAACCCGAATATTTTGCGAGGTTATTAACGGCTTCTTTAAAGATCAGGAAATAGTCTTTACGCAATTGCATAGGTATGCGTAATTCATCAATCTCTTTTGCGATATGAAAACTGAAATCAATGTTTTTAGATTCCAGCATTTCCACTGCATATTCACGCATGCGCACCAGCATATTGCTGAACCTGTCGTTATCGGGATTTACGCTCCATACAATATCATCCATCAGGTCAATCATACGTTTTGAAGTATGCCCAATGCGAGAGAATATTTCTTCGGGTTTAAGTGCTGCCTTTGTTTTTGCTTCTTCCGAAATATTACTGAGCAGTGCAATACTGCTGAGTGCTGAGCCTACATCATCATGCAGGTCTTTTGCAATGCTGCTGCGTAGCTTATAAAGCTTGAGTATTTGTTGTATGCGTATACGGTATATGATGTATATAACAGCACACGCAAAGAGAGAACACAATGTATAAAACCACCAGGTTTGCCACCACGGCGGCGTAATGATAACATCAACGGTTACAGGTTCATTGTTCCACACCCCATCATTGTTACCGGCTTTTACTTTAAAAACATAATGGCCCGGACGAATATCTGTATAACCGGCCGAATGTTGTGTGCCTGCATGGTGCCATTGCTTATCGACACCCGTTAATATATATGCATATTGATTTGCTTTGGAATTATTATAACTGAGCGCAGCAAATTCAAAAGAGAAAAAATTCTGATCATAATGCAGCAATAATTTTTTTTCTTTCCTGTACGTATTTATTAAAGAAGTGTCTGCAATAGAAGCCAGTGGCTGGTCAAGTATTTTTACACCGGTAATTACAACGGGCGGGACAAAACTATTGGAAACAATATGCGATGGATCAAATGAAACAAGCCCTTCAGCAGTTCCGAAATAAAAATAATTTTTATCATCCCTGCATGCTGCCATTGCTTCAAATTCGTTTGAACAAAGGCCATCTTCAACAGTATATTTTGTAAATTTTTTTGTGGTGATATTAAATTTTACAAGGCCATTATTTGTACCCATCCATAAATTATCCCGGCCATCTTCCTGCATACTCATAACGGTTTCAACAGTTAAACCATCCTGCGGATTGAAGTGCTTAAAATTATTTTTTATTGAATCAAATAAATTCAATCCTGATTTTGTTCCAATCCATATATTCTTATTATGATCGCCATATATAATTGTAATACGGTTATTGTTTAATGAGGTGCTGTCACTGTCATTCGCATAGAACTTTTGAACAACTTTATTATCCTTTATCAACACAAGGCCTTCATCGGTGCCAACCCATAAAACATTTTTTTCATCAACAAAAAGCGTTCTGATTATAAAAGGAGAAACTACAGTTCCGCCTGCGGGAACGTATACATTGCCCAGCTTTTTTGTTTGCGGATCGTAACTGCTTAAACCTTTATAAGTGCCCAGCCAGATGATGCCGTTCTTATCTTCTGTAACAGCATAAATATTATTGTTGGGTAACTGCGAATTGGTATTGTCAACATGTATCCATTGCCTGGTATCACTAATATCTTTTAGATCGTTTGGAATAATAAATAAACCACTCATGAATGTTGCAACATACACATCACCTGCTCTGCTTTGGTAAAGCATATTTACCTGGTTGAATTGCTGGCGCGATGAAGGCAGCAATACATAACGGGGTGTGTTATTGATAACCGTTAATGTATCAGAATCACTACCTGTCCATAACCTGTTTTTTGTATCGTACAACAATGCATCTGCAAATTGATTTTTAAGAAATGATGCAGAAGAAGATCCTGTTTCACTAAACCTTGCTTTGGCAGGTATGTATTTTGAAATACCTTTTGCAGTACCTATCCATATAACACCGGAATTGTCTTCATAAAAGCTAAAAGCGCTTGTGTTTGCCAGGCTAAAACCAGCTTGGTTGTTGATGAAGTTCTCAACCGGTTTTATCTCTCCTTTTTCACCTGCACTGCATTTTAAAACACCTTCATCATTCGTTGCTACCCAATAATTGTTATGCCGGTCGATCATAAAATCATT
Organism: Bacteroidota bacterium; assembly: GCA_013286425.1. GTDB lineage: Bacteria > Bacteroidota > Bacteroidia > Chitinophagales > Chitinophagaceae > Parafilimonas. The sequence goes on from JABDFS010000040.1 coordinate 16,245, forward strand.
AATGGCCCATTCATTTTTATTTTGATGATGAATAAGCAAAGGCAATACATGTTTTACAGTAACTCTTTTATACGTATCATTTTCAAATGAAACATTATCAAGCATATTTTTACCGCATAGCCATACTGTACCATCATCAGCAGCAACAATTTTATTTACGGTATTAAAGCTGATCGAATTTTTATTTCCCGATTCAGAATAAAGCCTTGAAATTTTTTTGCCCGTAGTATCTATAATATTAACGCCCTGTGATGTACCTATCCATGCGCGGCCGGCCTTATCAAAGCAAACTGAAAACACCTGGTCGTTTGAAATGCTGTTGCTATCTTTTTCGTTATGCCTGTAATGGATAAAATTGTAGCCTGATCCTTTATATCCTTTTCCTGTTCCTGCCTTTACCAACTTATCCACGCCACCATTATAGGTACCTATCCACAGGTTTCCATGCGCATCTTTTGCGATAGAAAATATCTCGTTGGCAGCAAGCGAGCCGGCATCAGTACTATCATGCAAAAAGGTTTCAAACCTGTCATGTTTTGCATCATACCGGTTCAATCCATTGCGGGTGCCTATCCATAAAAAACCATCATCGTCTGTACATAAGGCATAAACCTCATCATCGGAAACAGAGTAAGGATTATTTGTTTGATGGCGATATATAATTGCATTGTAACCATCATATCTTGTAAGCCCGTCAATTGAAGCTATCCAAATAAAACCCTGCGCATCCTGGGTGATGGCATTAATAACCCTGTCTGCAATACCCTGCTCATTCGTTATATTCTCAAACCTGTATGCAGATACCTGGCCAAAAGAGCAAAAGGAAAGGCTTGTTATAAAAAATATGACCGCATTAAAGACAATCAGTTTTTTTATAACGACAGAAAAATTCATCTGAGTAAATATAAAAATTACTCGCCGGTTGTACCTGTTAAGCCGGAACCGCCTGCAAACCCGTTATAGACCTGGTAATTTATGCATGACCTGTTTATACGTGCCACACAGGCTGATTGCGGGCAACAGGCTTTGCCGGGGCAGGGATAGCAATTGGATTTTCTTACAAATGCCACACCCGCAGATTGTGGTGATGTAAGTGCAAGGTCAGTACCCTGGCTTATGCTGCAGTTCCTTAAAGTATTCATCAGGTAAACAGAATCACCAGGTACCTCATTGATCGCAGTAATAAGACTTTGTTTTGAATATACGCCGCCTTCAAACTGGATACCATGTAATGAATCGAGCATGAATTGTTTAAGCTGGTTCATGTTAATGGTATAACCCGCACAACATTTGCCGGCAGGATCACTTTGGCCATCAGGGTCCTTGTTGCCTGTAAAAAATACAAATGCGATCAACGCAGCCAGTAAAGGGACATTTCTTTTAATGCTTTTTATAAAAGACTGTTTCATGTTTTTGTTTTTAAAGATGAATCAACAAAACGTTGCGTTTCAGTGCGTATATTAAAATTTAGCTGTGGTTAATGTTAATTCCTGAATCAACTAACTTAATCAGTTTATAAAATTTGCTGTTGCGAAAGAATTTCCCGATCCTGTTGTTGCTGAATTGCCTTCAACCAAATTTACAATTTAATTTTTCTTTACCCTGACAAGCTGTGGACCATCCGTATACCTATATCTTTTAATAGTTTGATTCAGAACAACATCTTTTAAAAATTATGAAATAATTCATTCTTCGCAACTACCTGGCAAAATCTTACTGTATTCCAGCCAATTTTATAACCTGCAAATACCTGCAAGCCTATTTTTACGATATATATTCGTTATTTCTTCGATATTTCTTCGATCCAATTGATCGAAGTTATATCGAAGTTATATCGAAGAAATATCGAAGTTATATCGAAGAAATGCACTTACAGGCATGAAGATGCCTGATTGTAGTATACCTGAAAAGAAGTTGAAAAGGAGTAAATAAAATTTGTGTGTACACAACAGGCTGAGAGCCGTGTGACCGATAGTCGCCTCGTGATTTCTGTTTTGATTGCAGTGTAACGGGATGCTGCCCCGGCGTGGCGATTGCCTTATTTAATTATAGCCTCTGTTTAAACTGGCCGGTCATTGCATTTTTCCATGAAGCGAAACTGCCTTTGATGATTTCTGCTCTTGCCTGTTCAACCATCCATAGATAAAAGGAAAGGTTTTGAATGCTTGCCAATGTTAATCCCAGCAATTCGTTAGAAACAAATAAATGCCGCAGGTAAGCCTTTGTATAATAGTTGCTCACTTCATAAGGCAGCCCTTCATCAAGGGGAGTGAAGTCTGTTGTCCATTTTTTATTTTTTATGTTGATGATGCCCTGCGTAGTAAACAACATTCCGTTGCGGCCATTGCGTGTAGGCATAACGCAATCAAACATATCAATGCCAAGGCTGATACATTCAAGGATATTCCATGGCGTGCCAACACCCATAAGATAACGTGGTTTATCGGCAGGTAAATTTTCACAGCACAAGGCTGTTATTTCATACATAACGTTTTCAGGTTCGCCCACACTTAAACCACCAATGGCATTGCCCGCTGCATTTTTTGAGGCTACATATTCGCAGGACATTTTCCTGAGATCATGGTATTGATTGCCCTGTACAATAGGAAAAAGATTTTGATCATATCCATATAAAGGTTGCGTAGTGTTTAAATGGTCGAAGCACCTGTCGAGCCATCGTTGCGTTAACATCAAACTATTCTTTGCATAGGTATATTCACTTTCGCCGGGCGGGCATTCATCAAAAGCCATGATGATATCAGCGCCGATATTGCGTTGTATGTCCATCACTTTTTCAGGCGTAAACAAGTGCCTGCTTCCATCAATATGGCTTTGAAATAAAACACCCTCTTCTGTTATCTTCCTGCTTTGCGCTAAAGAAAAAACCTGGTAACCACCACTGTCTGTAAGTATGGGTTTGTTCCAGTGCATAAATTCATGTAAACCACCTGCAGCATTTAAAATGTCAATACCCGGCCTTAAGTATAAATGATACGTATTGCCTAAAATTATCTGCGCCTTTACATCATTCATCAACTGTTGCTGAGTAACTGCCTTTACTGAACCAACTGTACCCACAGGCATAAAGATTGGTGTCAAAATTTCCCCATGTTCAGTTGTTATTTTACCCGCTCTTGCATGCGAGATTTCATCAATGCTTTGTAGGTTAAAACTCAGTGGCATAGCCTGCAAATTAAAGTGTAAAATCTAAAGGACTCTTATCGCCAAATATTCTTTTAACACATGCATGCTAATCTTTTGGCAAGCTTTTCTCTCTTATTACAGAAAGAAATTATTCTTAAAATATAAATAAAGGATATGAAAAAAATTATTAGAATATTGTTGTTGGCAATAATGCTTGCAACAGCTGCAGCTTCTCCAAACACGGGTAAGGCGCAGGCTGTAAGCGTAAATTTTTCTGTATTCTACAGCTCATTAAAACCATATGGACATTGGATGAATAATTCATCTTATGGACAGGTATGGGTAAGCAATACACCAGGGTTTGTTCCTTATTCAACAGGTGGACATTGGGCCTATACGGATTATGGCTGGACGTGGGTTTCTGATTATGATTGGGGATGGGCACCATTTCACTACGGACGTTGGGCATATAACAGCGCTTACGGCTGGTATTGGATACCAGGTTATGATTGGGCGCCTGCGTGGGTAGCGTGGAGAAATAATAATGATTATTATGGATGGGCTCCATTAGGACCAGGTCTTACTATAAGTGTAGGTGTTAGTAATTATAATTCTATTCCAAGCGGATGGTGGGTGTTTGCTCCTGCAAGATATATTGCAAGCCCTTATGTAAGCCGGTATTATGTGCCGCATACTCAAAATATAACCATCATAAAGAATACAACTATTGTAAATAATGTAACTGTAAGAAATAATGTACACTATGTTGGTGGCCCACGCAGGGAAGATGTTGAAAAAACAAGCCATCAGAATATTGAAACATACACCGTTGCCAATTCTTCAAATCCGGGCAGAACAGTTGTTAATAATAAAACAGTAAATGTTTACAGGCCTGTAATAAACAACAACGAAAAAACAGTAATTAATAATAATACAACTACCGTAAATAAAAACAGTAACAATACAACAGTAAATAATAACAGGAATAATACAGCGGTTAACAACAATAATAAAACCGTTAATAACGATCAGCATAAAACAAATATGCCTGATCAACAAAATGTAAATAAGCAACAGGCTCAACAAAAAGTACAGGAAGAAAAGCAAAGAGAACAGGCACAGGCTCAGCAAAAACAACAGCAGCAACAAGTTCAGCAACAAAAAGAGCAACAGGTAAAACAAAAAGAACAGGCTGATCAACAAAGAACACAACAGGCACAACAACAAAAAAAAGAACAACAACAGCAGCAACAGGCGCAGCAACAGAAAGAGCAACAACAACAGCAGGCACAGCAGCAAAAAGCTCAGCAGCAACAGCAAGCAGCGCAACAACGCCAGCGTGAAGAAGCGCAACAAAGAAATAAAGATCAGCAACAGCAAAAACCGCCAACTGATAAAAAACCCGGCAGCGGAAGGAAACAGTAATCGTGTAACATAAATATCAAATAAAAAAGAGGATGTTTAAATAATAAATGTCCTCTTTTTATTTCAGGCAAATTAGTTGCTATATTCAAATTAAATTCAAGCGCATTCATGGCAGAAAGTTTATCGCAGGATACAAAACCGCAAACGTCAAACAGGAAGATCACGTTTAAAGCATTGTGGCAAATATTAAAAGCGACCGGCACCGATTTTTCTAATTGCCGCATAACAAGAATGAGTGCAGCGCTTGCTTATTACACTGTTTTTTCAATAGCGCCAACACTTATTCTTGTTATAAGTTTAGCTGCTATTTTTTACGGACGAAATGCGATTGAAGGAAGCATATACGACGAAATAAAATCTTTTGTGGGCAGTGATGCTGCATTGCAGATACAGGCGCTGATAAAGATTGCAACTATTTCACGAAATAATGTTTTTGCATCAGGTGCAAGTATTATTGCATTAATAATTGGCGCAACAAGTGTTTTTGGTGAAATACAGGATGCAATAAACATTATCTGGAGCCTGAAGGCAAAGCCTAAAAGAGGATGGTTTAAAATTATTATAAACAGGCTGCTTAGTTTTTCAATTATTGTGAGCCTGAGTTTTATTTTACTGGTGTCTCTTTTGGTGAGTACTGTATTAGATGTGCTAAGCAAAAGCCTTTCTTCAATTTTTCATAAAGGGACTGTTTATATAGCTTATGGCATCAACCTGTTTATAACGTTCCTTATCATCACACTTTTATTTGGTATTATTTTTAAAGTATTGCCTGATGCTAAAATAAAATGGCGTGATGTAATAACCGGCGCTGTAACAACAGCATTACTTTTTATGTTGGGTAAGTTTGTTATCAGCTTTTATTTGGGCACAAAAAACATTGGCAATACTTACGGCGCTGCAGGATCTATAATTGTTATTTTATTGTGGGTGTATTATTCTGCTATTATTTTATATTTCGGAGCGGCGTTTACAAAAAATTACGCGCAGTTTAAGGGCAGGCGAATTTATCCAAATGATTATGCTGTATGGACTGAAAGTATTAAAAAAGAAACACAAGGTTCCTTACAGGAGCAGAATTCTGCGGTATCACCATCCTAAAATATTTTTTTACTTTTCTGTTCGCGCAGCATTTCAGAAAAACCCATGGTTCTTGCCAATGCAGATACAGCCATTGCTATTCGTTTTGTTTTTGTTTGTTCTGTTTTAGTAGTGTCAACCCATTTACTGAAATAATTTCTGTGGCTTCCCGGTAATGAATTGAAATGTTTAAGCGCTGCAGGTTCATCATTCAGGCACATCATAAAATCTTCATTCATTTTGAATGGTGCATTATCAACTTCAAGTATTGCAATAACTGTTGCACCTTTACGTTTGCCTGTGCCTTTTCGCATAACAGCATTAAAGGGCATAATAAAACTTCCATCACCCATCGGCATCAACGCAGTACTGTCTATTTTAAAATTATCAAGCCTGCCCTTTACGCGAAATGATTTTTTATTATCAGGTTTTAATTGTTGTGCAATGTCTTCAGGTACGGCCAGGTAAGTCCACCCGGTTTTTTCACCCTGTTCATCAAACTGTAATAATTTAGCCGAGAATTTTACCATAGCGTTTGCTAAGTTAATTTAAGCGGGATAAATTATCGTAACCATACAATTTGTAAAATGCAGCAGGTGTGGCATTGATTTATTTAATACTGAATTGGGATAAAAGAGCTTGGATCTTTATTATTATTGAATTTTATTAAGTGTTTGCCCATTCAATAATTTAGTTTGATGGTGATGATAATTTTCTCAATTTTGATTTGAAGTTGCTAAATTGAATTTTAATCCCCGTGTTCATTTTTGCAACACAACTTTCATCATCAGAAATCTTGCTAACAGGTTTCTATTTATTCACAATTAAAATTACAATTATGGCTTTCTTTGATTTTCTCCACATCTTCACCGATTTATTCAATTCTATTGAAAAAGCATGGAACAAACTAGACCCCCAGGTCCAGGATGCATTGATTAAAGGCTCAACGGTTATAAACATTATCAATGAAAATTTACAGGCAACACCTGATTCAGTTTTTGATCTTATTGAAAAGAAATTCCCTGACGTTACAAAAGATAAATTAACAGCAGCATTGGCCAATGTAACAGATAAATTAAAAGTTGCACAGGATACTGCTAATCCTGATCTGCTTACAACTATTAAAAACCTGCAGACATATTTTTCAGGCTTCCAGGGAAAATTCTGGGAAGGCACGGCATCTACTGCATCACAATTGCTTTCAATTGCATTAGCGCCTGATGAAACACCATTTGCAAAAGTTGCTTCGTTTATTGAATATGTTTATAGAAGAAAAATAAAAAATTCGTAAATCAATCAATAATTATCTAACAGCCTTAACATATATTAAGGCTGTTTTTATTACGAGAAGTTTGCTGGAATAATTAATGCGATCTTATTTCTTTCTGAAGAATATTCTTATTGGTACGCCTGAGAAATTGAACGAACCGCGTAGCTGGTTTTCCAGATAATTTCTATATGGAGTTTTAATATCGTCGGGGTAATTTGTAAAAAATGCAAATGACGGAACTACCGTTGGCAACTGCATGATATATTTTATTTTAACTGAGTGTCCGCGAACAACGGGAGCGTGGTACGCTTCCACAGCTTTCAGCATTACTTCATTTAATTTACTGGTCGCAATTCTGCGATGCCGGTTTGCATAGACCTCTAATGCAATTTCCATCCCTTTAAGAATGCGCGTTTTTTCTTTTGCGGAAATAAACAGAACAGGCACATCTGTAAACGGAGCGATCTTTTCCTTTAATTGTTTTTCGTATTCTTTGGCAGTGTTGGTTGATTTTTCAACAAGATCCCATTTGTTCACCAGCAACACAATGCCCTTTCCTTTTCGTGCAGCCAATGAAAAAATATTTACATCCTGCGCTGTTATTCCATTTTGTGCGTCAAGCACCAACAAACAAACATCAGCTTCATCCATTGCTTTTACAGCGCGGATAACAGAATAAAATTCAAGATCATCTTTTTCTTTATTCTTTTTGCGCAAGCCAGCAGTATCAATTAAGATAAAATCTTTCTGAAATAAATTATAATGTGTGTGAATGGTATCTCTCGTTGTACCGGCGATATCACTTACAATTGTTCTTTCTTTTCCGATCAATGCATTTAATAAGGAAGATTTGCCAACATTCGGTTGACCAATAATAGCAAAACGTGGCAATTCATTTTCAGTTTCGTCTTCTTCGCTTTTTTCTTCGGGAATTAATTCGGTTAAAGCATCAAGCAATTCGCCACTTCCGCTTCCGCTCATACTGCTCATAAAAAATATATGATCAAGCCCAAGACTGTAAAACTCTGTCGCTTCCAGTTGCCGTTCGGCATTATCTACTTTATTTACTACAAGAAAAACAGGTTTTGTTGTACGGCGTAACGTTTCAGCCATGCTTTCATCCAGGGTAGTAATGCCTGTTGAAACATCGGTCATAAAAATTATTGCATTGGCTTCATCAATAGCAATCTTGACCTGTTTGCGGATTTCAGTTTCGAAAATATCTTCACTGTCGGGCACAAAACCACCGGTATCAATCACGTTGAATGACTTGCCATTCCAATCTGCAATGCCGTATTGCCTGTCTCTTGTAACGCCGCTGATGTTGTCAACAATTGCTTTGCGCTGTTCAAGCAAACGATTGAACAATGTGCTCTTGCCAACATTCGGCCTTCCTGTTATTGCTACTGTAAAGCTCATACCCTGTCCCCTAAAGGGGAATTTAAATTAATTAACAAAAGCCTTACTCCCGTCAGGGGATGAGGCTAATAACCATATTCCCTCAACCTTAAATCATTATCTCTCCATTTCGGTTTAACCTTTACAAAGAGTTGCAAAAATATTTTATGATCGAGAAACTTTTCAATATCAATGCGCGATTGTGTGCCTAATTGTTTTATCATCTTTCCGCCTTCGCCTAATAAAATTGCTTTCTGGCTTTCGCGATGCACAATAATATCTGCCTGTATTTTTATCAAGGTATCTTTTTCTTTGAATTCATTTATCAGCACCGCTGTTTGATAAGGAATTTCTTCACCAAACAATCCGTAAATTTTTTCGCGTATGATCTCGCTTACAAAAAATTTTGTTGGAAGATCGGTCAATTCATCCTCGCTATAAAACGCTTCACCTTCCGGCAATAATTCTATGATCGTTGATAAAAGTTCGTCTAAATTTTCCTGCTTTAAAGCAGATACCGCAATTATTTTTTTATATGATGATGATTGATCGTAAACTTTTTTCAGTTCTTCAATTTTATCACGGCTTAACTTATCAGATTTATTTAAGATAAGTATTGCGGGAACTTTTAAGCGAAGGCCTTTGAACAGTTCAATATTTTCTGAAGCATCTTTTGCAGCATCCGCAATCAACAAAGCAATATCTGCATCCTCCAAAGCGCTTTTTACACTTTGCATCATGTGCTCGTGTAATTTATATTTTGGTTCAATGATGCCGGGCGTATCAGAAAAAATTATCTGGTACTCATCTGGCTTTGTAAGAAATGCTTTTATGCGATGCCTTGTTGTTTGCACTTTGGATGACACAATTGCCATCTTTTCGCCAACCAATGCATTTAATAAAGTGCTTTTGCCGGCGTTTGGCTTACCAAATATGTTTACGAAACCTGATTTCATAAGTTCTCCCAACCTCCCTGAAGGGAGGAGTAAAAATAAAAAAGCCTCTTACGAGGCTTTTTAGTTGCGAGGGGAAGGATCGAACTTCCGACCTTCGGGTTATGAGCCCGACGAGCTACCGCTGCTCTACCTCGCGATATAATGATTTAAACCTGATCTTAAGAACTTGCACATTGTTTATGTGCGGGCGGCAAAGATAAGGCGGTAACATTATCGGGCAAAACTTTATAGAAGATATTTAGCTTTTCTTTTTAACCGTTGAAGCACCGCTAACATCAAGATTGGTAATAGAAGCGCTTCCTTCATAATGGATACTGCTGGCACCTGATGCTGTTGCCTGGATTTCTTTGCTTACATTGATACTGGCAGATGAAGCGCCTGTTGCTTCAACTTTGCAACTGGAAGCAGTAAGATCACCACCTTTAAAATTACTTGCACCACTTGCGCTGATAATAAGATCTGTTGTGCCGCCGTCAACATCAGCAGTAGATGCTCCGGTGAGATCAAAATTTGTTTTAGCACTATTTACGTTTCCTTTAAAATTACTGGCACCGCTTTCTGAAAGCTCAAATGAATTTGCAGAAAAATCAACACGTGAAGTGGATGCGCCACTCAAATCAAATTTTATTCCGCCGCCTGATTTTATTCCACCTTTCATATTGCTTGCGCCTGACAAATCAAGTTCAAGGTCGCCAACACTAATGGGATCTGTAAGCTCAACAGTAGAAGCGCCCGAAGCATCAAGCATTTCAAGTGTAGTAAAAGTTACGTACGCTTTTAAATGTTTATTGCTCCAGTTCCAGCCATTCCATGCGCCATTCTCCACATAAATTTTAAGCACACCGTTCTTTACTTCAGTTATGATTTTGCTTGTAACATTAGCATCTTCAGAACTTACTGCAACACCTTGTGTGGTGCCTTGTGATAAATATAAACTGATAGCGCTTGAAACCCTGATCTTGGTAAACTGATCAACCTTGCGCACCTGTGCATTAGGGTCGTGCACTACATTTTGTGCATTCACACTAAAGCCTGCAATAACTAATAAAATTGCTGCGAATATCTTTTGCATAGTTTGTTTTTTGATTGTAACGCATCAATAAATTAAAGGTTACACTTAATTTGAAATTCTGTTATTATTTTTGCAGTCGTCAAACCATGAGGTTTTTTTGAACCACATGTGTTTATAAATCCCGGGGTGCTTTCTTAAATGAAGGCTGAGATTATACCCGTTGAACCTGAACAGGGTAATACCTGCGAAGGGAAGGTGAGCTTTTCTATAGCGGCACATTCTCCAGCATTATTCCTTGTTCCCATTATTGTGAAATTTAAAACAGAGAAAATGAAATTTTTATTGGGAACAGTCATTATTTTATGCATTGCTTTTACAACTTCAGCGCAAAACTTAAATGGAGTTGTCGTCAACAAAAGCAACCAGGCTTTAAAAGGCGCAACAATTACTATCAGTACGAAAAACTTTAAAACAAAAACACAAACAGGAGAGAAAGGCGAGTTTAATTTTCATAACCTGGCTACAAATTCAGTATATAAAATTTCTGCTGAGTTTGTTGGATTGAAAAGCTTTGATACAGGTTTTTTTCTTGAGCAAAACACAACATTAAATATTGCTTTAGATGAATCAACGGCTTACCTCGAACCCCTTGAAGTACGCTCTGTGCGTGCGTCTGATAAAGCGCCGTTCACCAAAACAAACATCAGTAAAGATGATATTGCAAAGATCAATTTGGGGCAGGACATTCCTATTTTATTAAATCAAACGCCTTCTGTTACTACTACAACTGATGCAGGCAACGGCGTTGGTTATACAGGCATACGCATACGCGGTACAGATGCAACACGCATCAACGTTACGCTGAACGGTATTCCTTTTAATGATGCAGAAAGCATGGGAACTTATTTTGTTGACCTGCCCGATTTTGTTTCATCCGCCAATTCAATACAAATACAACGCGGTGTGGGAACATCAACAAATGGTTCGGGTGCCTTTGGTGCAACCATCAACATCAGCACGAATGAAATAAACAAGAAAGCTTATGCCGAAGCTGATAATAGTTTTGGTTCGTTCAACACCTGGAAGAATACGATCAAACTTGGAACAGGATTATTGGCAAATCATTTTACAATTGATGCACGTTTAAGTCGTATTTCAAGCGATGGATATATTGATCGCGCAAGCAGCAACTTAAAATCATTCTATACTTCTGCTGCTTATATCGGCAACAAAAATTCTTTGCGACTGAATATTTTTTCAGGCAAAGAAAAAACTTACCAGGCATGGTATGGAATTCCTTACGATAGCTTGCAAACCAATCGCAGGTATAATCCTGCGGGTACAGAAAAACCGGGAACGCCATACAATAATCAAACAGATAATTACTGGCAAACACATTACCAGCTATTTTATGATCATGATTTTAGCAGCAACTGGAAATTTAATACAGCTTTGTTTTTGGTGCGCGGCAAAGGTTATTATGAAGAATACAAAGCGCAACAAAATTTGAGTGATTATGGATTGAATGATACTGCTGTTACTGATCTTGTACGACAACTTTGGCTTGATAATTATTTTTATGGACAGATATTTTCATTGCAATATAAAACAGCAAAAGATGAATTAACAATCGGTGGAAGCTGGAGTAAATATGATGGTAAACATTATGGTAAAATAGTCTGGAGTGAGGTGAAAGTTCCGGGCGATTATGAGTACTATAATTATCCTGCAACAAAAACAGATGAGAATGTTTATGTAAAATGGATGCATAACTTCAATACAAAGTGGAACAGTTTTGCAGATGTTCAATACAGGCATGTGCTGCATAACATGCAAGGCTTTGAAGACAATCCTGATCTTTCTATAAAAAGAGATTTCAATTTCTTTAATCCTAAAGCAGGCATCAGTTATAATCATAAAGGTTGGAATGCATACTTCAGTTATGCAATGGCGCATAAAGAACCCAATCGCGATGATTTTGAAGCAAGCCTTCAGCAACAACCATCAGCAGAAACATTACATGATTTTGAAGCAGCAGTTGAAAAGAAAACAGGCAAGTATAACCTGTCTGCAACATTGTATTACATGTTGTACAAAAACCAGTTGGTGCTTAACGGAAAAATAAATGACGTTGGTGATTATACACGAATTAATGTTCCCAACAGTTACCGTTCCGGTATTGAATTGCAGGCAGGTTTTATAGTTAATGCATGGCTCAACATCAATGGCAACGCTACTCTTAGCAATAATAAAATAAAATCATTCACAGAATACCTTGATGAATATGATGCCGGCTTTAATTACATCGGCCAGCAAACCGTTCAGCATACAAACACAGATATTTCTTTTTCCCCAAATGTTATTGCAGCAGGTACTGTAACATTCATTCCGCGAAAAAATATGCAACTGAATTTTATCAGCAAATATGTAGGCAAACAATACTTAGATAATGCGCAGAATGAGAACCGTAAGCTCGATCCTTTTTTTACAGAAGATGTGCGATTGAATTATTCTTTGTATAAAAAGTTCTTTAATCGCATTGATCTTATTGTTGCAGTGAATAACATCTTCAACAAACTGTATTCGCCCAATGCTTATACTTATCCATATGTGTACGACAACAGTTTAGTGAATGATAATTACTATTATCCTGCCGCAGGAACGAATTTTATGGTGGGCTTAAACATCCGTTTGTAATTATTGCAATATTTCACTGAGCTTTTGATTCAATGCGTCGCCGCGAAGATTGCGTGCAACGATCTTTCCACTTGGATCAACTAAAATGTTTTGCGGAATTTCTTTTATATGGTATAATGCGGCAACAGCATTGTCAAATTGTTTCAGGTCGCTTACATGCGTCCACGTTAAATTATCTGAATGTATCGCCTGCAACCAGTTAGTTTTTGCCTGGTCAAGCGAAACACCAAGTACCGTAAAATTTTTGTCTTTGTATTTATTGTATGCCGCAACCACATTCGGGTTCTCCATACGGCAAGGCCTGCACCAGCTTGCCCAGAAATCAATCAATACATATTTGCCTTTAAACTGAGAGAGCGAAACAGTTTTGCCGGCAGTATCTGCCTGGGAAAAGTCCAGTGATTGGGTTCCAACAGCGCCAACAAGGTCTTGTTTTATAACCTCGGCGAGATTCTTTGCAAACTGTGTTTGCAAGGCTTCACCTTCCAAAACAGCATAACGTTTTTGAAGTAATAAAACATCCCTGTTCGGGTCTGTATCATAACTATAGGCAAGCAATAATGCAGTTACGGGTGAATTTTTTTTGCGCTGAACAAAACGGTCAACTGCATTCTGGTAAATATTATAACATGTATTCAGCATGATTGTAGCAGAATCATGCAAACCCTGCGATGTTGCAGACATCATCTGGTTACGGTAATAACTTACATAATCATTCAATGGCTTTATCTCATACAAAAATTCTTCATAATCAAGATTGCTTGGCGAGCCTGTGACAGTTATATCATTTTCGCTGCTGCCCTTTACAGTAACCGTATCGCCGCCCATGAAAATAACTATCCTGCGTTGCAATGCGGGAAAAAGAATAATGCGCGCATCTGTATTTGTAACCGTTCCGCTTAAAGTAAAATTGCCTTTTTGCACAACAGATGTTGCCAGTGTATCGGTGCCTTTAAAACCAAGCAGTATGACCTGCGAGTTATCAGGAATTGATTTAATGTTTCCGTTTATTAAGAATTTCTTTTGCGTTTGCGCATTTAAAATAAAAGGCGCTAACAACAAAACAAAAATCAGTTTCCGCATACAATTTCTATTATAGTAAGGCTTGCAAATTAAACATGAATAAGCATTCCGTTTATTATTAAATTTTTTTGGCTACCAGCTAATGAACAAGTGGCATCGTCTCTTGGTCGCAACACTTGTACTATAGTTTTTCATTGCAGCTCTATAGTTTAGCATTCATAGCTGCTCATTAATCTTCAGCCTTTACAATTGCTTCCAAGAATTCTTTCGTTGTTCGCTGAATATTATCAGAATGTTCAAGCGCTTTAATATAAGCCGTACCAATAATTGCACCGCTTGAATATTTGCTTGCAGACTCAAATGTTTCTTTGTCTTTTATCCCAAAACCAACCAACACAGGATTCTTTAAGTTCATGCTTTGTAACCTTTGCAAATACTTCTCAACTTCAGTAAAATCTTTTTTATTGCCTGTTGTTGAAGATGAAGAAACTGCATATAAAAAACCTGTGCTTAATGTATCCAGTTTTTTTATTCTTTCTTCAGAAGTTTCAGGTGTGATCAAAAAAACAAAATCCAAACCATAACGATGAATGGTATCGCCATACTCTGTTTCAAACTCATGTTCAGGAAGGTCAGGAAGAATCAATCCGTCAACAGGTATATCAGCAGCATGCTGACAAAACTTTTCAAATCCATATTGCAGCACAGGATTCATATAACCCATCAACAAAATGGGAACATATATTTCTTTACGGCAACCCTGTAATTGCGCAAACAGTTTTGCAATCGTCATTCCGTTTTGCAAAGCCTTTGTACCGCTTGCCTGTATAACCGGCCCGTCAGCCAACGGGTCACTGTAAGGCATTCCCAATTCAATTATATCTGCACCATTGTCCTGCAAAGCTTTCATTACAGTAAGTGTGCTGTCAGGCTGTGGAAAGCCTGCAGTGCAATACACGTTTAATACTTTGCTTTTCTTCTGTTGAAATAATTCTTCTAACCTGTTCATTAATTCTGTTCTTGATAACTTTTAAAGTTAAATAACCCATTGTACGTCATTTCGATCCCGAATTTTCGGGAGAGAAATCTCTATAAATTTTTAAAGTATAAATATTGCAGAGATGTCTCGTTCCTCGACATGACGACAAAAAGCATACTTCAGTATAACAAATCAATTCAAAGTTCTTACTTAAAATCAAACAATGTTGCTGTAAATTCCCCGCGCTCTCTTTTCTTTGTTATTGCACTGAAATCTCCCTTATAACGCATGGTTTCAGGTACAAGCAAATCT
>JABDFS010000041.1 GCA_013286425.1 Bacteroidota bacterium
TTTACAAAAGACGGCACCTATAATGTTACTGTAAGCGGAGATCTTACCATACGCGATGTTACAAAAACAATTTCCGCAACAGGTACTGTGGTTGTTGCGAATGGCAGCGCTACGCTTAATTCAACTTTTACTGTAAAACGAAAAGATTACAATGTAATTGGTGAATCATTTCTTCAACAAAGAATCGCAGAAGAAATACAGATAACAATAAACTGTAAATGCGATAAACAATAACAGTTCTGTTGACTGAATTAAAAATCATTCAAAAACTTCAGCATGAAAAAAAAATTAAAACTACTGATAGTGCTTATTGTTATGTGCTCTTTAAAAACAATGAGCCAGAGTGTAAACGCCGATTCTTTGCTGGATGCGCAAACCAAACCACCAACCAGCAAAACACAGCGCACCTATGCTACTTTTAAAACAACAAGGTTGATCGATGGCCACACAGTTGAAACATTACCGGGCGGCGTGCTCGATCTTAAAATATCGCACAGGTTTGGCCAGCTGAACGATGGTTTCTATAACATGTTCGGTTTGGATTTTGCTTCCATACGCATCGGTATGGATTATGGACTCACCAACAGATTGATGGTTGGCGCAGGCAGAAGCTCCTACGAAAAACAATATGATGGCTTTTTGAAATACCGTTTATTCTGGCAATCAGAAGGCGAAAAAAATATTCCTTTATCAGTAACGCTGCTTGCTTCTGTAATGTTTGCAACAGATACGGTGGCGATGAAAACAGAAAATAAAATTGAAACAAGCCCAACAACAGCAGATAAATTTTCATATGCATACCAGGTACTTATAGCACGAAAATTCAGTGAAGATTTTTCACTGCAGTTAATGCCTTCGTTAGTGCATCAGAATCTTGTGGACAGCAGTTTTAATTCAAACGATGTATTTGCAGTGGGAGCGGGAGCGAGGATTAAGCTGACAAAACGTTCCAGTTTAAATCTAGAGTATTATTATCAATTGCCCGGCACAAAATTACCCGGCACGTACAATACTTTTTCTGTTGGATATGAAATTGAAACAGCAGGCCATGTTTTCCAGGTTCATTTAAGCAACTCAACCGGCATGACAGAAAAAACTTTTATTGCAGAAAATACAGGCCGCTGGAGCAAAGGCGATATTCATATCGGGTTTAATATCTCACGCGTATTCACCATTCGAAAACAACATAGCACTGCAAAAATGTAGCTTTCCTATTTTATACATGCATATACGTGGAGCGCGCTTAACGTGAATTTGGAATAAGGTTAAATAAGGATCGTCATTTCGAGAAGCATTACAAAATCATTTTCTTTTACCCGAATCATTTATGCGACTGAGAAATCTCCGGCCATTAATGCTGTTCAACAAACCATTGTAACCATTTAAAATAGATAAGTACACCAATTATAGTCAACATAAAGTTTAAGAGATGTCTCACTATCGTTCGACAAGACGGCCGAGTTTGCTGCCAGGCGTCAATCCTCTTTAATGGTTACCTACTTATTCCGAATTCGCTTCGTTTAAGTTTCATATCTTTCATCCTCCTTTAAGCTATATGAAAATTAAATGCGTCTTCTTATTTGTTATTGTATTGATATACCTGCGATCATCCGCACAAAAAACTATACAGGAAAGATTGGGTTATTCAAAAGATGCGAAGCTGCTTATACTGCATGCTGATGATCTCGGCGTTTCGCATGCAGAAGACTCAGCAAGTATTTATTTGCTTGAACATGGTTTTATAAGTTCAGGAAGTATGCAGGTTCCCTGTCCATGGTTTTCTGAAATATCAACGTATGCAGCCAATCATCCGAATGCAGATATTGGCATTCATCTTACATTAACCAGCGAATGGCAATATTATAAATGGCCTTCTGTTGCGGGAAAAGATAAAACTGCAAGCCTCTTAAACAACAACGCGTATTTTTATGATGATCTTGATAGCCTTGGCAAAATGGCAAAGCTTGCTGATGTAGAAACAGAATTGCGTGCGCAAATTGAAAAAGCGATGCATGCGGGCGTACATCCAACACACCTTGATGCGCACATGGGTTGTTGCTTTTTTAATAAAGATTTTTTTAAGATCTATTTAAAGCTTGCGCATGAATATAAACTTCCCTGTCTTTTAAATGTAAACGCATTCAAGTTGTTTTACCATGTAGATATAAGTGATCTTATTACAGGTAAAGATGTGGTTACTGATAATGTTTTTATGGCTGTTCCGCCTGCTGATGCTAAGAACAGGGCTGCATTGTATACGCAGATATTTCAATCAATAAAGCCAGGTTTAAATTGTATTTTATTGCATGCAGCCTTTGATGATGATGAAATGAAAGCTATCACAATGAACCATGATGATTATGGCGCTGCATGGCGTCAGGCAGATTATGATTTCTTTGCAAGTGATGCCTGTAAAAAAAACATTAGCTGAAAATAATATTCATCTTATAACATGGAAAGAAATCAAAGACAAGCTGATGCAATAAGGCATGTATAAAAAACAAATGCTCAAAAGTTTTTTGAGCATTTGTGTAAGCTATTTTGAATAAAATTATTGAATGCTTTTCAGCGTTATGTATTTATCAACCTGGTTATAATTAAAGCCTTTTGATTTCATGTCTTTTATCCAGTCAGGTGTTACACCAACTGCTTTTAATGCAACAACATCATCCAGCGAAATATTTTTATAACCGATATCTCCAAATGATTTAATAAAATCAGGTGTTATGTTTTGCGACTTCATAGAAACCGCATCATCTAAAGAAATATTTGTGTAACCATTGTTTTTAAATGAACTGATATAAGAAGGTTCTACATTAAGCGCTTTTAAAGAGATCAGTTTATCTACAGGAATATTTTTATAACCAACTGCTTCATATTGCTTAATAAATTCAGGCGTTATACTCTGCGCTTTCATGCTTACAAGATCATCAGGAGAAATATCTTTATAACCCAATGCCTGGAATTGTTTTACGTAATCAGGTGTTACACCAACTGCTTTCATTGATACAAGATCATCGGGATCTATATCTGAATAGCCCAACGCTTTAAAACCGTTTGCAAAATTTTCATCAACATTCAATGCTTTAAGGCTTACCACATTATCAGCCGACATTTTTCCGCCGTTATCTTTTGCTTTTGGAAGTTTGGCGAGATAAGCTTTATCAATTCCCTGCGCTTTAAAACTTACCAGCTCATCTGTTGAAATATTGGTATATCCTGCGCTCTTTATTTCTTTAATATAGTTGCCATCTATACCCAGCGCTTTGAATGATATAAGCTGATCAGGGCTTATATCTTTATAACCATTTTCTTTTATAGAAGCAATAAATGGTTTATCAATTTTTAATGCTGCCATAGCAATAAGATTGTCTTTATCAATATTGCCGTAGCCTTCTGCCTTCAGCATCTGGGCATAATCTCTGGTTACATTCACAAAGAAAAAAGTCATCAGGTCTTCATCATCAGGCTTACCCATTCCCTGTGCTGATATAAAATCACCGAATGATTTATCTGCAACAAATTTATAACGCCCCATTCCCTGGTTGCCATCAAATTTGCCATTGAACTGCATAGTGCCGGCATCGCGTATAAGTTTAAAATCACCATTCGTTCCTTTAGGCAGATTTGGAAAATCACTCAATGCAAATTCTGAACTGTTGTATGATTCATGATCATTTTCATCATTGGTAAAATGAAAGCTGATCTTATCAGTTTTAATTGTTGCGAACCAATAACCTTCAGTTCTTATATCGTTATTATGTTCGTGATTTGATGTGCTGTTTCTATTATCAGCAACGTTGGCAGTTTGCGCTTTTGCAACAGGTTCATTCAGCAAACTTGCTGCAACTACAAGCAAAGGCACAAGGAAAAAATATTTCCATGCAGTGTGTACACTTGATCTTTTTGTATTCATCATAACAATACGTTTTTTTAACAGTGATTGATTGTAATTAGTGGTAAGGCTTAAAGGGAAATGCGGAGCTGATACTTTTAAAAGATTTAGCTGGTAAGATTTTTTTTCAACCTGCTCCTGTTGAACAAGGCGGTCATCAGTAAGAAATTCAAGATTGTTCTCTACTTCTTTTCTATACAACCATGCAAAGGGATTAAACCATTGAAGAATAAGCACGAGCTCTGCAAACAGAATATCCAAGGTATGCTTTTGTTCGATGTGAATTTTTTCATGCATCAATATCTGGTTGTAAGTATCCCAGTCATATTTTTCAGGATTGATAAAAATATTATTCGCGAAAGAACAGGGTGCTTTATCACCTGTCATTTCAACAATCCGAAACTTTCCATCTGTTATTACCGGAAGCGTGTAAGCCCTGTATAAAAGAACAACACCTTGTATAATAAAATTGAAAGCAAATATGATAACGCCAAACCAATACAACCATGTTGCCCACAACAAAAGCCTTTGCCATGAAAATGTATTGTTGCTGGCAGCAATTGATGTTTGATTATTTATGGGTGATGTAACAGCATTATTTGCGCTTATGCTTTTATCATTTGTAACATTTGCAACTACAGGTTGATTAGTTATATGAACTGCAGGTGTTTCTGTTTTTCTTAATGACAGTTGCTGCGGTACAGGAATTAACGGCAACGTAAAAGCAATCAGCAGGCAAAGCAATAACACATAACGGTTGAGCCTGTAAAAAGTTTCTTTTTCAAGCAACAGCTTGTAAAATGAGATACATGCTGTAAGAATCAAACCAACATTTACAATATATGGCATCATGATTTGTTTGATTTTATAAGTTTAAAAATTTCTTTTACATCTGCTTCTGAAAGGTTTTGCTCTTTTGCAAAAAAAGCAAGCATGCGCGGATAAGAGTTGTCAAAATATTGCTTAACGATGTCTTTCATTGCATGTTTCTGGTATTCTTCTTTGGAAATAATGGGATGATATTGGTAAAGATTCCCAATTGTATCATGACCCAAAAACCCTTTTTCTTCCAATATTTTTACAATGGTTGCAACGCTGTTATAATGCGGTGTTGGTTCTGGAAGATGCGGAATAACTTCTTTTATAAATGCTTCATTCAATTCCCAAAAAACCTGCATTATCTGTTCTTCTCTTTTGGCAAGTTTTACCATAGAAATAATTTTCAGCAATAGTACTACTAATTAATTAGTAGACAAACTAATTTTTTAGGAATGGCAAAAAAAGATAGTTAAATCTGTTGACAAAGCCTTTTAGAAGGTACAAAACAGAAAAGATGCTCGGCTGTTATCTTATTCATGCTCTAACGGCTTGTGGCAATTTGAATATTCTTTATTATCTGTAAGTGCATTTCTTCGATATAACTTCGATATTTCTTCGATATAACTTCGATATAAATTCGATCGATAAGATCGAAGAAATATCGAAGAAATAACGAATATATTTCGAAGAAATAAGCCTGATGGTATGTAATTGAATGCCTGGTGGATTTCAATTAATACGCCTGTCATTTCGATTATGCTTGTTCGAAGTGCGATAAAAAGGGGAAGAAATAAACAGGCTCAATTATTTTTATGGCTTGGTTGTTTTGTCTAACTTCATTGCCGGATTGCCTCATCAGCTTAATATTCACTTCTTTTTTTGACCGGATCTGGTTCATAGGTTTTAGCACAATAAATTCCTCTTCATCTCTCACAATAAAACCTGGATTATGAATTACGAGTATCCCCAAACAGATTTCTCCCGTGGTATTTTAAGCGGGTTATTTGCAGGCCTTGTTGCATGTGTAATTAATACAGTTTTCGTGTTGGCGTATAGAAGTTTTACGGCTTTTTATGAGTTTAATGGCATGGATGTAACTGTTATTGTTTTCGGTTCAATCATTCAGATGATTGTATGCGGCTGGATGTTTTATCTATTTGTACATTACCTGCGAAAAGGCATCAGCTTTTATCGCGCAGCTGTAATATTAATTACAATCGCAATCCTCTTAGTTGGAATTATGGTGCGCCGCACTGTAATGGGCTCTGCGCCCGATGAATTTAAATTTATGGCTACAGGAACACAGGTTATCATCGGATGCCTGGCCGCTTTCTTTATTCCTTATCTTTTCAGGCATGATAAAATAATAAGCTGAAAAGCTGCTAATCATCCATTATAAATAAAAAACTATGCAGGTAATACTGCATAGTTTTTTTGTGCCCAAGACTGGATTCGAACCAGCACACCGGTTAAGGCACTACCACCTCAAAGTAGCGTGTCTACCAATTTCACCACCTGGGCATGCGGACAAAAATAGGAGGAAAATTTATTTATTCAATTCTATTCTGAAAGTTGTGCCTTTGCCGGCTTCGCTATGTTTTACAAAAATGGAACCTTTATGGTATTGTTCAATGATGCGTTTGCTGAGCGTTAAACCTAATCCCCATCCACGCTTTTTGGTTGTAAAGCCGGGGTTAAAAACTTTTGCAATATTATTTTTTGAAATGCCTTTGCCTGTATCGGTAACATCAATCAAAACCTGTGCTGCCGTGTCTTTAATACTTACCGTTAACTGGCCTTTTCCTTCTATAGCATCCAATGCATTTTTTAGCAGGTTTTCTATCACCCAGTCAAATAACGGGGGAGATATCATTGCAGGAATGTAAGTTTCGTCTTTGGTATCAAGCTTAATATTTACTTTACCACTTGCCCTCCGTTTTATATAATCCACCATATAGCTTACCTGTTCCACAAGATTCTTTTCTTCAAGCTGGGGATGGCTGCCTATTTTACCAAAGCGGTCTGTTATTAATTCAAGCCTGCCTACATCTTTTTCAATTTCTGTAACAAGCTTTTCATTTCCGGGTATTTCTTTTAATACTTCAACCCAGCCTTTTAAACTGGAAACCGGCGTACCCAACTGGTGTGCAGTTTCTTTGGCCATGCCTGCCCAAAGCTGGTTCTGCGTACTTATGTAAGAAGTGCGCTGTGCAATAATGGTTACGGCAAGAAAAAGGCTTACAATCAATAATTGAACAATAGGGTAGTAGCGTACTTCTCTTTGTAACCTGCTTTCTCCGTAATAATATTTGTTTGCTGTATAAGGCTTCTCCGAAAGAACAAGTTTAATAGGTTCATGTTCTTTTTTAAATTCAGCAAGTTTAGTATAAAGATAGTTTGGGTCTGAAGCTATTTTGGCTGAATCGAGATTTACGCAGTTACCAACATTTATGCTGTCTTTTTCATTGGTTTCAATTATCGGGATTTCTTTATTCTCTGAAGCTATCCGTGTAGCAAGGTTAAGGCTATACTGATCGTTTACATTAATTAAAGTGCGCTGCGCTTCAACCAGTATTTCTACTTTCTTTGTTTCATCTGCAGCAATCTTTTTTGCCAGGTAAGTTGAATAAAAAACAGTTCCCGTTACAATTGCCGCTGCTATTAAAAACAACAAGGTTTTACCATTAAGCCATTGCTGTATCATGCTTCTAAAATAGATAAATAGGAGCAAATAAAAATCCCGCAATATAATTTGCAGGATTTTTATGCTATAGTGATATGTTTAGCTTTAGTCAGTTAACTGAATAAACCGCCTTTCTTTAATTCTTTTGTTCCTTCGCCGATCTTATACCCGTTTTGATAGATCTCAATTTTATAATCGCCGGTTTGATATTTTCCTGTTTCAGGTTTCCAGTCAAAACTTACCGGTAAACGTTTACCTTGTTCGTACTGAACATCTAATTTATTGGTAAACACTTTATCGCCTTCATCACGTGTTGTAAAAGTACCGCTGCCATTTGCGGGAATAGTGATAGGGTGCCCGTCAGGACCAGTTACACAAACATATAATTCTTTGCTTCCGCTTGGTGCAATACGGTTTTCATCCAGGTCGAATGATATTCTTAAAACATCAGTTCTTTTTGCTGTAGTGGTTACTTTTTCTTTGCCGCTTCCTTTAATATCTATAGCTGCAATATTTATGTTGGACGCATGCAGTGTTGAACCTACATCTTCAACATGTTCTTTATCCGCTTCTGTTTGAGTTAAAGTTTGTTCAACTCTTGTTTTCTGAGCCGTTACAGTATCACGTTGTGTTGTAAGATCCTGGTTGGCTGTAATAAGCGTTTGATTCTCCTGCTTTAACTGATCGATCTGTGTAAGCAGGTCAGTTATTTTTCCATTTAATTGCGCAACCATCTGGTGTACCTTTTTAAGGTCAGCATCTTTTTTTGCCAGCTCATTCTTAATGTTGTTCTTTAAGCTATCTATCTGGCTTTTCCTTGCTGCCAGTTCTCCTGAAAGCTTTGTATTTGAACCGGTAAGCGAATCCATTCTTGCCAATGCATCGTTATACTCTAATTCAACTGCACTGCGTGATGAATCTGCTGCTGTGTACTGTGTTGTAAGCTCATTAATTTTTTCGCTTGACTTATTTTTATCGAAAAGAATGTAACCCCATGTACCTACAAGGGCTGCGATTAAAATTCCGTAAATTAATTTACGATTGTCGTTAGGACTGCTGCCACCGGTATTTTCCGGTGAAGTGGAGGACGGATAATTGCTGTAACTCATATAAGATTGACTTTAGTATTTGTAAAACTATTTTACCTAATATTGAAAAAAAATCACCTTGAACTTTAATACATCCCTGTTTAATCTGTTGGTTTTAGATATTGAGACTGTGCCATGCTATTCTTCATATGAATCGCTTCCTGATGAATTTAAAATTCTTTGGGGGGACAAAATTTCCAAAACCGTGCCAGAAAACCTATCACCTCAGGAAAGCTATATGCTGCGTGCAGGAATCATGGCCGAATTTGGAAAGATAATTTGTATTTCCATTGGCTATTTTTTCGAGGATGAAAGTAAAAATATTTGCTTTAAAGTTAAGAGTATTTATGGCGATGATGAGCAGGAAATTTTGCAAAACTTTTTGCAAATAGCTAATTCATTTTATAAAAAGAACAGCCGTATTCAGTTTGCCGGGCATAACATACGCGAGTTTGATATACCCTATATCTGCCGCAGGCTTGTTATTAATAATATCGCGCTTCCGCAATACCTGCAACTGCATGGAGCAAAGCCCTGGGAAATTGAAATGATTGATACTTTACAATGGTGGAAATTCGGGGATTACAAAAACTATATATCCCTGCACCTGCTGGCAACTATTCTAAATATTCCTACATCAAAAGGAGATATGGACGGGAGTAAAGTGAGGGATGTTTATTATGAAGATAAAGACCTGGGCCGGATTGCCACTTATTGTGAAAAAGATGTGATCGTTGTTGCCAATGTAGTTCTCCGGTTTAAGAACCTTCCTTTATTGATTGAAGAAAATATACAAATCATAAAATAGTATTGAAAGAAGCATTTGGAATGTGAAAAGCCTATATATTTGCACCCCGTTGGTGCGGTAGCTCAGTCGGTAGAGCAAAGGACTGAAAATCCTTGTGTCGCCGGTTCGATCCCGGCCCACACCACGTTAATTAGCTTCAATTTCATTGTTAATCAACAAATTGAGGCTTTTTTGTTTTATCTCAGCGTCTCTACTGGTGCCTGTAAGCCATTAAATATGCTTCAATTCATAATACATCAAGCGAATATGCCATCCTTAAATTGCTTGCCTGGAGTTGTTGAATAAACAAGTAATGAATATTTAAAGGTGCCTTTGCAGGTCCTTAAGGTACCAGTTCCTGCCTGTTCCTATTCTGTCCTATTCTGTTCCTAGCAAGTTGAGCTCGGATCTCCTCGCTTCAGGAATCGAAAATGATATTACACGCCGACAATATTTCTAATCAGCGCCAGGGTTAAAGGAGATTGATGTACTGATGAAAGTTTGTTTTATATTTAATATTATGCAAGAAGAAGAAAAATATTCCGACCATAGGATGTCAAAAATAATTTCCAAAAATTGGGTTGTTCCTTCAACTCTGATAATTGGAATTGATGTTTCAATTTTATTATTCATATTAGAATATTCAAAACTGCTAACGATTCTTTTAATGATAACTGGCATCACAGTGATTTTGTCCATTTTCTGTTTAATATTTAATCTGATTTGGTGGCTTGCCTTATCTCAAATCAATGAGGATGCTGATTCTGATACAATTGAATTAATAGACAAAATGCATTTGAATACATGGCTTATTGGATTGTTTTCATTTTTACTCAGTATATCCTTTCTTTGTTTTACAAAATCAATAATACTTGGCATTGTTTCAATCCTTTTTACATTACTGCTACTACTAATTTATAAAGGACTTATAAAAGAGCTACTGGACATAAGGCATACCCAAAAACGGTAAATCAAATTGCATCGTGCAATATAAAAATCTTCATTCGTCGTCATCGGTCGTTCATATCTAATTTTCCGTGTTGAGCATAAATAGACTCCGCCAAGTCGTTGAATGTTTTCTCAACAGAAGATTGATAATCTTTCATAAGCGTTTCCAGGCTTTTGTCATCATGAGTTAATTTTTTTGTTGTTTGAGTGCGTATATTTTTTTCATGATGTGATTTTTTAAAAAGATTATTAAATTGTTTTCAACCGGAGAATGCAGTCGGCATAAAAGTATAAGGGCATATTGTTAAAACCCAGTACGGGAGAGTGCCTGGCGGATATAATAGGTAACCGGTAAAAACGAATGAGTAATTGGATAAAGTTTTTGGAAAAGGTGAGTCAGGTTTATCTGGCGCTGATTTTATCCCTTAATAAGTCTGAATGATTTTACCGCTGCTTTTGAAAACGTGGATTCAGGCAGGATGATGAAAGCTGTCTTATCAACGAAAATTATTTGAATTATCCAATGGCTTTTGTCCAAAAAATTAAAATTCCTGCTTTTATAAAAAAGTTCCTGGAAAACCAATAAAAAAGCTGGATTCATGTATCTTTCAATAACTCTAAATTGTTCAATCCAGGCATCCGGCAATTAAAATTTTCTTTCATTTTTATCACATCTTATAATAACCTTACAGAGACAATATAGAGACCTTACAGAGACAATATAGAGACCTTATAGAGACCCTGCCTGCTGCCAAAGCGCTGCCAAAGGGCAGGCAACCCGTGGCGAAAAGCAGGAAGCTGCCTTCAAAGCAGTTATGTTCTTATTAAGTCAGGCATCGGTAAGCTGAAAGTCAATAGCACTAAGTGTTACTTGAAAGACTAAAAATCCTTTTGTCGCCGGTTCGATTCCGTCCTACACCACGCAGCCGGGCAGTTATAACAAATTTACAGCCGCCTTTATTTGGTCTCGTATTTGATTATACCTTATCTGTTGCCGGGCTTTTCAATTATTATTTCTAATAATATCAGCATAAAAGAGTCAAGGCAACCCTTCATTAAGATTCAGGGTTTCATCTATCATCCAATATTTTAAATATGAAAAACCATCAAGCCTTTAATAAATGCGCCTTGGGTAAAGGCCATCTATTATTTCTCGGTAAAAATTTAATGTTGCTATTAGCTGTATTGTTTATAGTGATACAGAGTTGTAAAAAAGATAATAATTCTCAGCCACCACCGGGATCACAACCGTATGACCTGCAATTGTTGGATGATAACCTCGTATCACCCGTAACAGCGGTTGAAGCTCCGGATGATTCGCACAGGATTTTTATAGTTGACCAGGTTGGTAAAATATGGATAGTAAATGCTGATGGTACAAAAGAACCGGAACCTTTTATTGACGTCAGCAGCGAATTGGTATCACTCACACCGGATTATGATGAGCGTGGATTACTAGGCCTTGCTTTTCACCCGGATTATAAAACAAACGGTAAATTCTATTTGTTTTATACAGCGCCACCCAATCCGGGAGGCCCTGATCCGGAACACGGCTGGGACAATCTTACACGTGTTTCAGAGTTTACCGTTTCAACAGATCCCAACCATGCAGATATTTCAACAGAGAAACATATTTTCGAAGCCAATCATCCGGAGTTTAATCACAATGGTGGCACCATTGCTTTTGGCCCTGATGGCTTTCTGTATATTTCAATCGGAGATGGTGGTAATGCAGACGATGTAGGCCCCGGTCATGTTCCCGGAGGCAACGGACAGGATATAACACAAAACCTTTTGGGAAATATTCTTCGGATTGATGTGAATACGCAGTCTAATGGAAAAAATTATGGAATACCTGCAGATAATCCATTTGTAAGCGGACCGGGCCTTCCTGAGATTTATGCTTATGGATTTAGAAACCCTTACCGGTTTTCGTTTGATATGGGCGCTGATCACAATTTATATGCAGGCGATGCAGGGCAATCTTTGTATGAAGAAGTAGATAAAGTGGATAAAGGTGGTGATTACGGCTGGAATATAAAAGAAGGAACACATTGTTTCGATCCTGACAGCGATCTTGTATCGCCTCCTTCTTGTCCTGAAGTAAGTCCAGGTGGTGCACCCTTGATTGACCCGGTGATCGAAGTACCAAATTCAGCTAATCCTGCAGGAGGCATAACAATCGCAATTGTGGGTGGCTGTGTGTACAGGGGGAGTAAGATAACATCGTTAGGCGGTCAGTATTTATTTGGCTCATTATCCGCAGACTTTAGTTCGCTGACCGGTAAAATTTTTATAGCAACACCTGCCGGTTCAGGATTATGGATTTATACACCGCTTGCATTAAAAAGTTTTCCTGATAACCTCGGGCAATACTTAAAAGGGTTCGGGCAGGATCTTAGTGGCGAAATATATGTTGTTACTTCAAGCCAGGTTGGTCCGCAGGGAACTACCGGGAAGGTGTACAAACTTGTTTTAGCACAATAATTATTCTAACATACATGAATGAACCTGAGTGTTCATTCATGTATCTAAAAAACATTTTAGCATTGATGAGTCTATGCTCATTTAATCATTCCTGAATATTTGAATTTCGTAGCCCTCTCTTTGAAATTCGTTAGAAATTTCATTTCGTTTTATTGTACTTTGTAAGCGCAATAAGTACAATGAACAAAGTTGAAAGTATAGAAGAGTTTTATAAAGCGAAATTCAACTGGATGCCTGATAATATTCGCAAAGAGATAGGGCATTTTAATGTCTTTAAATTAGAACCCTTTGTTCCGGGCAAGCCTACTTCGATACCTTATAAACGGCGTGATTATTTTAAAATCATCTTAGTGATCGGTAACAGCCAGGTGCATTATGCAGATAAGGTGATAGAGGTTCAGCAACAGGCATTGTCGTTCTCTAATCCGCAGATACCTTACAAATGGGAACACCTGGATAATATCAGGAGTGGTGTGTATTGTATTTTTAACCTGCATTTCTTCCATCAGTATGGCAACCTCAGCCAATATTCGGTGTTTAAACCTGATGGCACGCATGTATTTGAATTAACAAATGAACAGGTGAATGAAGTGAACCTGGTTTTTCAGCACATGTTTGCCGAGATCAATTCCGGTTATGTATACAAATATGATGTATTAAGAACACTCGTTTTTGAGCTGATTCATTATGCATTGAAAATGCAACCTTCGGCAACACTTGAAAAACAACCGATGCATGCTTCGCAACGGATTGCCACTTTATTTTTAGAATTGCTTGAAAGGCAATTTCCTATAGATGACACACACCAGGCAGTGAAGCTACGCTCGGCATCCGGCTTTGCCAGGCAGTTAAATATTCATGTAAATCATTTGAACAGGGCTGTAAAAGATATAACAGAAAAGACCACTTCGCAATTGATAGCAGAACGTGTTCTGCAGGAAGCGAAGGTTCTTTTGAAGCACAGCGTTTGGTCTGTTTCTGAAATTGGTTATGCACTTGGTTTTGCTGAGGTAACACATTTCAACAATTTCTTTAAAAAGCATATGGATCTAAGTCCGTTGAAATTCAGAAATGTTTGATTTTTGTAATTCCTTGTTTGTATTTCGTTGTTTTTAAATTACAGGTAGTTCTAAGTTTGCATTCAATAATCATTCAAAAAAAATAAACATATAATCATGCTAAAAAGAAAATTAGGGACCAGCGGACTTGAAGTATCTGCAATTGGCCTTGGCTGTATGGGAATAAGCTTTTCGTATTATCCTTTTCCTGAAAAGAAAGATGCCATTGAATTGATACGCAAAGCAGTAGAATCAGGTGTAAACTTTTTCGACACAGCAGAAGTTTATGGTCCTTATACAAATGAAGAAATTGTGGGAGAGGCATTAGCGCCTTTACGGGATAGAGCAGTGATTGCAACGAAGTTTGGTTTTAATATACAGGACGGAAAAATGGTTGGTGTAAACAGCCACCCTGAACAAATAAGGAAAGCAGTTGAAGGTTCACTTAAAAGATTAAATGTTGATGTGATAGACTTATTGTATCAGCATCGTGTTGATCCAAATGTACCAATAGAAGATGTTGCCGGAACTGTAAAAGATTTGATTGCAGAAGGTAAGGTGAAATACTTTGGACTTTCAGAAGCCGGTGCCCAAACAATACGCCGTGCACATGCGGTACTATCTGTGAGCGCATTGCAAAGTGAGTACTCTTTGTGGACAAGGCAACATGAAAAAGAGATTATTCCAACTATTGAAGAACTTGGAATTGGGTTAGTCGCGTTCAGCCCCTTAGGCAAGGGATTTCTTACCGGCAAGATCGATGTCAATACAAAATTTGCTGAGGGTGATCTGCGCAGCAAGTTGCCAAGGTTTACAGAAGAGGCCCGCGAAGCAAATACTACGTTATTGGATCTTATTAATCGTTTTGCAGAAAGAAAAAATGCTACACCAGCGCAAATAGCACTTGCCTGGGTATTGGCACAAAAACCATGGATCGTACCCATTCCCGGAACTACAAAATTGCATCGTTTAGAAGAAAATATCGGCGCTGCCAATATTGAATTCACTGCAGCGGAATTACAGGAAATGGAAACAGCTTCTAGACAAATTAAAATAATAGGAGAGCGTTATCCTGAAGCGTTGGAAAAAACTACAGGATTATAATTATTTACAATTCTTAAATGAGTCACTATCGAATACAGTCTCTGTAATGTTTATCTTCTTAACTTAACTGATGTTATAAGAGTTGCTAAAATTTAGGGCAAGGCAATCCTTTGCCTTCGGGAGCATGCATAACATAGATGAGTGAAATCTCAATACCGCCGCGGCTTTCAGATGCTGTTTTAAGATCTGAGATATTGATATCGTAAGTAACACCAACACGCAGATCGCTGTACTCAAGTCCAACATAAGGAATAAGGGCATCACCTAATCTTACCCAGCCGCCGCCATAAAAACTGGTAGGTTTGTCTGCATTAGGATCACCTGCTATAAACTGCATTGCACCACCCAGCAGGGTTTCATGTGCACCCGCCTGGTTACTGTATAATCCGCTTAAATGAAGTGTGGTTAATTCGCCAACAGGAAAATATCCACCTGCATGTATCGTAGCGCGGGGATACAGGTTATAATTGATGCCGGTAAATTCCTGTTTGGGACGGTTAATGTGGTACAGGCTTACACCAACATAATAATTATTCCTGTCTGTTGTACTGGCCGAATACAACAGGCCTGCATTTACATCTATATAACTTGATTTCAGTGTACTGTTATTAAATACTTCTTCGGTAGGTTTTGTAAACCCTGCAGAAGTCAACTGGTCTTCAAATGTGAGTTTGGAAGTATTGATAAGCATATTGGAATAAGTAACCTGGAATCCTGCTCCCAATTGCTTATATCCATCTTCATCCAATCCTTTATGATATGCGGTTGAAACAGAAAAATAATTGAAAGCAACCGCTCCTGCAGCACTCTTATCAGTATAACCCATAAAGCCTAATCCCCATGTATCATTGGAAGGAATTTGTTTTGACATAATAGGAAAATCAACAGATGCTGTACCGGTTTCATAAGCCCTGTTTATAGTAGGCCATTGATTGCGGTAATTAGCAGCAGCACGCACTACACCATCAAACTTACCAGTAAACGCAGGATTGAGTGTAAGGGGGGAGGAAAAGAATTGGGAAAAATGCGGATCCTGTGCTATCACTGTTGAAGCAAACACCACAAAAAAAATCGTTATAAAAAATTTCATTCTATAATTCTTTATGCAAGGTTGAAAATTCTATCTCTCCACAATAAATTAGACCAACCTAAGTTAATTAAAGCTGCTTTAAATCAGAACTGCGTTTTAGGCCCGAAAGCAAGATCGCCTGCATCTCCCAAACCCGGTACAATATATCCTTTGGCAGTTAATTCGTCGTCTATATCACCGCACCAAATATATAGTTTTTCACCAAATTCTCTTATTACATATTCAATCCCCACAGAAGCTGCTATTGCAGAAACAATATGTATCTGTGAAGGGTTGCCACTGTCTTTCAAAGTTTGTAAAGCTGCCGCAAGTGAAGCACCTGTGGCAAGCATAGGATCACAAACAATGAGTACGCGGTTTTCAAGCGATGCTGAACTGAAATATTCAAGATTGATCTCAAAGCTGCCATCACGCCTGTGTTTACGGTAAGCAGAAATAAAAGCATTATCTGCTTTGTCAAAATAATTCAACAGTCCCTGGTGTAACGGCAATCCTGCGCGCAATATTGTTGCAAGTACCGGCTGTTCTGCCAAAACTTTACTTGTATGAATGCCTAATGGAGTTTGAATTTCTATTTCGCGCCAGGGTAAAGTTTTACTTATTTCATATGCTATCGCTTCACCAATGCGCTCAAGGTTACGGCGAAAACGCATGCGGTCTATTTGTATTTCCGTGCTACGCAGTTCGCTTATCCAGTTACTTAGTAAGCTATGTTTGGTACTAAGGTTTGTAACCATAGAATGCGAAGATAGAACAGATTATGTATGGTTACTTAAAGTATTTATTGATGATTTTATAGAATAACAAGGTTCCTGCGAATGGCCTCCAATGCCATGCCTGTGCGGCTTTGTACATTTAGTTTTTTGAAAAGATTTTCACGGTAACCGTCTACCGTTCTTTCAGAAACATTCATGGAAGAAGCAATTTGTTTATAGGTGGCATCGCTGCAGGCAAGCTGTAAAAAATGTTTTTCTTTTTCGGTAAGCTGCATTTCATTTTGCTTTTCCTGGTGCTGTAATAAACGGCGGTAATTTATATTGGCTGCGTCTGAATTATAATACCCTTTTTTATAAATTTCATGCAGCGCTTTATTTAATTCTTCGGGATGAATGTCTTTTAAAAGATATGAACAGCAACCCGCTTTTATCATGCTAATGATGGTGGCATCATCATCCTTCATAGACAATGCAACCAGTTTTACAGCCGGATGTGTTTTTGAAAGCACTTCAGCGGTTTGTTTGCCATCCATTACCGGCATATTCACGTCAAGCAAAATAATATCCGGTTCAATCTTTTTTGCATTAATTTTTTCGATGAGATCTTTACCATTCATTGCTTCAATTACTATAGTAAAATCTACAAGGCTGCTGATAAGCAGGCTAAGTGATTTTAAAAAAAGCTGGTGATCGTCAGCAATTCCAAGCGTTATATTCATTGTTTTAATTTTTCAATCGTTTTGATAATATTTTTAAGCTGTCATCGCATTCTAATTTTCGTTATCCATAGAAACAGGAATGGTGATTACCGTCGACATGCCCCGCTCATTCGCATTTTCCCATTCCACGGTGCCTCCGAGTAATTGTGTTCGGTATTCCATATTATGTAAACCAATGCTCTCTTTTTTTACAGATTCGATATCAAAGCTGCTTCCATCATCATCAATACTTACTTTCAAATTATTGTTTGCACGTTTTATCTGTATGGCAATATGTGTAGGCGATGCATGTTGAATACTGTTTTGTAGCGCTTCCTGAATAATGCAAAACAACATAACCTGTGTTTCCGCATCTAAAGGTAATTTTTCATAATCACTTTTTAACTCGGCTTCTATTTGCTGTGCTGCATTGATACGTTCTTTTTCCGCTTCTAAATTTTCAATGAGATTAAACTGGTGCAGCCATTCTTTATTCAGAGATTTTGAAAGTGTACGCACATCCTGTATCGCTTTGCTTAAAGTATGCTCTGCTGTTCTTAAGGTATCCGGAACTTTATCAAGTTCCATTTCAGCAATTCCCAACAGCATTTTTGTGCTGCTTAATAACTGGCCAATATTATCGTGTAATTCTTTACTTATCTGGTTAAAAGAATATTCCTGTGCTTCGAGCTGAGATTGAAGTAATTGTTCCTGAAATTCCTTTTGCTTTATTTTCATTTCCCAAAAATGTTATTGTTTGTCTTTTTTTATGTAAAATAGTCTACGCAGTTAAATAAAAAGAACCGTTAATGTCGTACATAAACCCATGGCTATACTTTCTTCAACTTTTTATTTACATCTGCATGAATAGAATTTAAGTATTAGCATAAAAGCGAAAAGCAACCCGTAAGATAATTACCTGATATTGGATTATTATTACTTCAGTATTTTTTACGAGTTGAATTTTTTCCCGGATACAAAAAATTTATCAGTACTGAAATATCGCCCATTGTTTTGCAATAAGAATCTGTAAAACCAGGAGTAATTGTACAGGCACTTTTGAGAAACATTTCTAAATTAACAATCAATAGTCGCAATATTCCAAAATATAGTAGCATTAAAAAACGGGAAAATTCCCCTCTTTAAAGCGAATATTCTGCTTTTATGATTTAAAGAGGCAGATTAGCTTTAACTCCTGAATATTTACTCTCATTTGTAGCAATTAAAAGTTTTAATCCATGACCCGGACCAGGGCCGCTTTTTCAAAGCGGCTCTTTTGTTTTAGAGAAGATGGTTATTTAGTCTTTAGGGAAATGATCATTTGAATAAACAAAATTCATGTAGTACGGCCGCATGCCAATATTAGGGCGCAGTTTCCTTATATTCCATATCAATTGATTTTATTGGGTTTGTTGCATCCGTTCGAATAACCATTAGTGTCTTACCAAAATAAATCCACTGATCACCTTTTTTTACTGCACATTTTTCAATGGAAGGTATAAGATATTCATTTAAAAACTTGTCCATTCTGTCTGTTGGCCCTTGTATGGTTATATGATTTACTGTTGTAAATTTTGAAACAAGGTCGTTACCCTGGAATACATTTTCTTTATTAAAGGTTGCCTGCAGTATGCAATAAGCATGTGGATCTGTTAAACGTATCTTGCCTTGTTGCGAGCTATCTAAATGCTGCATTAAATTAAACTGAAGGTATTGATCTGCCACTTTAAATAAAGCAATAACACTGTCCCTGCTGCCTTTGACCCACTGTGGGCATTGTGCCTGTGCAAAACATGGAAATAACAGAATGACAAATAGTTTTTTCATGATTTGATTTTTAAACTTTGATACTTATTCGGATCTTATGAGTAACTGTCTATATGTATCTGCGGATAGCTGCAACTACCTTACCATTTTTTATGAACGAATTTGTTTCATTCCTGAGTTATCAAACATGGCTTTTAAAAAATACAGCGGGTTTATAAACAATCTAAGATTATTGTTTTTCAAATTTTGAAGTATTGATCACAACTCCGTTTTTATCAACAACATCTAAAATATATAAACCGTTGTGCAATGTGCTAACATTTATATGAACATCAGTCGAAGCAACAGCTTTTGTGATCAATGTTTTTCCATACACATCGGTTATCCTGATAGCTGCTCCTGTTGAAAGTTTTGGCATCTTCACATTAAGCATAGAAGAAGCAGGATTAGGATATAGTTGAAAATAATTTTCTGCAATACTCATCCTATCGCTGTTATCATTTTCTGCTCTCAATCCCGAAGATTGAGATACAGTTAACGTGTAACAAGAAGTGTTATCAAATGCTCCGTTGTAACCAACTATTTTTATATAGAAATTTCCTTTAGGCAGATTGCCACTTAAGGTTTCGGGCTTTGTTCCGCGCTTCTTTGATGACGTCACTAATTTTTGCGCATTGTTATAAATATACATATCATAGTCAGCAGGCAAATTGGTTAGCGTGATTGAACCTGCACCTTTTGTTGCAATAGTAAATCTATAAAAATCGTTGTCAGTTGATGAACTGATCGTGCCATCGATACCTGTATTCAACGGAATAGTTACAGCATTTTCAAATGTGTTATGTATTGCACCATCATACTTTGTATTGCAAATTGTTGCAACTGCATCTGCCGCCTGGAAAGCCTGTATAATTCCATAGCCGCTTACATTATCATATCCTGCACTTTCAATATCTAAAGCTGTTGAAGTTAATATAGATCTTACCTGTGCAGCAGTTAATGAATGATTACCTGATAATAATAATGCCGCTATTGCGCTTGCGTGTGGCGCAGCGCATGAGGTTCCAAAGAATGGATTTAAACCTTTAAATTTTTCAAAAGTTGTTACAACACCATCTGCTGCTGTAAAGTCTGGTTTTGCAAATGTAATACCACCATTTGAAGCAAACGTAAACTTCCCTGGTGTTATAGCAGTACTGTCGCGGCTATAAAACATTTTTCTTGGCCCGTCAGCAGAAAAAATTTCCACTTTATTGGTAGATACAAAAGGATTCGGATAAGGACCTGTTGGAGAACCGGTTTGTCCGTATGCAGTGCCTGCCGGTGTTGCGGCTACACAAAAAGCATCGGGTGCACAGGCATGACCAAAAGTAGCACCATTGGTTGCAACCGTTAAAACACCGCCGTAAGTTGCAATATGAAATGCGCGAACAGCAGCACCACTTGTTTTAAATACCACAAGCCGGTCACTGCTTTGTGTTGCCAATGCATTTAATGATTCGAAAGGATTTCCATGGCCAGTCTGTATATTGGTTGAAGACGCTTTTACTTTACCGGAAGCATTGATTAAAAAAAGATCATAATCATTGGCTGAAGCTCCAGATGCATCACTCCAGTTGAGAGAATAAACAGAATATTGGCTAAGGCCTTTAATTATATTTCCGTTAACAGGTGTAACAATACTACCAAAATTATGAATGGTTCCGTTTTTTGTACTGCCTGTAAATGGCGGTGAGCCTTCATCATTAAAATCGCCTTCATATACACCGGACCTGTTTTTTGCAAGCGAGTTAAAATTACCGGCTGCAGAAAAATATAAAGCGCCTGATGCTGTAACATCATCAACAGCCTGGGCTATAATGCCATCCTGGAAAACAGGTTCATCTAAAAAAAATACATCATCACAAATAATATCGCAATGATAAGTATTGCGCAACGCTTCAATATTACTGGCGCAAAATGCTTCACTAAGCGTTCCAACGGCAAAAAACAATTGCGCCTTTGGTGCAAGATCATGTATCACCTGCAGCATCGCTCTGCCTTCATCGGTGCCGTGCCCATCATTTAAAACAGTAACCGGAATTGTATCACCTTCAGGGTTGCCGGAACCAGGAAGATCACCATTGGCAACATCTGCCGACGCTTTGCCCAAAGAATTATAACTGTCAGACAACACACCGATCTTAACACCTTGTCCCTGATAACCAAATGTATTTCTCACTTCATTTGCACGATGGGTTGCATCGCCTTCAGATGTTACGGAACCTGAAAGGGGATGTAAATAAGATTGCAATTGTGTTTTGAATTTTTCAACACGCTTTTTTGCTTCAGGTGAAAGCATTGCTGCGTTTTTATTCGCATCAACAACTATTGACTTGGCTGCCGGTTGAATAAATGTTACTTCTGGATATGCTGCAATTTTTTCAACAGATCTCAGGTTTATCGTTGCCCTTACAGTATGATATTTTGCTGAAGGATAAATGATCGTTCCAACCAATGTAGTAATTTTTGAAAGTAACTCATTGGTGATATTACCATTGATATCAACTTTCAAAACACCCGATGCATCTGCATCAACATTAGCAGGCAACAGGTCTATGCCTGCAACCATTTTTTCGTTGCGGTTTTCCCGAACCGCCTGTAATAAACGGGAATCAATTTTTTGCTGAACAGGGGTACGACTGTTTTTTTCTTTTAAGATAGCTTGTATTTGTTGCATTGTTGCATCCGTTACCTGCGCAAACGCATGTTGAGTAACAAATACAAACAATAACAATAAAAGTTGAGCATAAATTTTTTTAAATTTCATAATGCTTTAGCTGGTTTGTTGCGGCTGCGTATCAGGTGCTATTGGTTATCTGTTCTAATACTCCCTCTTCTAACAATCAATTACAAATTTATCATAACAGGCCAACAAGTTTTAAATAAGTGATCATTCCTGTTGTATCAATACAGTTTGTTTTTTCAAGCAGGTTTCTCCTATGCGTGTCAATAGTGTGCGGACTAACTGATAATTCATTTGCAATCTCTTTACTGCTTTTTCCCTCGGCCAGCAAAGACAAAATTCTTTTCTCCTGCTTTGATAAAGGCTGCACAGGTTCAAGACTATTCTTATCGAAATTAAAATTCCACCACTTTGATTCATCAGGTGTTGTGATAACAAGGTTTCCGGTTCTTTCTTTTTTAAGATAAGTAATGTCGTGAACGTAACTAAGAAAAAGAAAGGGAGTTCCGTTATTATCCATTTCAATACTTACTGTTTGCTGAAAGAAATGGAAATATTCTCCGGTATATCTTTTACACATTCCCTCAATATTTATTATCACTTTACTTATGTCGCCCGTAAATTCTTCAAAATATTTAATAGCCTGCTGTTGCATTATAACATAATAATTAAAAGTTGCCTGATGATTATTAGCTACTATAAAATCAATACCACTTTCTGCCAGGTACATCGAGGTATCATATCCCAGAACTTTTCGCTTATCCACCACATAAATAATGCGGTTGATCAACATATTCCAGATCATTATAAATACCGCATTCTGTGCAGAAATCTGTTCAAACAAGGGTATAAGTTCCGGCCATTTTTCTTTATAAGATGCAGCAACCTGAATAACTGATCGCAGTCTATCCCAGTCGCCATCAAATACCTCACCATAGGATTTGGATGCCATTCACTTCATAAGTTTAGCGGGTTAAAAATACTCAAATTGAGTATTGTTTTATATACATCGGGAAAATACCTTTAACCTGTCAGAAAAAATTAGAGGTTTTTCATCTCTGCAGTAACATTATTCAAAGTTAATCCGGTACCGCTAACTTATGTAAAACCACATGTAACAAACCTTATTTTATTATTTTTTGTTTAATAAATACAACTGCATTAGCCACTATTATGACCTGGCCGATAAAGCAGCAGTTATTATGCAACCGTAGTTTTCACCCTAAATCTTTTTAATCAATTTACAAGCTGTTGTATAATGCGCTAATATTATATAAATATCACCAAAGCAAAATGCATGCAATCAATGCTTTTTCGCAGACACCCTTTCACGCACATCTTCTTCAATATCTTTTTTCAATTCATGTTGCTTTTCTGCTTCATCTATTGAATGTGATTGTTGTAACGACTCTTCTTTTTTTGTATCAATTTTTAGCTGTGCGTAATATTTCTGAATAACCTTCAATTCAGCCTCAGTCATATTTTCAACATCCACCAGCCTGTTACTCGCAAATTCATGTGCAGCCACCAGTTCATTCAGCTTTAACTGCACAGCTATGGATTCTTTGTTTTGAGATTTCTGTATAAGAAAGACCATTAAGAAAGTAATGATCGTAGTACCGGTATTTATAACCATTTGCCAGCCTTCCGAGTACTTGAATACCGGCCCTAATGCTGCCCATATCAATACACCGCTGAATGCGATAATGATAGCAGGCGTACTACCGGTAGCAGTTGTTGCTTTTGCAGAGAATTTTTCAAAAAAACCTGGCTTGCTTTCTTTTTGCTGTTCCATGATATTGTATTTAAAATTATTAATTTAAGTTAAGGCCAATGCTTATGCCTATCCACGGTTTGGTTTGATTAACCCAAACATGCCGGTTTTTATCTGTCAGGTAATCAATGCCGCCTAGGAATCCGAAATTTAGTTTATTAAAACCTAATATAATTGCACCACCGGATGTAAGTACAAAGCCATCATATTCATAATTGATACGATTGAGCGTTACATATTCATCTATGCGTGCAGTTCCTATGCCTGCAAATACTCCTGCACTGTAACCTTTATGTGAAATACTTCTGTTTTGAATATGCAGAGGCGATTGTGTATAAGAAAGTTTATAAATGTCTTTTCTGTAACCCGCATAAACTGCACCATTAAAATTTGCATTAAGCTGGTTTGGAAAACCGGCTACTGCCGGACGGTATTTGAAAAGAATGGTGAGCACATCCAGATCGAACGACTTTGTAGTAAAAATATAATCAGAAAATTGAGATGGCTTTTCGTGCGGTGGAAATAAAAGCGTAATTGATTTTACGGTATCTGCTATTTGTTTAGCTATTGATGAGGGATATACTTTTATAGAATCGCTACCTGTAACAACATAATATTTTTCAGGCTTGCTCTTGTTGAGCTTGCTATAATAGTATCCTTCACTAAAACCATATTTAGCGGAATTGTTATCTAACACAGCGCAACCTGTGAAAAGCATTATAGCAGGGAGAATAGAAAACTGTTGTAAAAATGTTTTTGAACTAGGCACAAGTGAAAATATAAAGTTGAATAAATCGTGCCATTTGTTTGCTTTATAATAACAATAAAATTATTCATGCTAATATAAAAATAGTTTCAGCAATTGTGTTTAAGGGTTTTTGTTCAGGAAGGGGAATGTTGAATACGAAAAGCAACAATAATCATTACCTGAATAATAGTGCCATAAAAATATAGCACCGGATTTGCTAAACTATCTTATCTATTATCCCTTTTAAAATTTATTCTATGATTAAACCTTCGCAAAAAAAAGCCGGTACAAAACCTGCTAAAAAAGCACCCGCTTCCAATTCTGTTTCAGACGCAGAGGCTGCAATACCCGCAGCAGATAATCATTCAAAATATCAGCCAACAAAAGATGCTGATATGAGCGCTGTATCATTAGATACTGAAGATGGATTAATGAAATTATTTGCTGATAATGTGAAAGATATTTACTGGGCAGAAAATCATTTGGTTAAAGCGTTGCCCAAAATGATTAATGCAGCTTCATCAAAATCACTCAAAGAAGCCATCAGCAATCATTTGGAAGAAACAAAAACACATGTTGAAAGATTAGAGCAGGTGTTTGAAATACTTGGCAAAAAACCACAGGCAAAAAAATGTGATGCAATGGAAGGGCTTACCAAAGAAGGGGAAGGTGTTATTGAAGATACTGATGCCGGCACACCGGCAAGAGACCTTGGTATTATAATGGCCGCGCAAAAAGTAGAGCATTATGAAATTTCTGCTTACACAGGGTTAAGTAAGCTTGCTGAAAAATTAGGTTTGACTGATGCTGCAAACATCTTATCTGAAACACTCTCTGAAGAACAAAACGCCGATGAAACATTAGCAGGTATTGCTGATAACGATATTCAAA
The DNA here is from genome assembly GCA_013286425.1 of Bacteroidota bacterium. Lineage (GTDB taxonomy): Bacteria > Bacteroidota > Bacteroidia > Chitinophagales > Chitinophagaceae > Parafilimonas. The sequence goes on from JABDFS010000041.1 coordinate 25,279, forward strand.
TAAGCAGCGATACAAAAGAATAATTGCATCCATTGCGCATCCTTCATTATCCATTATTCATTCTTCACTATTAATTATTAATTATCAATTCATCTTATGGCAACTGATCCCAAACAAAACGATATAACAAATAAAAAGCTTGATGACCTTCAGCAAAATACAGAAGATTCAACAGGTCAATTTCTAACAACCAACCAGGGTTTAAAAGTTAATGACGATCAGAATTCTTTAAAGGCCGGTGAACGTGGCCCAAGTCTCTTGGAAGATTTTATTCTGCGTGAAAAGATCACACATTTTGATCATGAAAGAATACCGGAACGCGTGGTGCATGCCCGTGGCTCTGCGGCGCATGGCGTATTTAAATTGAATGAAGACATGAGTGAATTTACAAAGGCTGGCTTCTTAACAGATACGTCAAGAGAAACACCGGTATTTGTACGATTCTCTACCGTTGCCGGTTCACGTGGCTCATCAGATCTTGCGCGTGATGTGCGTGGCTTTGCTGTAAAGTTTTATACCGAAGAAGGCAATTTTGATTTGGTAGGAAACAACATGCCTGTATTTTTTATCCAGGATGCTATTAAATTCCCTGATCTTATTCATGCAGTAAAACCTGAACCGCATAATGAAATTCCACAGGCTGCATCTGCACATGATACTTTCTGGGATTATATTTCCAATACACCTGAATCTGCGCATATGATCATGTGGGTAATGAGTGACCGTGCTATTCCAAGAAGCCTGCGTATGATGGAAGGTTTTGGTGTGCATACATTCCGTTTGGTGAATGCAGATAATAAAGCATGTTTTGTAAAGTTTCACTGGAAGCCTGTGCTGGGTGTGCATTCTGTTGCATGGGATGAAGCGCAGAATATATCAGGCAAAGACCCTGATTTTCATCGCCGCGATTTATGGGAAGCAATAGAAAACGGCGACTTTCCGCAATGGGAATTCGGCGTGCAGATAGTGCCCGAAGAAGATGAGCACAAATATGAATTTGACCTGCTTGATCCCACCAAATTAATACCCGAAGAACTGGTTCCTGTAAGAAGAATAGGCACCATGACTTTAAACCGTAACCCTGATAATTTCTTTGCAGAAACAGAACAGGTCGCTTTTCATGTAGGGCATATTGTACCGGGCATTGATTTTACAAATGACCCATTGTTACAGGGCCGTTTGTTTTCATACACAGATACACAATTGATAAGATTAGGCGGACCGAATTTTCATGAAATACCTATCAATCGCCCTGTTGTGCCGATACATAATAACCAGCGTGACGGGCATATGCGCCAACAGATTAATAAAGGGAAAACAGCTCATAGTCCTAATGGCATGAGTGGCGGTTGTCCTTTCCAGGCAGGTATGATGCAGGGCGGATTTACCAGTTATCCCGAACGCATTGAAGCCGGTAAAATACGCGGCAGAAGTAAAAGTTTCTTTGATCATTTCAGCCAGGCTAAATTATTTTTCAACAGTCAGACCGGGCCGGAAAAACAACATATAACAGATGCGCTGAGTTTTGAATTAGGCAAAGTGGAAACACTTTCTGTACGTGAACGTATGCTATATTTTCTCTCACAGATTGATGAAGGCCTTGCCGGTGGCGTTGCCTATAACACAGGCATGCATGTGCCAAAAGATCTGAAGACACCATTGAACCAGACAAAACCTGCAGATGCCAGTGACGAAGAATATGCATCTATTGTGAAAGAAGGTTCACTGGATAAATCAACAGCATTAAGTATGGTTTTATCTTCTCCGACAGATACTATACAAACACGTAAGATCGCCATACTTGCCGCAGACGGTGTGAACGATGCAAACATCGAAACAATAAAAAATGCTTTAACGAAAGCGGGTGCTATGTGTGAAGTGATCGCGCCGAAACTTGGATTTATTGCAGGTACAGGCGATACACCGGTTGCTGTTGCCAAATCTTTACTCACCACCGCTTCTGTTTTTTATGATGCCGTATATGTGCCGGGTGGTACTAACAGCGTTGCTACTTTGGAAGCTGACCCTGATGCAGTTCATTTTTTAAATGAAGCATTTAAACATTGTAAAGCAATAGCGTTTGATGCTGATGCTTTGCAGGTAATTAAAGCAACTTATTTCGGTAGAAAATTACCGGAAGATACAAGTGATGCAACTGTTTTGATGGAAGGTATTATAACAGGCGGTGATGCATCAAAACTTGCACAGCAATTTATAAAAGCTATAGCACAACACCGTTTCTGGGAAAGAGAGAAATCAAGAAAAGTACCGGCATAATATCATTAATTATATACTCAAAATACAATCAATTTAAAAAACAATAACTATGGCAAAATCATCCACAAAACAACAACCCGGGAATGCCTATTCAGCAGGAGTAGCTTCAAAAGATTCAATGCTTAAATCTTTTTTCGAAGATGAACTGAAGGACATTTATTGGGCAGAAAAAAACATCGTGAAAACATTGCCTAAAATGAAAAAAGCGGCAACATCAGAAAAATTGCAGCAGGCATTTGAAGACCACATGCAACAAACCCAAACACATGTACAAAGGCTTGAACAGGTTTTTGAGATATTAGGTAAAAAAGCACAGGCTAAAAAATGTGATGCAATGGCCGGTATTATTGAAGAAGGCAAGGGCATTATTGAAGAAACAGAAAAAGGTACCGCAACAAGGGATGTAGGTTTAATATTAGCTGCACAAAAAGTAGAGCACTATGAAATTTCTACATATGGTGGCTTGGCGCAACTGGCAACAACACTGGGTCTGGAAGATGTGGCAAATGTGCTGAAACAAACATTGGAGGAAGAAAAACAAACAGATGTTTTACTTACTGAAATAGCAGAATCAGATGTAAATTATGAAGCTGCCGGGGAAGAAGAATAACAGCGTTTAAGCTGCCTTCTTATTATTGAAGCAGGTATCAATACCTGTTAAGCATTCAATACTGTCATGAAAAGTGCTGGCAGCAGCACACAGCAATACAAGGGTGCAAACTCATTCCCAGGCATCCCTTATTATTCCGTTCTTAAATTCTTTGACGGCTTTGATAAGGCTGCCTTTGCTGAATGAAACATAGCGGTTAAAACTGCAGTGACCACGATAACGAATGCAGACATAATAAACGGAACAGGAGATAGCCCTGCATTATAGGAAAATGCTTTAAGCCAGTTATTCATGAAATAATAAGCTACGGGGAATGCGATGAATGCAGCCATCAATGCCAGCCACAAATAGTTGCGGGTGATCATAGTTATGATCTGCATTATACTGGCGCCCATAACCCTGCGTATACTTATTTCTTTTTGCTTTTGTTGCGTGGTATATGCAGTAAGGCCAAGCAACCCGAGACAGGTGATTATAATGGTAAGTATAGAAAAAGCGGCGAATATCTTTCCGCGCTTCTGGTCAGCAGCATACTGCGAATTAAAGCTTTCATCCAGGAATTTATATTCAAATGGCAATTCAGGAAAATACTTTTTCCAGACACTACCTGCCTGCGTTATTATTTTAGCAGGGTCACCGGCGTTCAGCTTCAACTCTATAACGTTACCATTAGGGCCATAAAACAAAAGGAGAGGAGCTATAGGGTTGTACAACGATTTCTGGTTAAAATCTTTTATTACACCTACTACTTCCAGGTAATTGCCTGATGTGTCACCGGGAAACTTTATATGCTTGCCAATAGGTTCTTTCCATCCGAAATGCTTAGCCATAGATTCGTTCACCAAAATACTGTGCAGCGTATCTGAAAGGTTATCAAAATTTCGTCCTCTTGCCATTGGTATGTTCAATGAAGTAATATAATTTTCATCCACTGCATAACATTCAACCGCTTTGTCAACATAACCTGAATCTGTTTGCACGGTAAAAAGGTTCAGGTTAATATTAGGGCTGCCCGGGTAAGAATTGCCTGTGCCTACAGTTTTTACGCCCGGAATACTGCGGAATTCGTTGTTCATTGAATTTATTTTACCGCGTTCATCTTCGCCGGTATTTACTGTAACTGTCATTACCTGGCTTTTATCAAAGCCGAGGTTTTTATTTTGCAGGAAAGAAAGTTGTGTATATACCACCCATGTACAAATAAGCATGATCATCGAAATAGAGAATTGCAATACCACCAGCGTACGGCGCAGGTTTACATTACCTGATGCTTTTGAAAGCGTTCCCTTTAAAATGCTCACCGGCTGAAAAGAGGAAAGATAAAATGCCGGGTAACTGCCGCCTGCCAATCCTGTAAATAATCCAATGCCCAATAACAAAGCAATATTGGACGGCTGAAATAATGTGTGTATGGTAAATGCTTTACCTGATAAAGAATTAAATACAGGCAGCAATATCATTGCCAGTAAAATACTTAATACAACCGCCGTTAAAGCAGTAAGCAGCGACTCACTTAAAAACTGGAGTACCAGTTGTTTTTTTGTAGACCCGCTAACCTTGCGTATGCCGATCTCTTTTGCCCTGCGCGCAGACCTTGCCGTAGTCAGGTTCATATAATTTATACAGGCTATCAGCAGCATAAAGAATGCTACTGCAGAAAATATCCAGATATAAGACATGCTGCCCAGTTCTTCCGGCTCCTGCTCCAGCGTGGAATGCAGGTGTATAGAAGTGATGGGTTGAATATCATATTGCATGGTTACATTGTATTGCGCAAAAATTGGTTGTACATATTTCTTGTATACCTGTACCAGCTTTTTATTAAAAGCATCGGCATTGGTTCCCGGTTTCAATAACACATAGGTGAAGTTGTTGAAGTTGCCCCAGTTTTGCCCGCCGTTTTGATTTTGCGGTAATGATGACCATGATATCAGCATATCAAAACGCAGGTGGGAGTTTTGAGGAATATCTTCCAGCACAGCAGTTACCTTATATACATCATATACGGTGCGAAGCGTTTTACCAACCGCGGGTGTATTCTTTCCAAAATATTTTTCAGCAAGCGATCTTGTGATCACGATGCTGTTTGGCTCATTCAAAGCATGAGCCGCATTGCCTTCCACAAATTTGTAACTGAATATATTGAAGATGGTACTGTCAGCATAAAACACCTTCGTTTCATAAAAATTATTATTGCCATTTTTAAACAAGGTCCTTTCGCGGCCCATAAACCTTCCTGATTCTTCCACTTCCGGGTAATCCTTTTTTAATGTGGCTGCCAGTGGTGCCTGTGTTATTGCCCAGTTGGTGTTCTTATCCTTTTCATGTATGTAAGAAACTATTCTGTATATACGGTCAGCTTTGTCATTATAACGGTCATAATTCAGCTCATCCGTAATATAAAAAATTAAGAAGAGGCTGAATGTAATACCAATAGTAAGCCCGAGTATATTCAGCAGGCTGAACCATTTATCTTTTTTAAAATTGCGTATGGCAATCAATAACAGGTTTTTTATCATGTAGTACCTTTTATTTTAGTTCATTTTAAAACCGGCTCAACGCTTATACCGGTTTGTAAATGCTTTACCGGCAAACGTTTCAACAAGGAAAGTGTTACAGTAGTGTACAAAACCAAACCATTAATGTACAGCAGTGTACAGCTTAGCCATGGTAAGAAAATGATGACCGGATAAAAAAACTGATAATTATTTACCGGCAGAACTAACCACGCACATTATCAATACCGCATTCTTGTGCAGGTAATTGTATTCAGCTAACTTTCAGTTTAGTAAAGACACTGTATGAGTAAATCGATAAAAGCCATTCGCAGTATATATTTCAGGGAGCATTGGAAAATAACCATCATTCTTATTATTTCATCTTTATATGCAACTGCCATTGTTGCGCTGCGCATTTTTATAACTTCCAAGGTCAATTTTTTATTTTTTATATGGAACTTATTTCTTGCCTGGATACCTTACCTCATCAGCATTTACCTTCCTGTTGCGTATTATAAGATCAGGCAGAAATGGGTCGCATATTTTTTACTGGTTATATGGTTTCTTTTCTGGCCT
>JABDFS010000042.1 GCA_013286425.1 Bacteroidota bacterium
CAGGTATACTGGGATGAAATATTCTTCTCAAACGGGTTATCAAAAGCGCCGGTAAACATGCATGACCTTACCATGACGGGTGCAAACCTTGCCTACAGGGGATATTCAACCATGTACACAAAAGGTGGTCCGTTTGGTCCGCACTGGTGTGATTATTACACTACCACCAACGGACAAAAATGGAGAGACCTTACCGGTAATTACACAAGATATGGTGATGTGTTGCCTTTATTAAAGCAGGCAGATGATGAATATATTATTGCAGATGGCGGAGATGAGATCAGCATTGATTTTGATGCTACGCATTTACCGGAATTACCTAAAGGATGGAAAAGAGATTTTCTTATTTACAGTGAAGGCTGGGTAAAAGATGGTGACCTGAATACAGCTTATGGACAAACAGTTGCGCCACTGCCTTTCCATAATATGCCTTCTTATCCTTATTCAGATAAAGTAGCTTATCCTTCTGATGTCAATCATAAACAATATCAGAAAGAATACAATACAAGATTGATGAATACAGATAGATTTAAAAATGCATTGAAGCCACAAACGGAAAATTCCACGGCAGGAAGTAAGTAAAATAATTAACATGAGCCCTGGATAATATCCCGGAACTTTCTGCCTGAGAAAGAAACGTTTAAGAAGGATTTGTTTTGAACCAGTGCCCCTTTCTGCCTTTAGATGATAGCCTTTGAGCAGCTTTAACCTGCCCTTTAGCAGCCTTTAAATCAGCTATAAGTCGGCTATAACTCAGGTATAAGTCAGCTATATGTTGGCTATAAGTCAGCTATTATGTTTTTGAAAAAGACGCTTTTAGAACGATTAGGCCTGAGCAAAGTATTTCTTAATATGATTCTACCCGGTCTAAAACATTTTATTGTTTACGTTTATCGCCCAAAGCTTTAAAATATTTGATTAACCATCATTCCTTAACCAGAACTCATGCTAATTAGTTTGTATCACAACTTCGCAATAGTATGATGATACATGTTTTTGGAAGATGGTTCTAATAAGCCCGCAGTGTTATAAGGTTTTATTCTTTCTCTTATTGTGTCAGTGAATGTGTCTATATCCTGTTGTGATATTGTTGGCTGTGCTGTTAATGCAAGCAGTTCTTTATAGGTTGAGTTTGCAATTTTTTGCACTTCATCATTATCCGCTTCAAGAAAATATTTTACCGGAAGGTTTTTCAACCGCCTTTGTTCATACATAATGGTGAAAGTAAAATACAACATAGACCATGCATTGAAAAGCGAAAAATGTTTCATCGTTTCGTAACACCCCGCAACCAGCATGTCAATTAATTTCAGTTCTTCAAAAACTATGTTTTCATACTCTTTCAATTGATCATATAACGGTTGTTCAAAGCTCCTGTTTCCAGATAACATCTCTACAATTCTTTCAATGCCTGCCAATGAATAAGCAATGCCTGTGCTGAAAAGCGGGTCAATAAACCCAACAGTATGCGGCATAGCCGCCCAGCCGTCACCAAAACATGTTTCCAGTTTTCTTTGTAATCTTCCGAAACGTACAATGTTGCCTGGCTCAGCAGAAAAAGCAGCATCGTTGAGTATATAATTTATATCGGGGTAACGATCGCGCATAGTTTTCCATATTTCCTGTGGCTGCATTTTTTGCAGTGAAGCATCATTACCATTTAATGCAAAACCCCAGCTTGTACGGTTATTATTAAAACGCAATGCCCAGATCCATCCTTCATCCAACACATGATGCAAAGCTGAATTATCAGGATCATAAGGGTAATCACCTGTTGCAATATTTTTCTGATGCAACATATCTGTCCAACATGGAAGATTATCAAAATGAGAAAATACAGCAAACGAATTGGTAAGAAAATTATCTGCTGAAGACTTTACTGAAAATAGTTTATCCGCCAATATTCCACTGCCGCTTGCATCAATAAAAAATGAACCGCTAATAGTGATAGTATTATTGTTGTTGACTGTATTAAATTCCCATTGATTGTTTTCTCTTATAGCAGATATGATTTCAGTTCGATCAAAATAATCAATACCGGCTTCTTCAACCTTTGTTACAAGAAAAGCATCAAAATCTGAACGCAGCCAGTTAGTATCAGATAGCTCATCACTCACGCTTGCAGCAACCAATAATTCATTGCAATGATTTTCATCCGTTGAAAATTCTTTACCCGGATAATGTTTGTAATAACTGAAGCCTCTTTTAATACCGCATACAATTTCGGGATGTGCTTTTTGCCAGCTTCCATATCTTGAAAAATCATACAGCCATGGCAAATTATATTTTGATGAAAGCGAACGCAGGATCATGTCTGCAATTGGTGTAGAAGATTCACCAATTGCAAAACGCGGATGTTTTCCTTTTTCGATCAGACAAACATTAAAACCACACTCATTCAGACAAAGTGCAGTGAGTGCACCGGCAAAACCGGCACCTGCAATTACAATATCATAATCAGATTGATGAGACATAACCGGTGTTACAACTACATTGTATTTGCGGTTGTATTTTTTGTGTGAGATTCATTTTTTCAAGACGGCCTTTCCTTGCTTCAAAACACAAAGAACATTTTGATAAAAAATTTATATCCCATGTATCAACAAATACCTGTCCTTGTTTTAATAGTAATGCTTTTTCAAATACTTCTTCCAACATAGCTAATGTAGGCGGCGCATAAAAATTTTCTTTCCATAAAATATCCATCACGCCATTGCCCGGTCTTACGGGAATAACAGAACAACGTGCCACACCAGAATCAAAAGCAAACTGTATGGATCGTAATGTCCACGCAATACTTTCATCCGGAACAGTTATATAAGGTGCATTTAACAATATGAATGCACGCACATCAATATTATGTTGATTTAAAAATGTTGTTGCGTTCTTAAAATCTTCAGGCGTTAATTGTTTGTTCAGTTTGGGCAGTACGTCAGGGTGAATAGTTTCTAAACCCATTGCAACTTCAAGCTTGCAATTAAGCTGTTCATTAAACTCAATACAATGTTTGTTACAAAGTTTTGGGTGATTCTCAACAACCACCCTTTTATAACCGGAAATGTGGTCGATTATTTCGGGATACTCATTTGGTGAAATAGCTTTTGTATCAAAAAAGTTCCCGTTATTATATAGTTTGATAACATCTGCTTTTGGTAATCTCTCAAGCGCATAATCAATCTGCTTCACTATTGCTCCCAATGGCGCAGCTTCATCCAAAGTGTTTTTCCATAGATCACACATCAAACATTTGAATGCGCATTCTTTACCTGTAAGAAAGATAGTGTTTACGCTTTCAATATGACCTGATAAACTTAGCTCTTCTTCATGCAAAAAATGATAAGGAATATATGGATCTACCTTATTCTTTTTGGAACGAAGCTGAACAATCGAACGACTGTCATATTCATCGTGCATACAACGAATGGAAATAGGTTCTGTATTCTATTTCGCTGCCGCCAAAAACTTTTGAGAAAGCATCTTCAGATACTGCGCCTGCCTGGAATCTTCTTTTTTCAAACACGGGCATATCAAAACCTGTTACAGCTTTAATACCACGACTTACAACTTCGCCTTTCAACGCATATAAAGCTTCTTCGTTCCAGTTAGTAAGCGCAATGAATGGAATGCCTTCTGCCACTTCAATTACATTGGGCAACGCATAAGGACTGAATCCTTTGAAGCCATATTTTTTTGCAGGTGCATAGGAACGATTATGGCCACGGCTTTGTCCGCCTGAATATGTAAGCGAATGTTTTATTTTATCAACACCCCAACCTTCCTGGTAAAGCATCATATTGTTCAACACGCTGCGTATGGTAAGTTCAGGATTTGCCTGTATTGGATAGTCTTTAAGATTTTCATCGCCGCCATCACCATCAGCTATATATTTCCATTCCGGATATAGTTCTCTTACTTTTTTACAAAGCGCGGTTGCCATAGTTGCAGATTCAAGATCGAGTGATTTATAATCTTCAATTAACCTGATGGCATCTTTATAATCGATGTCCGATAACGGCACATCAATCACTTCAAGAAAAAGCGATAAACCCAGCTTATCCATAAACCGGTGCGCCTGTTCTGCATCTGGTCCTCCATTTACAGTAAGCGTAAAAGCTTTTAATCTCTGCGGAGGCATGCCGAGCTTCAACATCAAATTATACAACACTAAAAACACAGAGCCACTGTCTATACCGCCCGAAAATAAAACACCAATAGGTTCTCTTTCAGGGATAGATAACAACCATTTCTGACATTCACTGGCTAATGTTTCAATATATTTTTTACCGATAGCATCAAGATCAGTTGGCAGCACATTTCTTTCCGGTTCAAAAAATCTTGTATATACAGGATTAGGATCGGGGCAACCAATTACTTCAAGCTTTACCATATGATGCGCCGGAACCATTCTTGTGTAAGAAGGATGAAACTGGTGGTGCAAATTTCTTTCTTTTAAAAACTCATAAATTTCATCCATGCGCTCTGCCACAATAAGTAATGGGCCTGAAACCTGTTTGGCAAGAAAGTAACGCATCGGCCTGCCAAGTGAACGCGCCATAAACACCTGCCTGTCTACTTTTTCAACAATGGCAAACTGGCCATCTATTTTACGAACAGCAGCAGGATCGCCGGAAATAATTGCAGCAGAAGCTTCTTCCTGCGTCATATTAAAAATGATGTTGCCGCTGTTATCAATCAGGCTAACAAAATCTGTTACATATTGGTTCATATACTACAATTTACAAATGGAGCAAATGTAGAGATCAATATCTGATTGTTTTGATAAATTCTCACCGACTTTAATACAAGTATTAAGATGAGGCCTTTTCATCGGCTTTAATGAGGCGGCAGAAAATAAATAAACAAAGATGCCTGCAAAAAACTGCAGGCATCTTATAAAGTTGCTTTACATAAATTCAGTTATAAACTGCTCTCAATTGTGTAAATAGATAAAACTTCAGCATCGCTTAAAGCTGTATTATAAAATCGAACATCGTCAATTGACCCGATAAAATAATCGCCGCCATAATAAGTATAATCGTCAGAACTGTTAATTGTATAATCACTTTTTGATAACTCATTACCTATGGCAAGATGGACTGAATCTTTTAGCGTTACCGGAACACCGGTTACCGCAACCGTTTTTACCAATGCACCATTTACATAAAACTTCATAGTTCCGTTCGTATAACTTACTGCCGCATGCGTCCAGGTTTCATCAGGTACATCAGCAGGACCACTGTCCACATCATGATAATTATTGCTGGCATCCTTAAATGTGAGAAATAGAAAATTATTGCATTGCAACTGGAACTTGTAACCGTTCCACCTATCCAGTGAAAAGAAATAATTATTACAATTGGTGCCATGCCTTTTTAACCATAAACTTATTGTAAAGCTTTGCGCATTAAAGGCCGTGCTGAAAGGCACTTCAACTGTTGCACCGTTATTAAAATCATAAGCCATATTTGCTCTTCCAAAACGGTCTGCAACCAGCTTCGGCAACGTGCCGCCATCAACAGGCGCGTTGCCCGGGCCTGTCCAACCTGTTATTAATTTTCCATCATGCCCGTTACCGGAAGAATCAATTGCATTACCGTTAAATTTCCAGAGGGCAACAAGGTTTGCAACAGAAACTTCCTGTATTAAATGCGAATGAAAAACTGTAACCGAACGTTCAAGATTTGCTGTTGCATTATCAACCTGCTGTTGCGTGTAAGTATTGTTTGATGAAACACCCATTGCAAGCTGCAATGTAGAATCAAGGTTTTCTTTTGAGCCAACACTGTATTGCCCGGGTTTGTTGCCTTCCGTTGTTGTATTTAAAACATTGCCTACTGAATCTATGAGCGCATTCAGTGCAGATTTATCATTGGCCGGCGTGTTGTTGTTATTGGTGTCATCTTTTTTGCATGATTGAATTAATACAGCAGCAAAAAAGATAACTGTAATTATTAATAAAAACTTTTGCTTACACATGATCATTCATTTTATAATTAATAATTCTTGTTTATAATTTATGATTGGTATCTCTTTCGCTTTGCGGAATAGGAAAGAATTTATCATTATCGTAATTAAAGTTTGGAACATCCTTCATAGCCTGGGTAGCATAAGTGCTGCCGTAACGAATAACATCAAAGAAGCGATGAAATTCCAGTGCCAATTCACTTCTTCTTTCTTTTCGAATGATATCGCGTAACTGGCTTTGATCTGTAGTTGTAATATCGGGCAACAAACCTGCAGGCACCGTTCCAAAGCCGGGCAGTGAAGCATCATACAAATAAGACTCTCTTGCTCTTTTGCGGACTTTATTTAATGGTATTAAAGCCCCGGCTGGATTACCCGATTCATTCAATGCTTCTGCTTCTGTTAATAAAACATCTGAGAAGCGAATAGCCTCATAATTCAAATTGCCATCGCCTTTTATTGATGTAGGTATTTCTGATAAAGGCTGAATTTGTTTTTTGCTGATGTAGCTTCCTGTAATTGCCCATGAAGGCTGGAAAGTTGTATCATAATAATTCGGCGCATCTGTGCCTGACATTGTATAACCAAATCGTGGATCAATAACACCGTCCGGCGATTTTTCAAAATTATCTACCAGGCTTTGTGTTGGATAAAAAAATCCATATCCGTTTAAATCGCGCGGCGCAAACCATTGATTCAGGTTATTGCCTAAAAAAGGATTGGAACCGCTTTTATGCCACACAGAAAAAATGGCTTCGCTGTTATCTTTTGTATTGGCGTTGAAATTATCTGTGAACAAATGTGTCAGGTTATAAATGCCCAATGCTTCAACCTGCTGTGCTGTTGTTGCAGCCTGCTGCCATTTCTGTTCAAACAAATATGTTTTTGCCAGTAAAGCCAATGCCGCGCCTTTGGTTGCACGGCCATCATCTGCACCGCTCCAGCTTGTTGGTAATACTGCTGCAGCATCATTCAAATCGCTTTCTATTTGCGCATAGATCTGTTCCTGCGGCAATGCAGGGCTTTGCACTTCGTCAGGTGTTTCAACTTTTAAATGCAATGGAATATTGCCATAACAATTGGTAAGAATAAAATAATAATAAGCGCGTAAAAATTTTGCCTGGCCAATGCATGATGTTTTAACAGGCTGTGATACGGCAGTATTATCATCCGGCAAGCCTGATATTACAACATTGCATTTGAACACACCATCATAATATCTTTTCCAAACAGCTTCTACTGCTGAATTGGATGGAATGATATTGAAATCGTTTATATTTTGAAAGTCAGCCTGGTCGCCATCAAGACCGCCTTTAATCGCATCATCTGATGCAACATCGCCCAAAACCCAAATGGCATTTGAACCGCCATCAGTAAACAATAAAGGCACGTAAGCCGTGTTGATTGCCGTTTGTGCGTTCGCATCTGAATTAAAAAAATCAGCAGCTTCATAATTACCCAACACAGGCTGATCCAAAAACTTTTTACAGCTTGTTTGTGTAGCTACGGTTATAATTAAAATGATAAAAATTATTGTATAGGATTTCATATTCTTTCAGTTTTCAGCATTAAAAATTTACGTTTAAACCAAATGTATAAGTGCGGGCTAAAGGATAAGTCCCCCAATCAATGCCCACTGCACGGTCACCATCGCCCAAAGAATTATTACTGATATACATTTCAGGATCGAGGCCTTTATATTTTGTGATAGTAAAAAGATTTGTTGCACTTACATACACGCGAATACTCGAAATATTCATGTGCGTTAAGAGGTCTTTATTGAAAGTATATCCCAGCTGAACATTCTTTAACCTGAAATAAGAGCCATCTTCCAAAAACCTTGTTGATGGCATTTTATTATTGGTTGCGCCGTTCCATGATAAGCGCGGCAACGTGTTAGACGTTCCTTCGCCGTGCCAACTTTGCGTAGCAACCTGTTCAGTAATATTAAATGCGCGGTAAAAGCCTTCAATGTCCGTCAATACCTGGTCGTAAATTTTGTTGCCCGCAGCACCCTGGAAAAAAATGCTGAGATCAAACCCACTGTAACTAAAACTGCCTGTTACGCCATACGTGAATTTAGGAATCGGGCTACCTGCAAACGTTCTGTCATAATTATCAATCACACCATCAGGCTTGCCATTTGGCCCGCTGATATCTTTATAAGCAACATCACCGGCCTGCACATTCGGCCCCTGATATGCATGCGTGAAAACATCTTCCGGTGTTTGAAAAATCCCTTCCTGCTGCAATAAATAAAATTCGCCAACAGGCTGGCCAACTGTTGTAAGCGTTGCGAAATAATTATTGTCTATTCTGCCACCTGCAATAGGCGTTGCATTCGCAAGTGATAGCACTTTATTCTGAAGTGTTGCAAAATTGGCTATGATATTATAGGTGAATTTTTTTTGAAAGCGGGCTGTTATAAATAGCCTGTAATTCCAAACCCTGGTTTCTTATTTCACCTGCATTTTGTGTTGGGCCGCTTACACTGCCGGCGCTGCTTGGCAGCGGAATAGAAAGCAAAACATTTGATGTGTTCTTGATAAAATAATCCGCAGTGAACTGCAATGCGTTTTTAAATAATCCAAGATCTAAACCAACATCTGTTTGTGTACTTGTTTCCCATTGTACATTCGGATTACCTTCTGATGTTATAGTATACCCTTGCGTTGGTACGCCGCCGAAAGGATAATAAAATCCACCGGAAACAATAGATACGTAAGAATAGTTTCCAATTTCCTGGTTGCCTAATTGCCCGATGCTTGCACGCAGTTTTAATAAAGAAATCTTATCGCTGTTCTTTAAAAAATTTTCGCGATCGATACGCCACCCCACAGAACCGGAATAAAAGTTACCGTAACGGTCACCAGGGTCTAATCTTGAAGAACCATCTCTTCTAAAATTAAAACTTGCAAGGTATTTGTTCTGGTAAGCATAATTCGCTCTTGCAAATAATGAGAATAAAGCCCAGTGAGATTCGTTGCCACCATTTTGCTGGGCGCCTAAACCATTATCAAGATATTGGAAGTTGAATGATTGATCCGCATAATTTGTTCTTGATGCGGAGAGTTGTTGAACATCATCTTTTATTGCTTCGGTACCGATTAAAAGATTGATGGTATGATCGCCTGCAAGAATATCGTAGGTAGCAGTGTTGGTAAAGTTGTAATTTAATTCTGTTGCGCTTGATTGTGCAAGGCTGTTGGGCGAATTAATAAAACGGTCAACGCCCCAAGTTGGAAAGAATTGTTTGTAATCGGTTAGAACAAGATTGCCGCCAAGGTCTGTACGAATCTTCAGGTTTTTAACCGGCGTTAATTCAATAAACACATCGCCTAATACAGAGTAGTTGTCAAAGTTCCTGTCTGTATTATCTGCAAGACCAACAGGATTTAAACCATCACCAAAAAACTGCGAAGGTTTAGGCAGATCAACCAACACACCATTCTTATCATATACAGGTGTAGCAGGCGTTCTGAATAAAGCATACCGTACAACACTTGCGCCCGGATTACCTGCACCATAACCATCGCCTGAAGTACCAACCTGTCTTTGTTTTGAATAAGAAAGATTAATGTTTGTCCCAACTTTAAACAACTTAGATAAAGTTGCATTAACGGAAGTGCGTATATTAAAACGTTTATAAGATGAATTATTGATCAGGCCATCCTGGTCGAAATAATTTGCAGAAACAATGTATTGCGAGTTTTCATTGCCTCCGTTGATACTTAACTGAAGATTGTTGATAGGTGCATTTTGTAACACTTCTTTCAGCCAGTTCACGTTAGGCAAAGTATCAGTCATGCCTGCGGGGATTTGTTGGCGGCCATCTGCAATGGCAGCAGTATTGTAAGCAGCAACGTATTGCTGCGTGTTGGCCATCTTGATTAAATTACCCGGTGTTTGAATGCCGGTGTAGCCATTCAGGCTAACCCTTGCTTTTCCTGAATGCCCTCGTTTCGTTGTAATGATGACAACCCCGTTTGATGCACGGGCACCATATATAGCCGCAGAGGAAGCATCTTTAAGAATATTAATGCTTTCTATATCGTTGGGTGAAATTTCGTTGATGCCCGTTTTTGTTGGAACGCCGTCAATAATATACAAAGGATTGTTGTCATTAATAGTGCCGATACCTCTTATGCGCACAGCAATTGCGTCGCCCGGTGCACCTGTTTGCGCGGTGATAGCAACGCCAGGCGCCTTACCCTGCATTATCTGTTCAACACCGCCAACAGGAATATCTTTTATATCTTTTGTAGTAATGACTGAAACTGCGCCTGTAAGGTCTTTCTTTCGTTGCACTGTATAACCAACAACTACGACATCATTTAAACCACTTACATTTTCATTTAAACTGATCTGCAGGCTTGTTTGCTTACCTACAACAATTGTTTGCTGCTGAAAGCCGATTGAAGAAATTACAAGTGTTGCATTTGCCGGAACATTCAATTGAAAATGACCTGAAGAATCAGTAATTGTGCCGCTTGCCGAGCCTTGCACAGTAACGGATGCATTATCAACTGGTTTACCATTTTGATCAGTAACAGTACCGTTTATTATAGTATCTGCATAACTGAGTTTTGGAAAATGATGATTGCTATTTACTGCAAGCGGTTTATAGTTATTTGATCCAGGTTTGGCATTGGCCCAATGACTAATTAAAATAAATGCTGAAAGCAAAAACAACACCTGCCTTTTTTTTATTACTGCACAGGTTAAACATGATTGTGTTCGGTTCATAGTATAGTTGATTTTATTTAACGATGCCCTTTAAAATGTACATTGATCAACAGGCATAGCATAACCGGTTGATTTAAGTAATCAAAAAACTATGGCAGTTTGCTACAGTAAAATAATATGTGATTATTGCAAGCTTTGAAAATTGGTTTGCATTCACAGGACTTAACAAAGATGAGCATTCTTAAGAAGAAAAATGATTCATGCAATATCTTTTTTAAATAAACCGCGAAACAGGCTTTGACTAATGCATATAAAAAATAAGCCATTTCAGGAAAAAGGACAAAAGCAGGCTGCAATTTTTTTTTGATGTATTTATTCAATCGTTGGCTTGACATGAATGGAAGTAATTGTTGCCTATAATAAGCTCTCGTTTCTCTTTTATATTTTTCGATTATTGTATATACCCTGAGAAATAGCGACCACCTTTTAAATGTAGAGCTTAAGCAAGTTCAGAAACGATTAGAGATTAGGTAAAATGGAGTAAAGTGAAAAAAATATAAAGCCTGCAAATTAAATTATTTGCGGGCTTTAAGTAAGAATTAATTAAAATGTATGTCGGGTGGACTGGATTCGAACCAGCGACCCCTTGCACCCCATGCAAATACGCTACCGGACTGCGCCACCACCCGAAACTCAGCACAAATTTTATGAAATGTTGCCGAGGGCTGCAAATGTAAAAAGGCTTTTCATAAAATTCATTTTATATTTGCCAAATTTTGCCGCTCTACATGAACATTATACTGCAGCAGGTTACGATTGCAGATCCAGCTTCTCCACACAACGGAACTATAAAAGATATTTTAATTGTTGATGGCGTTATTCATACAATTGATAATAACATCAAAGGCAGTTCTGCAATATATTTTAGTGGTGACAACGTAATTGCTTCGCCCGGATGGATTGATATTTTTTCGCATGCATGTGATCCCGGGTATGAATTCAGGGAAACATTGGAAACCTTTGCAAATGCAGCTGCTGCTGGTGGCTTTACCGAAATATTTGCGCTACCTGATGCAAATCCTGTAACTGATAGCAAAACACAGGTTGAATACATCACGCAAAAATCACAGGGTTTGCAAATCAACATTCATCCGCTTGGCGCCATTTCTAAAAAACGCGAAGGCAAAGAACTGGCAGAAATGTATGATATGAAGCAAAGCAAAGCCATCGCGTTTACAGATGGATTACAACCTGTTCAAAATGCAGGTTTATTTTTAAAAGCTTTGCAATATGTGAAGTCGTTTAATGGTGTTATCATACAATTGCCACAGGATAAAAGCATCAACGCTTCAGGTTTAATGAATGAAGGCATCATATCAACACGTATGGGTTTGCAGGGAGTTCCTTCCATTGCTGAAGAATTGATCATAGCAAGAGATATTGAATTGCTTCGTTATACAAACTCATCTTTACATGTCACAGGAATTACTACTGCAAAATCTGTTGCATTAATTAAAGCTGCAAAAGAGGAAGGTTTAAATATCAGTTGTTCAGTCACGCCTTACCATTTGTTTTTTTTGCGATGAAGATTTGCAATCATATAATACCAATCTTAAAGTAAATCCGCCTTTAAGAAAACGCAGTGATATGCTTGCATTGCGTGAAGCAGTTTTGAACGGAGAGATAGATTGCATCGCATCGCATCATCTTCCGGAAGATTGGGATGATAAAACCTGTGAGTTTGAATATGCAAAACCGGGAATGATTGGTTTGCAAACGTGTTATGCCGCAGTACAAACAGCATTGCCAGATTTATCAGCTGAACAAATTGCCAATCTCTTTTCATTAAATGCAGCAAAAATATTTCAGCTAAAAAATAGCAGTATAAGCGAGGGCAATAAAGCAAGTATTACATTGTTCAACACAGAAGAATTTATTTTCACTAAAGAAAAAAATAAAAGCAAGTCGCAGAATTCTGCTTTCATGAATATTCCTTTTCATGGAAATGTAATTGGAATAGTTTCGAAAGGAAATTTAATACTAAATAACTAAATATGCTATATGGAAACTAAAGTCACAACGCCGCAAATCAAAGGCATTATTATTTCACTTGTTTTAATTATTTATGGTATTATCATATATTTTGTTGATGCCATGAAACACCCGGAACTTTCATATGTTCAGTATGCGTTTTTTCTTGCAGGAATTATCTGGGCATGTATAAGCTATTCCAATCAATTAAATGCGAATGTTACATTTGGGAATCTTTTTGCGCATGGATTTAAAACAACGGCTGTTGTTACAGTAATCATATTGGTTTATTCAATTATTGCATTCAATTTTTTGTTTCCAGATATGGTTGATAAAAGCATAGAAATGACGAGACAAAAAATGGAAGCAGATGGAAAAGCGACAGACAGCCAAATTGATCAAACAATAACAATGATGAAAGATCACTTTACTTTATTTACAGTTGCAGGCCTTGTTATAGGCTTTGCAATTTTCGGTGCAATAAGCTCTTTAATTGGTGCAGCTGTGGCAAAGAAAAAACCACAAGACCCTTTTGGTAATCAAGCAATTTAATTTAATGGATGTATCAATAGTTATTCCTTTATATAATGAAGAAGAATCATTGCCTGAATTGTGCGAATGGATTACACGCGTAGTAAACGCAAATAATTATTCGTACGAAATTATTATGGTTGATGATGGAAGTACTGACGACAGTTGGAGCGTGATACAAAAACTTAGCGTTGAAAACCCAAATATCAAAGGCATAAAATTTCAACGCAACTATGGTAAATCTGCTGCATTGAATGAAGGCTTTAAAGCAGCACAAGGCGATGTTGTTATTACAATGGATGCTGACATGCAGGATTCTCCGGATGAAATTCCTGAACTGCGCCGCATGATTGTTGAAGACAAATACGACCTGGTGAGCGGCTGGAAAAAAAAGCGTTACGATAACAGGCTTACAAAAAACCTGCCTTCTAAAATATTCAATGCTGCTGCAAGAAGAATATCAAAAATAAAACTGCACGATTTTAATTGCGGATTGAAAGCATATCGTAAAAAAGTTATCAAGAGCATCGAGATCTACGGCGAAATGCATCGCAATATTCCTGTGCTCGCAAAATGGGCAGGCTTTAG
Organism: Bacteroidota bacterium; assembly: GCA_013286425.1. Lineage (GTDB taxonomy): Bacteria > Bacteroidota > Bacteroidia > Chitinophagales > Chitinophagaceae > Parafilimonas. The sequence continues at coordinate 13,801 of JABDFS010000042.1, forward strand.
AAAAATAGGCGAAAAAGTTGTTGAACATCGTCCTAGAAAATATGGCGTAACCAAATTTGGATGGGATAGATTCATCAATGGTTTCCTTGATCTTTCAACACTAAGTTTTGTTGGTCGTTTCAGTAAAAGGCCTATGCATTTTTTTTGGCTTATACGGAACTATATTTTTTATCATTGGTTTCTTAAGCAGTCTCTATCTAATCATTGCAAAAATTATTGATACAGATTACGGTTTAACCAATAAACCGCTTTTTTATATAGCAATGGCGGTAATGATAATTGGTATGCAATTATTTCTTACTGGTTTTATTGCAGAGCTGGTTGTGCGCAATGCACCTGATAGAAACAATTATCTTATTGAAGAAAAAATCGGGATCAATTAATGGCATCCGTCGTCATCATCGGCCCTGCTTATCCATTGCGCGGTGGGCTTGCTTCTTTTGATGAAAGATTAGCACGAGAATTTCAATCGCAAGATTTTAGCACAACCATTTATACATTCTCATTACAGTATCCTTCTTTTCTGTTTCCGGGTTCAACACAATATTCTTCTGAAATAGCACCCGCATATCTCAATATAAAAGTTTGCATCAATTCTGTCAATCCTTTTAACTGGATAAAAGTTGGCAACGAACTAAAAAAATTAAGACCTGATATAATTGTTGTGCGTTATTGGCTTCCATTTATGGGCCCTTGTTTGGGAACGATATTGCGAAGAGTGAAAAAAAATCATCACACAAAAATTATTTGCATTGCAGATAATGTTTTGCCGCATGAAAAACGCATTGGTGATAAACAATTCACTTCATATTTTTTAAAGTCTGTTGATGCATTTGTTACGATGAGTGAAAAGGTATTGGCAGACCTGAAATTATTCACCAACAAACCTGCACAAAAAGTTGTGCATCCGTTGTATGATAATTTTGGTGAGAAGACTGATAAAACTGAAGCAAGAAAATATTTAGGATTGAATGCTGATGATAAGATCATTTTGTTTTTTGGTTTTATCAGGAAATATAAAGGGCTTGATATTTTACTGGAAGCAATGAATATTCTGAAGCAACAATCATCAAACATAAAACTGCTGATTGCAGGTGAATTTTATGAAGACAGAAAATTATATGATGAAATCATCGCGCAAAAAGATCTCGATTCACAAATTATTCTCAGAACAAATTTTATTGCAGACAGCGAAGTAAAATATTATTTAAGCGCTGCAGATTTTGTGATACAACCCTACAGGAATGCGACACAAAGTGGTGTTACTCCTCTCGCCTATCATTTTGAAAAACCAATGCTGGTAACAAATGTAGGCGGCTTGCCTTCATTAGTACCCGATGGAAAGGTTGGATTGGTGGCAGAACCAAACGCAGAAAGCATCGCGCAAAAAATTGTCGAATTATATGCGTCAGGCGAAAATCATTTCCTGCCTTATTTGCGTGAAGAAAAAAGGAAGTATCAATGGAGTGTTTTGGTTAATGCAATCAAACAGTTTGCACAACAATAACAGTTCACTAATAAATTTTTCTGATCATTACAAGGGTTTCTCAATACACACCGGGCACTCTCGAATACTTACTGCCACAGGCTTCTATACATCCACCCATAAGCGTTAATGTATTTCCTTCCACCTTATACATATGTGGGAAAATTGTTCCATCAGAATACACCAGGGTTAAAGTTGAGTCAGAAAGAATATGATAAGATTTCAATGTACCGAAATAAGGATTTGAATTACTTTCCGCAGAACTGTCTTCATGAAAAATAATATAGTTAGTTCCGCTGTTATCCTGCTGCCAGGTACCACTTCCATCTCCGGGATCTGCGAGATAAGATGTCTTTATCCATTTCCCAACAATAGAATTGGAGTTTGTATTATTTGTTTCGGATTTGGAGCAGCCAATAATCGTGAATAATAATATTAAAGCAGCGTATCTCATTTTATTTTTACTGACTATGCCAAAAAAGAAAACGTTGTAATTATTTTGCACAAGTTTATAAAAAAATCAACGCGTTTACTATATGAAAAAAATATTGCTGTTCTGTTTATGTGTAAGTGCATGCACGTCTGCTTATATACCGAAATCATATACCGGCACTGCATTTAAAACGCAGACAATTCCGGGTAAAATTGAATGTGAATTTTATGATCGCGGCGGCGAAGGCATTGCTTATCATGATTCAGATACTATAAATAATGGCAGCGGTAAACTCAATCCTGCAAACGGAACTTATCTGAATGAATTCAGAATGAATGAAGGCGTTGATATTTCTTATACCAAATCAAACAATATCGATAACAATCCTTTTGGCAAAATAATGCCTGTGCTTGATCAGTTGTATGTCGGCTGGACTGTTCCCGGCGAATGGATAAATTATTCAGTTGATGTGAAAAAGTCAGGCACATATAAAATTGCAATCATGTACACAGCCAATGGTGATGGTGCAATAAGTTTTGATGTTGATAATAAACCTGCAACGAACGAATTAAAAATACTTTCCACGCATAACGATGCGGATACTGTTGCCTGGCGCCAATGGCATCACTGGAACAAGATTGATTCCTTAACATCTGTAAATCTTTCCAAAGGAAAACATCTTTTAACTTTACACATTGTTCAGCACGGACAAATGAATTTTGATTACTTTGAATTTTATAAGTAATACAACGATTTGCAAAATATAGCCTTCAACTTGCATAACAAATATTTTAAATTTTACTTTGCCGCATGATTTACAGAAGCAGGGCTCCTTTGCGTATTGGTTTGGCCGGTGGTGGCACAGATGTTAGTCCGTACAGTGACGAATTTGGCGGCGCTATTTTAAACGTTACTATATCGCATTATGCACATGCAGTGATTGAACCTTTATCTAAAGGTGGAATCGTATTGAATGCAATGGATAGAAAAGAAAGTGAACACCATGAAAGCCTGAATGATAAACTGCCTGTAAATGGCAAACTTGATCTGTTGAAAGGTGTTATCAATCGTATTGAAAAAGACTTTGGTATTACTGAAAAGAATTTTTGTTTAACCACTTACGTTGATGCACCTGCAGGCAGCGGTTTGGGAACTTCATCAACATTAATGGTGGCAATCATTGGTGCATTTGCTGAAATGCTGAAGCTGCCTTTAGGTGAATATGATATTGCACATTATGCTTATGAAATTGAACGCAAAGACCTACAACTTGCCGGTGGCAAACAGGATCAATATGCAGCAACATTTGGTGGTGTAAATTTTATGGAGTTTTATGCAGGTGATAAAGTGATCGTAAATCCTTTGCGCATTCGCAGCAAATATTTATATGAGCTTGAAAATAATCTTGTTTTATACTTCACATCAACCAGCCGTGAATCTGCTTCTATTATAAAAGAGCAACAGAAAAATGTTTTGCAGAAGAATGAGAAATCGATTGAAGCCATGCATCAATTAAAAGAACAGGCGCGCATGATGAAAGAAGCCTTGTTACGCGGACAGTTGGATGAAATTGGAGAGATACTCGATTTTGGTTTTCAGCAGAAAAGAATTATGGCGCACAATATTTCAAACAATCTTATTGAAGAAATTTATGACGCTGCAAAAAAATCAGGTGCAACCGGCGGTAAAATAAGTGGTGCAGGCGGCGGCGGTTTTATGACTTTCTATTGCCCGTTAAATACCCGCTATAAAGTAATGGAAACATTAAGCAGTTTTGGCGGACAAATAAAACCTTATCAATTTACCAAACAAGGTTTAACAACGTGGACAACGCAATAGCAATTATTAACAGCGCTGAATTTTTAGAACAGATCATCAACGATTGCACTAAAAAATTTAATGTAATGTCTGCGCATTTATGGTCTGAAAAAAAATATGAAAATAAATGGAGCAAGAAAGAAATTCTTGGACATTTATGCGACAGTGCAATGAATAATATCAGGCGTTTTGTGGTTAGTCAATATGAACAGAATAATCTAATTATTTATAAACAGGATGATTGGGTCGCCTCACAGAATTATCAGTCAGGAAATTATCAGGATATAATTTTATTGTGGAAGTTGTTGAATGAACAAATCATAAGAATCATTAAAAATATTCCTTCTGAAAAATTAAATAATACCTGTAAATCTCCAGATGAACATTCTATAACCTGGCTGATTGAAGATTACATCAAACATCTCAATCATCACTTAAATCAAATATTAAACTAATGAGTGAAAAAATAAAAAACATTATCAGCGCATCTATCCAAACAAAAGAACAGATATTAAATGATGATGCATTTATAAAAAAAATTGAAAATGCTGTTGATGTTATTGTAAACGCTTTTCAAAAAGGTAAGAAAGTTTTATTCTGCGGAAACGGCGGCAGCGCTGCAGATGCGCAACATTTAGCCGCAGAATTTTCCGGCCGCTTTTATTTGAACCGCAAAGCCTTACCTTCTGAAGCATTGCATTGCAATACTTCTTATTTAACTGCCGTAGCCAACGATTACAGTTACGATGTTATTTATGCGCGCATTGTTGACGGCACTTGTATTGAAGGTGATGTATTGATCGGCCTGAGTACTTCAGGTAACTCTGCAAACATTGTAAAAGCGTTCGAAGTTGCAAGAGAAAAAAATGTTGTTACAATAGGTTTTACCGGCAAAAGCGGCGGCAAGATGAAAGATATAAGCGATCACTTTTTTAATGTGCCTTCAACTGATACGCCACGCATACAGGAAAGCCATATAATGGTGGGCCATATTATTTGCCAGTTGGTGGAAGAAAAATTGTTTGGTGCGCCCCAACCCCAACCCTAAAGGAAGTTGCTCAAAGCTTGTACTTCAAACTCATCACTTAAAATAATATGATCAATCAAAAAGATCACACTGCTATAAACTCCCCTTTAGGGGACGGGGGTATGAGATCTATTATTATCCTTGCAGGTGGCTTAGGAACAAGATTAAGAAGTGTTGTTGCTGATCTTCCTAAATGCATGGCGCCTGTTAATGGCAAGCCATTTTTACATTATGTGATCAATTATTTTCAACTACAAGGCATTAGTGATTTTATTTTTTCGCTGGGTTATATGCATGAAGTGATTGAAGCATATTTAAACAATCAATATTCAACAATCAATATTCAATATTCAATTGAAGAAGAACCTTTGGGAACAGGTGGTGCTATTAAAAAAGCATGCTCCTTGGCAAAAAGTAAAAATATTTTTGTAACGAATGGCGATACATTGTTCAGAGCAAACATTGCAGCATTACAAAACTTTCATGAGCAAAAAAATGCTGATTGTACGCTGGCATTAAAACCAATGAAAAACTTTGATCGTTACGGCGTTATTGAATTGAATGAAGATCATTCTATCAAAAGTTTTAATGAAAAAAGGTTTTATGAAGAAGGGTTAATCAACGGTGGTTTATATATGCTGAATGTTGAAAAATTTATAAGTGAATCATTTCCTGATAAATTCTCTTTTGAAACAGCATATCTTGAAAAATTTTATATGCAGCATAATATGTTTGGGTTGGTGCAGGATGAATATTTTATTGACATTGGCATACCTGAAGATTATTCAAGAGTGCAGATGGAATTATAAGTTTTAGGTTATTATTTAACACGAATTAAATTTTGGGTTTTGAATATTGACTTTACAAAGATTGACAAATCATGGACATTATTTCTTGACCGCGACGGAGTGATTAATGTTGAGAAAAAAGGAACATACGTTTTAAAAGTAAATGGATTTGTTTTTTACGATGGTGTACAAACCGCCATGCAAAAACTTTCAGAGATATTTGGATTGATATTTATTGCTACCAACCAGCGCGGTGTTTCAAGAGGTTCGATGACATTGGAAGATCTGCACGATATACATGCATACATGACTGAAGAGCTACATAAATCATCGGGTAGGATTGATAAGATTTATTTCTGTGCTGATCTGCATGATGAAAGCCCTAACCGCAAACCCAATCCCGGTATGGCTTTGCAGGCAAAGAAAGATTTTCCGCAAATTGATTTTTCAAAAAGTATAATGGTGGGCAATACGTTAAGCGATATGCAGTTTGCGCGTAACGCAGGAATGCATGCTATTTTTATTGCGTCAACAGAACCTGAAATTTCTTTTCCGCACGCGTTGATCGATGCAAGGTTTAATTCGCTTGCAGAATTTGTTAATGCGCTGTCATTAACAAAAAACTAAATTTCGCTTCATATACCATAAACCTGAGTATAGCCGTTAATGAGATTGTATTTTCGAGTATGTCCCGTTATATTTTAATCGCGTTGCTTTTTATTTCATCAACTGTAAAAGCGCAGCTAAGCAAAGAAAACATTACTGCTTTACAAAGCAGGCAAGACAGCCTTAGTTATTACAGTCATGAAATGATTTTCGATTCAATCGCAGAGAACCGATTTCATTATGACAGTGTTTTTATCCGCAATTTTGTACAGGCTTTAAGAACGCCTTATTCTTTTGAATACTCGTTCGATTCAATCCTCACTGTTTCCAAGTTATATGCTCCGGATAGTACGTTCAGAATTTTTACATGGCAATTACAACGCGATGAAAGTTATTACCGGCAGGAAGGCGCTATACAAATGAAAACGAAAGATGGCTCATTAAAATTGTTTCCATTGTTTGATGTGTCTGATTATACAAGCACGCCAACTGATTCTGTCCGCACCAGCAAAAACTGGATCGGCGCTTTGTATTATAACATTGTATTGAAAGAATTCAAAGGCAAAAAATATTATACGCTTTTTGGTTACGATGACAATGATCTGAGCAGTACACGCAAATGGCTCGAAGTGTTAACATTCAACGCAAATGGTGAGCCTGTTTTTGGCGGTAATTATTTTTCTTATAAAGATGATGAATTAAAAGCGCCTCAACCTGTTAGCCGTTTTTTGTTGGAATATCAAAAAGATGCACGCGCAAGAATGGTGTATGATCCGGAAATGGATATGATCGTGTTTGATCATTTGATAAGTGAAAGCAATGAGCCGCAAAAAAAATATACTTTAATTCCCGACGGTGATTATGAAGGCTTTAAATGGGAGAACGGAAAATGGGTGCATGTTGATAAACTTTTTAATCAATCACTGCAGGATGGCCAGGCGCCAAGGCCACAGCCTTTGTATGATAATAATGGCAACCCGATTAAAAAAGATGATAATTAAAATTTTTTGTTCGCCGGCAAATGAACTCCGGTTAAGCACGGTTGTATCACTCCCTTTTACCGCATAGTTATTGGCAGCTTTGGTTCACATTCAACCTGTTTAATAATTATTCAAACAGGTTTGTAATTCCTGTTGCCAAAAATTAAACTTCCAACACGAATCATATTGCTGCCTTCTTCAATAGCAATTTTATAATCGGCAGTCATCCCCATTGAAAGAATTGACGATTGAAAATTAACAGTTGACAGTTTTGTTTGCAATGATTTTAAGTAATGAAATTCTTTCCTGATCTGGTTTTCGTCATCGGTGTTGGTTGCCATTCCCATTAAGCCGCAAACATTAATATTTTTTAGTGATGAGGAATCGCATTGCTGTATTATCTCATTCAATTCATTTTCATCCAAGCCAAACTTTGTTTCTTCCTGTGCAATATGCACCTGCAGTAAACAATTAGTGATCTTATTAATTTTTTCTGATTGTTTATTTATTTCTTTCAGGAGTTTCAAGCTGTCAATGCCATGAATCAAATGCACAAAGCTGATGATCTGTTTTACTTTATTTGTTTGCAAATGGCCAATAAAATGCCAGCTGATATCTTTGGGCAATTGCTTTTCTTTTTCAATTAATTCCTGCACATAATTTTCGCCAAAATCTCTTTGACCGAGATTGTATAGTTCAAGAATAGCTGAAGCTGGTTTTGTTTTACTTACAGCAACAAGCGTAACATTTTTTTCATTACACGTTGCCGATAAATTTTTATATGCTTTAATGTTAATCATCGCCGTAAAATTAATTAACGTAAATATTTCCTTTCATAAATAAATAACGTTTCGCAATGAATGAATTAAATATCTTCCGTCATCAAAAAATTAGTATCTATGACAACACAAGAAGTTGCAGACAAATTCGATGAACTTGCCAACGCAGATCAATGGGCCAAAATTTACGATGAATTATATGCTGATGACGCAGAAAGTGTAGAACCGCCAAATGCTGCTGCCGGTTTGCAATACGCAAAGGGAATAGAAGCGCTTAAACAAAAATCAGCAACTTTCAACAGTTTGGTTGAGGAGGTTTACGGTGGCTTTTCCAGCAAGCCTGTTGTAGGTGGTAATTATTTCAGCCTTTCAATGGGTATGGATGTAAAATTTAAGGGCATGGACAGAATGCAGTTTGATGAAATTTGTGTGTACGAAGTAAAAGATGGAAAGATTGTGAAAGAACAATTTTTTTATTAAGAACGAATAAGAAATTGGCTGCAGACTGGCTCAGTCTCTAAAAACCGAGCCAGTCTTATTTTTACTCAACAACAGGTATTCAAGCAACACACAATCATTCCATGCAGGGCAATAATGATTATACATAAGCAAGTGCAGATCAATAAATTTTCCTTTATAACTCCTGTTGAAATAAGATGGAATATTACCAATGAAAAAAGGAAGATCATTTTGTTCAATATTTTTAAAATCGCTTACGCTAATGTTTAATTGCGCCGGTTGCTGATTCAATTTTATTAATGCTGTACTCAGCATAATTTTTTCAAAAATATTATCTGATGATTGTAAACGATCATTCGCTATTTGTATTAATTGCGGCTTGATAACTTCCAGTTCATTAATTGGTTTAATACTCATCAATCTTGCTAAATGATATAAAATAATTGATGTGTTTCCATAATAAGGTGAGATAAATGCCGGGTGTTTTACAATATCATTTCTTTGAATTGCTTTGATGATGTATTGCAATGAAGCGCTGTCTGCTTTTGTCCATTGCAAATTGTTTTGTTGAATAAAGGTCAAAATATTGCATAGAACGCATACGTCAAACACGACCGGGAATTTTTTTCCAAACCAGGTTGAATAGGCGCTGTCATTCTGATAAATTTTATACGTTGTTTTTAATGGTGGATCATTATTGATATAAGCCTGCATCAATTGATGCAATGCTTCAGCAGAATCTTTGTTTTCACTGTTCATGAATAAACCAAGCACAGTATCATCCATATCATCAGGTAATGAACTCTTGCCTTTAAATATTGGCAGCCACCAACTGTAATGAAATTTTGTTGCTGTGTCTGTTCGCCAAAAGTTATATGTGTTGCGCGTTTTGTTTTTAAAATATTTTGAAGCACGAACACTTCTTTCAATAATGCTGTCGCAGATTACTTTTTGTTCCGAGGAAAAACGGTTGTAGTTATCTTTTAAAGCATAAGCAACAAGCGTGTTGTAAAAGATCGTATTGTCTTTCTTTTTTGTTTTGAAATTTCGTGATGCGTTGATGTAAGACGGAAATACACCTTCAATAAAAAAGTCGTTGCGTTTAAGTTGTTGTGTTTCTATTTTATCGAGAAGATAATCAACGGTTACGCTGTCTTGTGCGTGAGTTTCCTTTGAAAGAATAATAATTACCAGGAAAATTGTTAGTTGCTTAACCCATGAAGACACAAAGGCCCGAAGCTTTTGTTGCCATAAAAATATATTGTACAAGTGAGTGACACAACCGTGATGCCATTTGTACCGAAGCTGATCAACAAAAAATTTAATGTACCAAAACATGCGTTTGTTTAATGATGCCCATTACAAAAACACTTTGTACGTGGCCAATGTTTTCTTCCTGGCTTAATTTGTTTACATGAAAATCGTAATAAGCATCCATGTTTTCCGCCATCACCTTCAGCATAAAATCAAACTCGCCGCTGATGTTATAACACTCAACAATTTCAGGTAAACTTTGAACGAGTTTAATGAATTTGGTGCCTGCGTTTTTATTGTGTTGCCGCAAAGAAACATAGCAGATCACCATCAAGCCTTTTTTAACTTTTGAATGATCAACCAGCGTTGCGTATTGTTTTATAACGCCCGCTTCTTCCATGCGCTTGATGCGCTCATGTACCGGTGTAGTACTAAGATGAATTTTATCAGAAATTTCTTTCACTGTTATGCGTGCGTTATGCTGTAATAATTTTAAGATGGCGAGATCTTTTTCATCAATGTTAAAATGATTTATAGTGGATTGTTCTTTTTTAACAGCTTTAGCCATACTAAACTTTAATTCTGTTCTTCAAAAATATCCTTTATCATAATTCTATTCTAAATTTTCTGTATTAAATATTATTCTATCCTGATTTTTTACTTTTGCTGTTCAAATTTTAAATATGTCAACTGTAACAAAAAACATTGATCTGAGTCTCCCTTATAAAGTGAAAGATATTTCACTTGCAGAATGGGGACGTAAAGAAATAAAATTAGCCGAAGCTGAAATGCCGGGTTTAATGGCATTACGTGCTGAATACGGCGAAAGCAAACCATTGAAAAATGCACGTATTGCAGGTTGCCTGCACATGACAATTCAAACAGCGGTTTTAATTGAAACATTAATTGAATTGGGTGCCGAAGTTAAATGGAGTTCATGTAACATTTTCTCAACTCAGGATCATGCTGCGGCTGCTATTGCTGCTGCAGGTATTGGCGTGTTTGCATGGAAAGGTGAAACACTTGAAGAAGCTGACTGGTGCATTGAACAAACATTGTTCTTTGGCAGCACAGATCGTCCGTTGAATATGATTCTTGATGATGGTGGTGATTTAACCAACATCGTGTTTGATAAATATCCAGAGTTGATTCAGAACATTAAAGGTTTGAGTGAAGAAACAACAACAGGTGTACATCGTTTGTATGAAAGAATGGCAAAAGGTACATTGCCTATTCCTGCGATTAACATCAACGATTCTGTTACAAAATCTAAATTTGATAACAAGTATGGCTGTAAAGAAAGTCTGGTTGATGCAATACGTCGCGCAACAGATGTAATGATGGCTGGTAAAGTTGCAGTTGTTGGTGGTTATGGCGATGTAGGAAAGGGTTCTGCTGCTTCATTGCGTGGTGCAGGTTGCCGTGTAATTGTTACGGAGATCGATCCTATATGCGCCTTACAGGCTGCAATGGATGGCTATGAAGTGAAGAAGATGATCGATGCAGTAAAAGAAGCAGATATTATTGTTACTGCAAGTGGTTGCCGAGATTTGATCGCTGGTGAACATTTTCGTTCAATGAAAGATAAGGCCATCGTTTGTAACATTGGCCACTTTGATATTGAAATTGATGTTGCATGGCTGAATGATAATTATGGCAACACAAAGAATGAAATTAAACCACAGGTTGATCTGTATACGATTGATGGAAAAGATATAATTCTTTTGGCTGAAGGCCGCTTGGTGAATTTGGGTTGTGCAACAGGCCATCCAAGTTTTGTAATGAGTAACTCATTTACAAACCAGGTATTGGCACAATTGGAACTTTGGAATCATAATGATTTTTATGAAAACAAAGTATATGTGCTTCCAAAACACCTGGATGAAAAAGTTGCACGTTTACATCTAAAAAAGATCGGTGTTGAGTTAGATGAATTAACAAACACACAGGCTGAGTATTTAGGTATTCCAAAGAACGGACCTTACAAGCCTGAAATGTATAGATATTAGTTTCATTGTTTCAATCGTTTGATTGTTTCAATGTTGAAATAAAAAACCGAAGCAAAAAATCTGCTTCGGTTTTTTTTTGTAAAGAATTTTTATATAAAACTTTGAAACCTCTGAAACTATTGAAACATTTAAACCTTTGAAATATATCTCACCAAACTTCTCTTCGCTATTGGTAATAAAGTTTCCTCTACCGGTAAACTTATATTAGTTTCAATTGCATACACAGCAGGATTCGGCAACTGCGAACGGTTACGTACCAACTCTGTTTTTATATGCTCAAATGTGTTTACAAAACTTCGGTACCATGTATCAATAAACTCTGTTCTTATGCTGCGGAATTTCTCATCATGCTTTTCATAAATACTTAAACGATATTGATATATGCGCGTAAGCGATAATGTGCTGCCCAGGAAAAAATAACCTTCATTCTGCTCTAATGGAATAATGCCAACAGGTGATATTTTTATCTTGTCTTCAATGCGTTCATATAATTCTGTTCCGTTACTGATGGTTGTGCGCATTTCGATTGCGGCATAATGAATAATTTCTTCAAGCTGCTCCATCACATCATTATCATCCATCATTTGCTCATACAACAGTTGCAGTTTCTGCATTTGAATTCCGGTTAACTTTTTTGGGAATTGTTCCTGCAGAAATTTTTTGTTTTCGCGAAATGCAATCAAATTATTATAGTGAAAAATCACATCACCTAATTGTGGATATAATTTATTTTCATCAAAATATTTATTCACTTCCTGCAGGTAAGCCAACAGTGTATATTTTTTCAATTCAAAATCAATATATCCATCCGCAAACCATGTTTCGGATAATGACTTCATAGCTTAAGTTTTATTCAAGTTACATTAAAAACATAAAACAATATTTCCCATAGTCCTGCTGCTTTTATAGTTGGTTTAATTTTTGAATATGATATCCGCATTTATCATTAAATCTTGCTGCCGTGAAACGTTTTACACTGTTCATTTCAATTTTTATTTGTTCAAACTTATTCGCACAAACGACTATTGTCAATCAAAAAACTGTTGGCGGTTCTTCAAATGATGAACTGACCAGCATGGATATTACGAGCGACAAAGGGTTTATTATTGGTGGAACTTCGTCGTCTCCCATATCGTTTGAAAAAACAGACTCCAGCCGCGGTTCAGGTGATTATTGGATAGTGAAATTTAATCGTAACGGAACTATTCAGTGGGATAAAACATTCGGCAGTAATGCCAATGATGAATTGCATGCATTGGAACAAACAAACGATGGCGGTTATATTTTAGGCGGCAGTTCGTGGGGAAATATATCAGGAGATAAATCTGATACAAACCGTCACGACAGGTTTGATTATAATGATTATTGGTTGGTGAAAACTGATGCTGCCGGCAACAAACAATGGGATAAAACCATTGGAGGCTTTTATCTTGATGATCTTCATGCGCTTGAACAAACCAAAGACGGCGGTTATATTTTAGGCGGCAGTTCCAACTCTCCTGTTTCTGGTGAAAAAACAGATGGTTGCAGAGGTACTGCCAGCGATTACTGGATAGTTAAAGTTGATAATGCCGGTAATAAAGTATGGGATAAAACTATCGGTGGAACAGACGTTGACAATTTATATGCGGTAAGGCAAACACCCGATGGTGGGTATATCCTTGCAGGAGAATCTGTTTCACCGGTATCATATGAAAAAACAGACTACTGCCGCGGTTTCGGAGATTACTGGATTGTAAAACTGGATAAGCACGGCAACATTCAATGGGATAAAACCATTGGCGGAAACAGCGAAGACGCTTTAACCAGTATTGACCTTACTGCCGATGGTGGTTATATCCTGGGTGGATATTCAGGCTCAAATATTAGTGGCGAAAAAACAGAAAATACAAGAGGCGTTTATGATTATTGGATAGTGAAAACAGATAGCATAGGCAATATTCAATGGCAAAAAACAATCGGCGGAAATGATGATGACAGGTTGTATTCAATTCACCAAACAAAAGATGGCGGCTATATTTTAGGTGGTTATTCCAAATCAAATATTTCAGGAGAAAAAACTGAAGACTCAAGAGGTGATTATGATTATTGGGTTGTGAAAACAGATAATGCAGGTAATATTCAATGGCAGAAAACAGTTGGCGGTTATAACCAGGATGAGTTAATGTCTGTTCGCGAATCAGGTAATTATTATTTGCTTACCGGTTCTTCTCAATCAGGAAAAACCGGTGACAAAACACAATACAGGAGAGGTGAATATGCTGATTACTGGACAGTCCTTTTGCAAAACACGGCATCAGGTTTAATAACAGAAAAAAATATTGCAAAGTTGCAAAATGCAAACGCATTCAGTGTTTATCCTAATCCTGCAAAAGACATCATCAATAGACAAAATGCGGGCAAAGCAGTATATGTACTAAGCAATACTTCAGGCAAAATGTATAAAACAGTTTCCATAGAGACCAATGCATCCCTGAATGTAAGCAACGTGCCCGCCGGTGTATATTTTCTTACCAATACAACAACAGGAAAAAAGCTAACCGTTATTATTGATAAGTAAATTTTCCGGGCTGCCTTACATGAATGTTGCCTGCATTTTGTAATGCAGCCTTTTTTTATCCTGTACAACCCGGGTAATTTATAACCTGTTGGCGGAGTTTCCCGGCAGGAATTAGCCGCCTGCCAGCCGAAAATAAAAATCTGAAAAGTATTTTCCACTGCCGGTTTATAAGAAATGCCTGGCATGTAAGTGCAGACCGCCGTCATTTATTTTATTTATCAATTGACCATTACATAGGTAGCTTGAGGTTTATTTTGAAGAAATATCGAATTTATATCGAAGTTATATTGAAGAAATGAACCTACAGATAAAGGAATGTTTGTTGTTGTTTTGGAGTTCCTCACCTTCACAAAACGGGAGAACATTAAAAGATGATGACCCGGGTATTTTGTGTTGCAGTTGTCCCGTAAAAAGCTCCGCCAACAGGTTTATTTATATACATTTATTATTTTCATAGAAAAAATGATCATTACAAATTTAATAGCGCAACATTTAAAACAGGTATACGAAGGCGATAACTGGACAGATGTAAGCATAGAAGCAAGTATAAAAGATATTGACTGGAAACAGGCACAACAACAAACAGAAGCTTCACCCAATACTATTGCATCTTTAATACATCATTTATTATATTGGAATGGAATTATTATGCAGAGGATGAAAGGGGAAACGCCGGTTATACCGGCAGAAAATGGTTATGATGTTCCTTTTTTAAATAGTGATGAGGAATGGAATGTGTTGAAAGAAAAGACACATCAATCATTTAAAACACTTGCCGAAGCCATTAAAAATTTTCCTGAAGAAAAATTAACCGGCAATTATTCACCGGCTATTCCATCAACTTATTATAGAAATTTCCAGGGCATAATTGAACATGCGCATTATCATTTAGGGCAAATAGTTGTTTTAAAGAATTTGATTGAGGGAGCTTAAAAAAACCTGCCAGGTTTGTGTGATTATTTTAAAGCATTCCAGCCCTGTGCAATTATATCAAAGCTGTTTCCACCTTTTGAAAGAAACTTTTTACCATCTTCCGCATTCACTGTATAACCTATTATACTAATGTCGCCATTCTGCATCAGTTTATCATAATCATCCTGTTTTGCTGTAAACACCAATTCATAATCTTCGCCACCATTTAATGCGCAAACAGTTGGGTCTAATCCGAATTTAAAAGCAGCATTTCGTGTTTCATCAATAATGGGTAATTTATCTTCATGTAAACGGCAACCTAAATTACTTTGATTACAAATATGCAATAGCTCGCTGCTTAAGCCATCGCTTATATCCATCATTGCAGTGGGTATAATATTTTGCTCTGCAAAAAATTCAATGATGTCTTTTCTTGCTTCAGGTTTTAATAATCTGCCAACAACATAAGTTTCGTTTTCAAGATCAGGTTGTATCTGAGGGTTTTCAAGATAAATTCCTTTCTCTCTTTCCAATAATGTTAAGCCCAAAAAAGCAGCGCCGAGATCACCGCTTACACAAATCAAATCACCTTTATTGGCTGTGCTTCTTTTCACAAATTTATCAGGAGCAACCTCTCCTATCGCTGTAACAGAAATGATAAACCCTTTCTGTGAAGAAGATGTATCACCACCAACCAGATCAACTTTATATCTTTCACAAGCTGTGTATACTCCATCATAAAAATCATCCAGAGCTTCAACACTAAACCTGTTGCTGATGCCAATGCTCATTGTTATTTGCGTTGGTGTTGCATTCATGGCATATACATCGCTCAAATTAACAACAACACTTTTGTAACCGAGATGTTTCAACGGCGTGTATGCAAGATCAAAGTGCACACCTTCAATTAAAAGATCCGTTGTAATAACGGTTTGCCTTCCGTAATGATCAATAACCGCAGCATCATCACCAACACCAACAATAGTTGAGGCATTATTCAACTCAATATTTTTTGTGAGGTGATTGATCAAACCAAACTCACCAAGCGATCCTATTTCTGTCCGACTCATTTTAATGTACGATTTTTGATTTACGATTTTAAAGTTCGTAATATTTTATATTGGCTTCATAACTGAAAACACTAAACTTTCAAACTGTAAATTATAATTCCGCGCCATTCACTACTGCAAGTAATGCATCATGGATAAGGCCATTGCTTGCAATGATTCCATGCTTATAAGGGTTATATGGATCTCCTTTCAGATCAGTTACCTTACCTCCTGCTTCTTCAATAATTAAAAAAGCAGCAGCACTGTCCCATGCATTCAGCTTATGTTCATAATAACCATCAAAGCGGCCTGCAGCAACATAACACATATCAATCGCAGCGCTTCCCAATCTTCTGACCGGAACTCCTTTACGAATAAACTTGCTGAACACTTCAAGCGGGCCATTCTGCATATCAAGATAAGTATAAGGAAAGCCCGTAGCAAGACAACTTGTTAATACATTATCCGATTTACTTACATGAATAAGCTGGTCGTTCAATGTAGCGCCATAACCGCGCTGCGCAAAAAAGAATTCATTAACGAATGGATTATATACAACGCCCATTTCCATTTTACCATCTGTTTCAATACCAATGCTTACACAACATACAGGAATGCGGTTAGCAAAATTTACAGTGCCATCAATAGGGTCAATTATCCATTTATAATTTGAATCCTGTATAATTTCTCCTGATTCTTCACTCAAAATATAATGAGAAGGGAAATTATTTTTTATGATGCTGATGATGGCATCCTCACACTTATGGTCAACTTCTGTTACAAGATTATTGAGTCCTTCTTTATTGCTGATTGTAAACGAGCGCGTGGAATATTCCTGCATTATTGAAGCTGCGGTTTCTGCGGCCTCTATCAAAACCTTTTTTAGCATGCGCAAATATATCCCGTTTAGGTATGTTTTTGTTAGTATTCAATCTATACTTCATTCATCTCATAAAATTATTTTTAATTCGCGTATTATGCGGTTGTCAGTAATAATCGTAAGCTATAATGTAAAGTACTATCTTGAACAATGCCTTTGTTCCGTTATAGTTGCATGCAATAATATTCAATCAGAAATAATTGTTGTGGACAATGCTTCAACTGACAATACAATTGAATACCTGCAACCAAAATTTTCAACTGTAACTTTTATAAAGAATGAATTGAATGAAGGCTTTGCAAAAGCAAATAACAAAGCTTTGAAAATTGCAAAAGGAGAATATATTTTATACCTGAATCCTGATACACTAATTCC
>JABDFS010000043.1:0-30585 GCA_013286425.1 Bacteroidota bacterium
TTACTTTGAACAACAACTTCGGTTTTGATGCATCATCTATCAACTTCCTGCTGCTTTCGCATGCACATATTGATCATTGCGGGCTTATTCCCAAACTTGTGAAAGAAGGCTTTACAGGAAAGATATATTGCACACCAGCCACCAAAGATCTTGCAGCAGTTTTATTGATGGACAGTGCCGAAATACAGCGTGATGATACACAATTCACCAACAAAAAAAGAATTAAGAAAGGACTTGAGCCATATACACCGTTATATGAAGTAAGTGATGTACAAAATGCTGTGTCTTTATTTACCGAGGTCAGCTACAACACCTGGTTTACGATAGAAGATGGCATTGAAGTTTTATATACAGATGCCGGGCATATTACAGGCAGCGCAGCTGTGCATGTGCGTATTACTGAAAACAATATAACACGACAGTTAACTTTTAGTGGTGATGTTGGAAGATACAATGATGTTATACTTCGCAAGCCTGATGTTTTTCCTCAGGCAGATTTTATACTTATCGAAAGTACTTACGGCGATAGTTTGCACGAATCTGTCGCCAACACTCCCGAAGAATTTTATAAATGGATAAACAGAACATGTATTCAAAAAAAAGGCAAGCTCATCATTCCTGCTTTTAGCGTTGGGCGAACACAGGAGCTTTTATATTTTCTAAACGATCTTAGTCTTTCAGGCACATTGGGTGGCATCCCTGTTTTTGTTGATAGCCCGCTCAGTCTTGAAGCAACAACAGTTGTAAAACAACATCCTGAAAATTTTAATGCAGGCATACAGTTGTTATTAAAAACAGATGATGATCCTTTTGCTTTTCCTGAATTGAAATTTGTAGAAAGTGTTGAAGAAAGTAAAAGCCTGAACGACCGGCATGAACCGATGATCATTATTGCTGCAAGCGGCATGGCAGATGCAGGCCGCATAAAACATCATATTAAAAACAACCTGAACAATAGCCGGAATACAATTCTGATAGTTGGTTATTGTGAACCCAACTCATTAGGTGGGTTGCTGATGAACAAAGTAAAAGATGTAAAGATATTCGGCGAAATGTATGAAGTGAATGCAGAGGTAGGTGTTATGCGCAGCATGAGTGCACATGGCGATTATAAAGACCTTTTACATTTTTTGCAGCCTCAGCAACCTGATAAAGTAAAAAATGTTTTTATCGTACATGGAGAGTATCACGTTCAGGAAGATTTCAAAGAGAAATTGCAGACAGCAGGATTTAAGGGTGTTTTCATTCCTGCATTGCACAGCGAGTTTGACCTGGGATAATGACAGCTATAAAAATTATTAAAGGCGATATTACAAAACTGCATGTTGATGCCATTGTAAATGCAGCGAATACATCATTGATGGGCGGCGGCGGTGTTGATGGTGCCATACACCGTGCAGGCGGACCAAAAATTCTGGAAGAATGCAGGGCAATTGTTGCAAGGCAGGGCGGTTGCAAAACAGGTGAAGCTGTTATGACAAGCGGTGGCAAGCTTCCGGCAAAATATATAATACATGCAGTTGGGCCGGTGTGGAATGGCGGCAATAATAATGAGGTGCAGCTATTGACGAATGCTTATAAAAATTCATTGCAGCTTGCTGTAGAAAATGATGTAAGCAGCATTGCATTTCCAAACATAAGCACAGGCATATACGGGTTTCCAAAAGATAAAGCAGCAGCTATTGCCTTGCAAACAGTGAAAAAATTTATTGAAACAACAAACAACCTTTCAGAGATTGTATTTGTTTGTTTTGATGATGAAAATTTTAAACTGTATAACCAGCTTATGCAGGCGAATAAATAATTTTATTGGCAAAATATTTTTCCTCAATTCATTATTCACTTAAAACTTTAAACTATGCAAAGACTTTTTTTGTTTTTTATATTGATGATAACCGGTACATCATTGTTTGCACAAACTAAAATGATTTGTTGTTTACCCACTGCAACTGAAAAATTTGCAATGCTTGCCGGTAATAAAAAATTTGTAATGCAGCACGATGCTCCGTTGCCGTTTGTTTATCATAGTGAAAATGGCGCTGATATAACTTTCAAAGCCGCTGATGGTACAGATGCGCATGGCTGGATGGTGAAGGCAGCAAAGCCAACGGATTATTATTTATTCGTAATTCATGAATGGTGGGGATTAAATGATTATATAAAACAGGAAAGCGAAAAATTAGGCAACGATCTTGGTGTAAATGTAATTGCAATTGACCTGTATGATAACAAGATTGCTGCAACACCTGATGATGCACGCAAACTTGTTCAGGCAGTAAAAACAGACAGGGCGCAAAGCATAATTAAAGGCGCTTATGATTATGCCGGCAGTAAAGCAAAAGTGTTTACGATTGGCTGGTGTTTTGGCGGCGGATGGAGTTTGCAATCAGCTATTATGGGTGGAAGCAATGTTGTTGGTTGCGTGATGTATTACGGCATGCCTGAAACAGACATCAGTAAATTAAAAAGCCTGCATTGCGATGTAATAGGATTTTTTGCAAATAAAGACCAGGGCATCACTCCAAAGATTGTTGATCAGTTTCAAACTGATATGAAAACTGCTGATAAAAATTTAACTGTGTACAGGTATGATGCTACACATGCGTTTGCCAATCCGAGCAATCCGAATTATGATAAAGACGCAACAGCAGATTCGTATGCAAAAACAATTGCGTTTATTAAAGAAAGGATGAAATAATTCCAGGTTAGAAATAAATTACTCCAGTTTAAAAATGAAAGCCACAAAAATTTTGTGGCTTTCATTTTTTGCTATCAACTGAGAAAATTTCAGTACTGATATTTTTTAAATTAAATGTTGGATTAGCTCTTAATATACTTTTCAATGCGATGCTAAAACAAATTTAGGACCGTTGTTTACCGGCTTTACAACAAGCCTTCTCATCATACTCATGTCTTCATGTTCCAATATATGGCAATGGTATACAAACTGCCCTTCCTGTGAGCCATCGTATAAAATGTATTGAACAAGAAAATAGTTTATATAACCCGGCTTGGCTCTTATTACATCTTTCCATGCCATTTCATTTGGTTCAGGCAAAGTAAAAGTTCCCGGTATCGGATTGCCTGCATCATCTGCCTGCACTCTTCCTAAAATACGGAACCTGTTAAGATGTATGTGAATGGGATGCGCATCACCGGAGCTGTTCCATATTGCCCATATTTCAGATGAGTAATTGTTAACCACCTTTTCATACCGCGCTGTTCCGGTATCTGCTGAACGGGCTTCAAAATTCCATTCCGATTCATTTAGAAAATCCATTGGAAAAGCCAGGTCTTTTTGCAGCATTGGGTTTTGCCCTACGAATTTTTTATATGGTTCCGGCATCTCCTGGTAATTCGCTGCTTCAAGTATTGTAAGATGGAATACTGCGGCATTATTAAACAGGTCTGATTCTTTTGGAAAGACTGTGGAAAGCGGGTTTTTATTTATGGAGTTTGTTGTATTGATGTTGTTGCTGCAGGTTGTCAGCAATGCTTTTTGCAAATTTGTTTTGAACTGATCACTTTTATTGTAATAGCTGTATAAAGATTGCGAAGAAGTTGTTTGCTTATAAATTGAGGAAGAAGAAAAGCTTTGTAATTCATTATTTAAAGTCGCGGCGCTTACAACAGAAGATGAAACGCCATTTTCACCAATATTAAACAGCATTATATAATTTGTAAGATCATCAAAAGTTCCATCATCGCTCATTGATTCTATTTCATCATCAC
Source organism: Bacteroidota bacterium (assembly GCA_013286425.1). GTDB lineage: Bacteria > Bacteroidota > Bacteroidia > Chitinophagales > Chitinophagaceae > Parafilimonas. The sequence continues at coordinate 3,733 of JABDFS010000043.1, forward strand.
CAAAAGGACCGTCTGGTGCATAATTTAATAATACCAGCGAAGTGCCGGGTTCAAATGCAGAAAAGTTTATCAGCACATCTGCACGCTCTGCGGGGGCAAGCGTTAATGCTGAATTGTCGTTACCAATGTGCGGAAAATTTCCATCAGGGAAAAAACCTCCTTCGGTGCCTACCTGTATAAAGCTGCTGCTGAGTTTTGCATTGTCTGTTGTATCAATTTTACCATTTTTCCATTTGGCTATTGCAACACGGTAAAAACGGGTGTTGGATGCATTTACAATCCTGAACCTGTATACACTGTTGCTAACATTCATATAAGGCCATATCTTCCCATTTACAGTAATGGTATTCCCGGTAAATTCCGGTTGCCCTTCTTCTTCAGGTGCGTTCTTAGCGAACATTGTATGCGTAGTGTTGTAATACAAATAATTTGATTCAGTAAAAGACTTGTCTGCGATAAGAAGCGGTATATCGTGGGCATATTTTACAATTGAAGAAAAGAGGTTCTCATCTTCACCTTTTATAATATACATACCTGCCTGGCCGGTATAAACATTGGTTGCAGTGCGCATCATGGCATGATCATGATACCATAAAATTGCGCCATGATGACCTTCATACTTCGTACTGTCATTAAGTGCAAAAGGAACATCTTCCATCCTGCTTTTAATGATAGTGCGTTCCCCTTCAGGAAAAGTATTTGGATAAAAATAATGCTGGCCGCTTTTGTTCTGTTCGAATTTTCCAAACAAGCCCCATGTAATATTAACCGCTGCTGAATCAGGCGTTGGAAAATATTTTGAAGTTGGATAACCGTCATTCTGCCATGTTACATTAGCGCCATGCAAATGCACGGTAGCACTGTAATATGTTGATATATCCATGATTTTTTCATGCATCGGGTCAACGCCGTTTGGAAACATCCTGAAATCAGGATACAAAGCATCTGCAACCATAGGTGCATGAGTTGGATCATTTACGTTATATATGATCGGAACGAACGGATGCTGCTTTGCTTGTGTGTCATAAGTAGGATACAACTGGTAATTCGCCTGGTTTTGCAAAGTTTCATATATCTGGTTTACCCAAAATACTTTGGTCGGATGCGCATAGTCAGTTAGAATAACAGGGCCTGGTAAAGCAGGTTGCTGATTGCTTTCGTTTGACACATATCCCAACACCCATACAGGTTTTAAAACTTTAGGATCATCGTAAAACTTTTGCTGAAATGCTTTAATAGTTATTGTGTGCTCCTGTTCGCCGGTAAGATAAACCAGCGTTGACGTATCTAACAGTGTTTTAAAAAGATTGGATGAGCCCCAGCTCTTTATAACTGCACGTGTAATAACATTAGGCAGGTAACTGTTATCGCCCATGTTCATGTTCATATCCATGTTGGAGTGATCATCCTGCTGTGCAAAATTTTGCAAAGCGAAAAAACAAAAGACGATAGAGAAAAAATATTTCATAGCTTTTATTTTTTGTAATTAGTGTTTGGCATTCCACAATCCTTTACAGGCAAATTATTAATAAAGAGTATGTAGTTAGCTGTTTCCTGTTCTCATTTCCGCGCTATCAAAAATAATAATTCAATGGTTATAATAATAGCGGTTAAACTTCTTTCAGGTATTTTATCCATTCTATTTTATAACCTGCTTTTTCATAAACAGCTCTTGCACGCAAATTTTCATCGAATACATTCAATGTGATCCAGCGAACATTTTTTTCCTTTGCCCACTCATCTGCTTTTGCAAGCAACAATTTTCCTATGCCTTTTCCTTCAGCTTCTGACGTTACCACAATATCATTTACGTGTACATGTTGTTCGCCCGTAAAATAATCTGTTTGTATGTTAACCCGCACAAAACCCAGTGCATTATTTAATTCATCTTCAGCAATAAAAATAGAATCGTTTTCATCATTTGTTTGCAAAGCTTTTGTAAGATGATTGATATCTGCCTTAATCATTACGTCTTTTTCATTTGCACGCCAGCCAGGTAGTTTAAAGTCGAGCATTCTGCGTGCATGTTGTGCAATAAAGGTTGCGTCTGCAGATGTGGCTTTTCGTAGAATTATCATAAAATAACACGTTGTGCGATTAAAAATAATTGAAACTCAATAATAAACATTTTTACTATGTGCCTCTAAGTTACTTTGTGTGGTAAATTTTTTCTCACCATACACGAGACATAAGCACCTAAGTTTTACACAGAGAATGAAATACATCCAATCGCACAACGGGACAAGTATTTCCTGTTACAGGAGCAGCAAAAAAATAATGACGAAGATTTTAACGGGCAAAAGAGTAAAATCAAAATTCGTTAACGGGTATTATTTAGATATTGAAAAAATATTATCAAAATCAGTTTAAAGGGATACAAAAAACGTACAAAACATAGAAAATTACTCTTTTTTGTACCTCTTTAGTCTCTCTTTGGTCTCTGTTTTGTCTCTCTTTAGTATATTTAAAATAGTTACTAAAAATGTTTTTGTTCCCTGGTTTTCTTGTGCCTGATTAATCGCACGACAGGTTAAAATAGTTTACGCGTACGCAAGATCTAAGTACATTAAAAAGTATAGTTCATTTAAATTTCTTATGTTAGGCAAATGGAGCAGTTGCAAACATTTTTTGAAAACATTTATCAAAATTTCAATGATAGAAAAGTTGATTTGGTGATTAATGAAATGACTAATGATGTGCAATGGGCAAACGGAATGGAAGGCGGTTATGTTTATGGACATAAAAATGTAAAGGAATATTGGATAAGGCAATTTGTGTTAGTAAGTTCAAATGTTACACCGCTGGAAATTGATGAAGAAAACAATATCGTAAAAATTAAAGTACACCAGGTTGTTCATGATATAAATGGCAATCTTTTATCTGATGAAATTGTTTATCATTTTTTCACTTTAAAAGATGATAAGATTGCAAGGTTTGATATTGGTTAAGTATTGAGTTCATTCTTAAAAATTTTATTGTTTACCTTAGTAGCAACGATTGTAAGCAGAAGATAAAGATGAATAACGAATCAACAGTACAAGTGTTGCGATCCCGCATCGGGTGCGGGACAGGCTACACTAAGATGCCATAAAATACAAAAGCTTGTCACTAAAATAAATGACACAAAAAGAACTCCATACTCAACAATTAATCGACGAAGCCAATGAAGCGCAATGGCGGCAACACACGCGCCGTCATTTCTTAAAAGAATGTGCGATGGGTTTTGGCGGATTGGCATTAGGTTCTTTATTGCAGGCATGCGGTTCATCAATTAATAACAGTTATAATATTGCTTTTGATCCTGCACATCCGCTTGCACCAAAATTGCCGATGTTTCCTGCACGCGCAAAGAATGTAATTTATTTACACATGGCAGGTGCACCGTCGCAATTGGAGTTGTTTGATTACAAACCAGAGTTGATGAAACTGGATGGACAATTATGTCCGCCAAGTTTAGTTGAAGGAAAGCGTTTTGCATTCATACGTGGCATTCCAAAAATGTTGGGGCCGCAGGCAAAGTTTGCGCAGTACGGACAAAGCGGTGCATGGGTTAGTGATCACATGCCGCATCTTGCATCCATTGTTGATGAATTAAGTTTTTTGAAAGCATGTACAACAGATCAGTTCAATCATGCACCTGCACAATTATTGGTGCATACAGGTTCTCCAAGATTAGGCAGGCCAAGTATTGGCAGTTGGGTAACGTATGGTTTGGGAACAGAGAATCAAAACCTGCCGGGCTTTGTTGTGTTAACGAGTGGTGGTAAATTTCCTGATGCAGGTAAAAGTGTTTGGGGCAGCGGATTTTTGCCGAGTGTTTACCAGGGTGTGCAATGCAGAAGTGTTGGCGATCCGGTGTTGTTTATTAAAGATCCTGATGGCATGAACCGCGATCTGCGTAAAGCTTCTATTGATGCCATTAATAAAGTGAATGAAGAAGAATACAAAGAATATAACGACCCTGAAATTCTTTCGCGCATATCGCAATACGAGATGGCTTATCGTATGCAGATCGCTGCACCTGATGTGATGAACATAAATGATGAACCGCAATACATTCATGAGATGTATGGCACTAAACCCGGCGAAGCTTGTTTTGCCAATAACATTTTGCTTGCGCGTAAACTTGTTGAAAAAGGTGTGCGTTTTGTTCAGTTATTTGATTGGGGTTGGGATAGTCATGGCACTGATGCAAACCTTGCAATTGATATTGGCTTCATCAATAAATGCAGGCAGGTTGATAAATGCATCACTGCATTGATACTTGATCTGAAACAACGCGGATTGTTAGAAGATACATTGGTTATCTGGGGCGGAGAATTTGGCAGAACACCGATGATGGAAAACCGTGAAGGCAAACAAAATCCGTTCAAAGGAAGAGATCATCATGTGGATGCATTCACTATCTGGATGGCAGGTGGTGGCATTAAAAAAGGGGTGGTATATGGTGAAACGGATGAGATCGGTTATTACCCTGTAAGTGGCAAAGTAACTGCGTTCGATATACAGGCAACTATATTAAATCAGCTCGGATTCAACCACGAAAAATTTACGTATCAATTCCAGGGAAGACCGTTTAGGTTAACTGATGTTTCGGGAAAAGTTATACAGGAGATTGTAGCTTAAGAATAGCTGCGAGTTTTGAGCTTTGAGCCGCAAGCAAGACAGTTTTTATTTTAAACAAAGCAAGAACGAAACACGACCACTCGCACGTCCTGTCCAACTTGATTGGACATCTCATTATCGAACCTTTGAACAAAAGCTTAATTATGAGATTTCCACTTTCGTGGAATGACGATTGAAGACGTTTATTAATACCTGAATAAAAACAAATCAAGAGCTTTCCGGAATAAAAAATAAATAATATTAATATTTTTCTCATAAGATATTTTATTTATTAGCTTTAATCTCAAACCACTTCACAATAACCTTTGCAACCTCAATCAATCAAAACTTATTCAGAATGAAACAACTTTACCTTTTCATTGCACTGTCAATAATTGCTTTTAGTGCACAAAGTCAAACCTTCCAACAAAGTATTGGAGGGGCACATACTACATCAGTATTCAACTCAGTGAAGTACGATCCCAACGACAGCGGCACAATCAATGCAGGTTATGTGTATGATTCTGCCAAAACAAATGATCGCGACTGGTATCTTGTAAAGCTTGACAAAAACAAAAACATAGCCTGGCAAAAAGTTATTAGTAATTCCGGGGATGATTTTATTTATAAAGTTATCGTGTGCAAAAACGGAGATTATGTAGCTGTTGGAGTATTAACTCAAGGCGGAGTTCCAAGAGGATTTATTTGCAGAATAAATAGCTCGAATGGAAATATTATATGGTCTTCAATAACAAACAATACTTCTGCCGGTGAAATTTGTTATGACGTTGTTGAAACTACAACAGGGAATATTGCAATAGCCGCAACCGATCAGTGGCAGGGAAGTCCAAATTGTTTTATTATAGTTCTAAACGCTTCAGGTAATAAAGTATGGTCTGAGATTTCTCAATATAACGCACCAGATCAGCCATACTCTATAAGTCAGTTGCCAAATGGCAATTTAATTATTGGAATCAATGAAGGAATTGATAGCCATTATAATTTAATATTAGCTGAGTTAAATGTAAATAGTGGAACTATCATTTCACAAAATACTTACTCGATATATGCCACAATACCGAATACAGGAGTTCTTGTAAATTCATTGGCAGCATGGGAAATAAACGTAATCGATAAACAGGTTTCATTGTATTGTTATGCTTTTAATGGTTATGGAGGAACTTCGAATATGTGTGTATACAAATACAACACAACAACAAAAGAATTAGACGGAGATATTCTCTACCATACAAACGATGTAAACGCAACAGCATTTACCTATACTCCGGTTGGAAAAAATGACTTAATTATTAGTGAGTCATATGCAAATCCAACCAAAGTGTTTGTATCAAGAATTACTAATGGATATATTGTATATGATGATGTAGTTAAGGGATCGGTTATTGACATTCAAGGAATTGATACAACAGGTAATGGAATGGTTTTTTCTGGCTCAACAATTTCAAAAAGACACAATAACTCGTATAATTTATTTGCGCCAAAAACCAATCCTGCAACAAATACTTCATGTCTCATCACAAATCCCCGCAGTTTAAATTTAATTCCTTCAGAAATTATTGCAACACCTGCATCAGATATAAATTTCGTTTCCGGCGGCATTGTTTCAAATAGTTCTGTTACGTTTACAAATACTGTTTATAAAACCACTGTTATTTGTGGCGATAATACATTATCGAATTCTGCTTTTTCTGATATATCAACAACTGAATACTCAAAAGAAAAATTATTTACTGCCTCACCTGATCCTGCGACAAATATTATTCATTTCACTATTCCTTTTAGTAACAAAACATCAACGTTGGTTATTTACAATATGAATGGTGAAAAGATATTCTCGCAGCAACTAAGTGCAAACATTAATTCAAAAGATATAGATGTCAGCAGGTTTATATCAGGAATATATAATGCAGAATTGATTAGTCATGATAGCAGGTATTCTATAAAAATCATTAAAGACTAATTACCTGACTTGCTACTATATTTCATAAAAATTGTTATCATTTTAATATTCGAATAATCACAACTTTGATGATCAAAAAATTAATATGAGTTGTGATTATTTTGATATTAATATCCATGATTGAAAAGGATAAATCAATCATTATTTTATCACAAACTTTTTAAATATTCCAAAAGATCTTTCTTATCGCTATCAGAGATCTTCCAGATAACACCAATATTTGCCTTAGTACCGTCACTAAAAAGATCTTCGTCTAAAAAACGAAAAAACAAACTGTCATTGTAAGGAATACGATGTTTTGAAGGATCTGAAAGATCACTGAATTTAATAGATACATCATCCATTCTATCGCCTTTAACGCCATGGCAGGTTTTACAATTGTGAACAATTTTTATGCGCGACGCAGATTTATCAAGCATTTTCTCTCCCTGTAAATTTTTGCCCGTTGTATAAATGGTTTCACCATTTGATTTATCTGCACTGTTAGTTGAAAAAGACATTAATGGCAAAAGATAAAGCAGGCATATTTTAAACGTTTTCATTGTTGTTATTTTAGTTTGGTTAATGCCACAATGTTTAACGCAAAAGATGTGATTGATGCAATGGTGCGCACAATATGAAATGAATTCCATGGCTTCTCAAAAATGATCCGCATGTTTGACAGATCATTTCGGGATGCAGTTGAAATATTAAAGTTTGCCAATTGATTATTTAAAGGCACGTTTGCAAACATGGTCACTCCAAATACACCAATCACGTATACTAACATTGCAATTAACACATAATAAAATGCTCCAGTTTGCTGACCGCGTAATTGAAATAAAGTGATGGCAAACGCAACGAGCGAACCCATAAACGAAATAAAAAATACCGGGTTTTGGATTGCAATGTTTATTGATTGCATAGCACTTAAATATTCTTTGTTGCCCAGCTTATGTAAACCTGGATTCACCGAACAAGCGTATGCATATAACAAACCAGCAACTAACCCGGTTAATACGATTGTGATGATAAGCATAACATTTAGTTTTTTGTGTTTTTCCAAACTTTCCATATTTGAAATTGTAACACAAAACTAGACTGACATAAAGCGGAGAAATAGAAGAAAACCGACAAAATAAAGCTGGCATCAGTTTATTTTGAGGCTGCACCAACATTCCGTTCCGTGTTTGCTGGTATGTAATACCGGGATAACCATCTGCATAAAATGGCAAAATAGTTTCATCTTCATCAGCGTTTTCAAACACCAGCAGGTTCTTTACAATAAGTGCTATTTTTTTATCAGGCTCCAGCTTTTGAAACTCCATCATTGTAAGGCATTGTAATTTATCTGCCCAGGCAAGTTACAGTTTTGGTATTGATGCTTTATAAATGATACAACCATTCTACTTATTTTTGAAACAAACATCATCAATTGAATCGCAGAAACTTTGTCAAACTAACCGGTGCATCAATGGCATCGTTGATTGTAAGCAATTATATAAAGGCTGAAGGCTTAAGTGTAACAACTATTCAAATGCCTGATGCTGTAAAAATTTTATCAGGCAATGATTATGTTCCGATGCAATCGGCAGACAAAACAACCTGGTATTATCGTGATATAATTGTTAAGCTGAAAAACAACAAAGATTCAGTAACAGTATTTATTCAATCTCCAACATTGCCGGTAAAAGAAGTACAGCTTTCATGGACGTACACAACACCAAAAGAAGGAAAAATTTTAGGCGATGCATGGGAAAGAACTTATGGCGATGTAAATTTTCAACCCATCAGTGTAACAAAAAAATTGCCGTGGTATTGTGTTGAAAATAATAATAACAATACAACATGCTTTGGCGTGAAAACAGGTTGCAGCGCTTTTTGTTATTGGCGTGTTGCGGAAAATAATTTAGAGTTGAATCTTGATACACGCAACGGAGGCAACGGTGTTTCTCTTGGTACGAGAATGTTTCATGCTGCAGATATTGTTACCACAAAAAATGATAACAAAGAAAACGCCTTTGCAACAGTCCGCCGCTTTTGCAACCAAATGTGTGATAAACCAAAAACAGTTAAGCAACCTGTTTATGGCATCAACGATTGGTATTTTGCTTACGGCAATAATTCTGCTGATTTAATATTACAACATACAGCATTGCTTGCTCCGTTGGCTACCAATAACAACAACAAACCTTTTTCTGTTATTGATGCAGGATGGGCTATAAAATCTCCTTTGATGGCTGATGATTGTTGCTGGAGTGATGATTTTTCAAAGCCGAATGATAAGTTTGTCGACATGCAAAAACTTGCAGACAAGATTACTAAACTTGGAATGCGGCCCGGCATTTGGACAAGGCCTTTATGCGCGCATCATGATGATAAAAAAAATTTACTTGCGCCTGCCATTGCTAACCGTAATGATCCAAAGACACCGATATTAGATCCAACGATAGAAGAAAATATTAAGCGTATAAAAAATATTATTCAAACATACAAACAGTGGAATTATGAATTGGTGAAACATGATTATACCAGCTATGACATTTTCGGCCGTTGGGGTTTTGAAATGACTGATACAATGGCTGTACCTGGATGGCAATTCAACGATAACTCCAAAACAAATGCAGAGATTATTTTGTATTTGTACAGGTCAATACGCGATGCGGCCGGTGATATGTATGTGATTGGTTGCAATACAGTAAGCCATTTATCTGCAGGCATATTTGAGTTGAACCGTATTGGCGATGATACAAGCGGAAAAGAGTGGGCACGCACAAAAAAAATGGGTGTGGATACATTAGGTTTCCGAATGGTGCAGCATAAAAATTTTTATGAAGTTGATGGCGATTGTGTTGGCTTAACAACTGCTGTTCCGTGGGAGAAAAATAAGCAATGGATGCAGTTGCTTGCACAAAGTAGTGCACCTTTATTTATATCAGCGCAGCCTGAAGCTGTTGGTTCAGAGCAAAAAGATTTTATCAAGCAATGTTTTGCTGATGCGTCGAAAGACCAACCAATTGGAGAACCATTAGATTGGTTGGATAATCCTTTTCCATCAAAATGGAAACTTGATAATAATGTTGTTGAGTTTAATTGGGATTGATTGTGTTGTTACTTTCTTTGTTTTAGCTTAATAGATATTCAAATACTGATGGGCTGCGGGATTGAAGTGAATACCCCGCTGAAGATTATGTGCATTGGCTTTGTGGCGGAGTAGAAACGCAAAGCCCGGACTGAAGTTGAGATATAAATGGGTGATGACAGCCCCAAATTATTTTTTATCTTTCACCGAAAATAATAACGATTGAAACGAAGGCATTTTATTCAAACCACTGCATCTGCTACCACCGCATTGATGCTTGCATCTTTAGAAAGTTTTTCAAAACCACAATCAATTACAAATATGAAATCAGGATTTCAATTAAAAATTCTTGCCACCAACTGGGGCTTTGATGGGACGATTGATGAGTACTGTGCCAAAGTGAAAAAAGATAATTATGATGGCATTGAAATTTGGTGGCCGACAGAAAAAAAAGACCAGGATGAATTGTTTGCTGCATTAAAAAAATATGAGTTGGAAGTTGGCTTTCTTACGGCAGGTCATGAAAGCAATTACAATGATCATTTTAAAACATTCACGAACATGATTGATGCCGCCGCAAACAACACTGTTCAAAGACCATTATACATTAATTGCCATTCGGGCAGGGATTATTTTTCTTATGATCAGGGTAAATCATTTATTGATCATACAACACAACTGGCAAAAGCGACAGGCATTAAAATCTGTCATGAAACACATCGTTCAAGATTGTTGTATTCGTCATCTGTTGCGAGGCATTATATTGAAACCATTCCTGAACTGCGTGTAACATTTGATGTATCGCATTGGTGCAATGTAAGTGAAACATTGTTGGAAGATCAGCCCGAAACAGTTGATCTTACTTTACAACGTGTTGATCATATTCATGCGCGTATTGGCCACCAGGAAGGCCCGCAGGTTAATGATCCGCGTGCGCCTGAATGGAAGCCTGCAATGGATGCGCATTTTGCATGGTGGGACAAAGTGATTGCCATGAAAAAAGAAAAAGGAGACGTGCAAACAATTTTAACGGAGTTTGGTCCGCCAACATATATGCCTACATTGCCATATACGCAACAACCATTAGCTGATCAATGGGCGATTAATGTTTTTATGAAGGATACGTTGAGGAAAAGATATCAATAAGTTGCGAGGTTTGAGGTGTGAGCTATGAGCCAGGAATAAAAATTCAAAGAATAAAAATGCTCATTGCTTTTGCTAATAAACTTTCAACTTAATTAACTTGCCCGCAGCTCAAAGCTAATAGCTCACCGCTTTCTTTATGTCTGAATTTATTGGCCACTTACATCCTGCACTTGTTCATTTACCGATCGGTATTTTACTGATTGCTTTGTTTTTGATATGGCTTTCAAAAAAAGAAAAGTATAAAGTTTCTTACGAGGTTATAAAAATTGTTTTGCTTATTGGCGTTTTCTCTGCGCTGATTTCCTGCATAACAGGTTACATTCTTTCAACACAGGACAAGTATGAAAAGCCATTGGTGATCTGGCACATGTGGATGGGCATTGGCGTTGCTGTTGCATCTATGTTGTTATACATGAAGCTTGCAAGAAAGGAATTTGACGTCACTTATAAAATACTTGCAGTTGTTTTGCTGATATTGATTTTTGTAACCGGGCATTTAGGTGGCTCATTAACACATGGCAGTGATTATCTTTCTTTTTCGTCGCATAATAATGACACGATAAAAATTAAACCACTTGCAAATGTTGAAGAAGCAAAAGTGTACGATAGTGTTATCAATCCGATATTTCAAACAAATTGTTATTCTTGTCATAGTTCAAAAAAACAAAAAGGCGGTTTGCGTTTGGATGAATATGATATGATAATGAAAGGTGGAAAAGATGGAAAAGTTATTGAGCCGAATAACCCTGATAAAAGTGATCTGATACAAAGATTATTATTGCCGGATGAAAATGATAAACACATGCCGCCAAGAGATAAACCGCAACCAAGTGATGAGCAAATTGCTTTGTTGCATTGGTGGATAGAAAACGGAACAGATACAGCGCACAAAGTGAAAGACCTGCCGCAGCCTGAACCTATTCATGGTTTTTTATTATCACTGCAGGCAGACCATGCAGAAAAAAAATTACCGCCCAACATTCCTGCATCAGGTGTTGACAAAGCAGATGATAAAGCTGTTCAGCAATTAAAAGATAAAGGTGTTGTTGTGTTGCCTGTTGCACAAAACAGCAATTATTTAAGCGTAAATTTTGTTACGGCGACGAATATTACAGATAAAGATTTCGCCCTGTTATTGTTAATAAAAAAACAATTGGTTTGGTTGAAATGTGGCGACACAAAAATTACAGGTAGTGCTTTGCAATATATTGCTCAATGCACCAATCTTATTTTTTTACAACTCGACAATACTTTAATTACTGATAAGGGTTTGCAACAACTTTCTTCATTGCAGCAACTGCAATCATTAAATCTTGTTGGTACAAATATTACAGCGGAAGGATTGGAAGCATTAAAAGGTTTGAAGCAATTGCAATCTGTTTATGTGTATCAAACAAAAATCAAAAAAGAAGATTGGCCGCAACTGCAAAAAGATTTTCCAAAAGTGCTGATTGATTCAGGCGGATATAATGTGCCTTTGTTTCCTGATGATACAGTTGTATTGAAAGCTCCGGTGTATAAATAATAGTTTATTTCCCTTTAAAATTTGCTTTACGTTTTTCAATAAATGCCGCAGCGCCTTCTTTTGCATCTTCGGTTGAAAAGCATTCGCCGAATTTTTGTATCTCAAAATCGTAGCCTTGTTGTGTATGATCAAAATTGTTGATCGCTTCTATTACTTTTGAAATAGCTAAAGGCGCTTTTGTATGAATAACATTTAAGATCTTTTTTACTTCATTCAGCAATTCATTTTGTGCAACAACTTTATTTACCATTCCAAATTGTATGGCATCAACAGCGGAGAATATTTCTCCAGTCATAATTAATTGCATTGCACGATTCTTACCAACTAATTGGGTTAAACGCTGCGTGCCTCCATAACCGGGAATCAATCCAAGATTTACTTCGGGCTGACCAAACTTTGCATTCTCGCTTGCAATAATAAAATGACAAGCCAATGCCAACTCGCAACCGCCACCCAATGCAAAACCATTAACAGCAGCTACAATTGGCTTGGATGAGTTTTCAATTTTATCAAACACTTTTATATTCCCTTTTCTTGCTAGCGCTTCGCCTGATGTGGCATCAAGCTGCAGGAATTCACTTATGTCTGCACCGGCAACAAAACTCTTCTCTCCTGCTCCTGTTATAATAGCTGATTTTATTTCAGGGTTATTATACACTTCATCAATCGCTTCACTTAATTCTTCAATAACAGTCTTGTTCAGCGCATTTAATTTTTCAGGACGATTGATAGTGATCGTATAGATATTATTTTCTAACGATGTAAGTAATGTTTGATAACTCATTTCTTATTTTTTGGATTTCGAAGTTTATCTAATTGCGCAACATCCCATAAATCTTTGTCGCGTTTTGATTTTAGCTTCATATCAATCAAGACGTTATACGATACAAAGTTTACAGGAATTTCTTTTTCTATATAATAAACTTCTTTATTGGAATATGCTTCATTAAAAGAAACTGGTGCATCAAAGAAAGTAAGAACATCTATTGGTGCATAATACGAACCAAGAGTGATTTTGAATAATTGGGTAAAATTCTCATTATAAATTGGTGCAACCTCCTGTTCAGAATAATTCATGCAAAGTAAAGTTTGAATAAAAGCGCTACGATTTTCATTGGTTGGCTCAAGCCAAACATCCAGGTCTCTTGTATTCCTGTTATAGCCATGATAGTTTACTGCATAACCACCAACAAGCAAATATTTTAAATTATTTTTTGAAGCACATGAAAGAAAGAGTAAAAACTCATGGTCTAGAATATCCATGATGAATAATTATAGTTCTTTTATCAGATCGCTGTTTATGTAATGCATTAGTAAATTGTTGCATTTTGTATAAAGCGATAAAACGTTCTTTCGGAGTACTGTTTCTCATCCAATCCAAATGATATTCTTCCTGCTCTTCAAACGTTTTAAAAAATTTTATTTTTCTTTCAGCCATATACAAATTTAAAAACTTCTATGTTCTTTTACCCAATCCTTAATATAGCCGGCGATGTCTTTTGTGTTTGCACCGGGTGCGAACAATTTTCCAACACCCATTGTATTCAATTCTTTCATGTCATCTTCAGGTATAATTCCCCCGCCGGTTATTAATACATCATCCATTTCTTTTTCTTTCATCAATCGGATGATCTTTGGAAAAACCGTCATGTGTGCGCCGCTTAAAATGCTTATGCCAATTGCATCCACATCTTCCTGCAATGCAGTGTTTACAACCATTTCAGGCGTTTGGCGCAAGCCTGTATAAATAACTTCCATACCTGCATCGCGTAAAGCAGTTGCAATAACTTTTGCGCCACGGTCGTGGCCATCCAATCCAACCTTTGCAACCAGTACACGAACAGGGCGATTTAATTTTTCATTCATGCAACCGCTTTTATACAATCAAAAATAAGCAATGCATTAAGATTTAATAGCAGCCATCATTTCTTCACCTAAAGGTTCAATTGCCGCTTCAAAAAAATGTGTGAGAATGCCTTCTTCATTAATAAGGTACTTACAAAAATTCCATGTTGGCTGTTGTTCTAACCAACCATTTTCATCTTTGTTACTAAGCCATTCAAATATTTTATTCTGATTGGTTTCTTTTATAACAACAGATTTTTTTGCAAGTGGAAATGTAACACCATAGTTCACCTGGCAGAATTGTGCTATTTCATCATCGCTGCCTTTTTCCTGTTCCTTAAAATTGTTGGATGGAAATGCAATCAGCTCAACTGTATCTGAATATTGTTCAAACAATTTTTCCAAACCTTCATATTGATTTGTATAACCGCAATTGGATGCAGTATTTATGATGAGTATTTTTTTGTTTTTATAGGCAGACAATGTTTCTGTTTTGCCATTGTTCAATTCAAAAGGAATATTGTATACCGAAGTATTGGGTTTTACGTTGTTGCTATTCTTTAAAACTTTTGTATTCATATTATTCTTTTTGTTCGCTTTAATGATCAGTGGATAAAAAAATTTCAGAACTCTTTGTCTTAATGTCATTATAATTTATGCTATTGTTTTGCTGATTTGAAATTGAAAAGAAAGATGCCATAAGTTATGCAGTAGAAGGGAGTGACACAACCGTAAAACATCTAAGTTCATTGGCTGGTCGCCAAAAAATTATTCATCTTCATTCATCTGTTCTTTTTTATATGCCATGATGAATACTGCGCCGAGATTTTTGTACGGCGGAACATAGTCATCAAAATATTCATGATTGGAAACAACCCTGCCGATCGTTTTCCAAAGTATAGGCCAGTCAAGATCTTTCCCTTGCCTTAATTGCTCAAGAATAATATTGATCATCGGGCCATTAATAGTACCGCTGCCGGTTTGCCTTGAAGAAATGATCTGTGCTGTTGGACAAATACTCAACACTTTATTCAAACTTTGATAACCGCCGCAACTGCCTAACAGAACGAGTTGCGCAGAATTGTCAAGCTGTTCCAATGTTGAATTAAGATAGTAACTATGCCCGCGATGAATAACCATTGTGGGATCAAGATCGTTGCTGCTTAGATAATCGCACAATGCAGCCTGTGCTTCTGCATCAAGATCTTTTTCTTCATCAAGCGGCCTGTTGGAATAAATTTTTACAGGAACCCCTTTTGTGGATGAAACCAACACCCATTTTTCAGCAGAAGTTATTTTCCAGTTTGCATTACTGAAACTTCCGAGAAAATTAATAAAATCTGTTTTGCCTGTTTTATCGCCATAAAAAAATTGCTGAACAATTATTTTGCTGCTGTCATTTCGCATTGATTTATTAGGCATAAAATATACCGGCGGAATGCCCAGCGTTTTAGCTACATCAATATGATTTGTACTATCGATTGATAAAAACAATGTGTTGAGTATGGTATAAATATCAGCCGCTTTTTTATTGCCGGACTGTTGCGCCTGTTTAAGATTAGACTGAACCTGGTTTAAAATAAGATCATGAATGTCTTTATCAGTTATGCTTGCATAAGAATCAGCAACATCAACAGCATCTTCCAGCGTTGATGATCTTTCAAGTCCGTTTACAAACGCTTTCATTAAAAGCTGTGCATTGCCTTTATCCATCCGCTTTAAAAAATCATCAAGCGTATTATAATTTGCAGCCATTTTTATCCACTTTCTAAAATGATCAAACTTCACACTCAATAAAAGACTGTCGGCGCCTTTTGTTGTTTTCATTTTTTTCCAGATAAACGGATAAACGCCATGCGTATAACTGCTTGTATAAATTTCATCTTCCGTCATTACTGCGAGATAATATAATTCTTCCGGCGAAAGGTTCTCAATCTTTTTAAAGCGCACAGCATCGGGCGACTCATGCAAACCATTAATAACATTTACATACACTTCTTTTGCTTTATCAGCAAGTTTTGTCTGCATTGCCTGCATCGAAAGCGGTGTATCGCGCCTGCGCACACGATCTGCATAATCAATCTCTGTTTTTACAAGCAATGAATAATATTTGTCATCATTCTTTAATGCACTTTCAATTTCTTCAAAACTTATTTTGTGCAACATAAGATTATCCAAAAAAGGAAAATACAGTCTTCCCTGGCTCATTTTTGATATGTGCGCAATCACCTGCACAAGACTGTCGGGGTTATTTGCAATGCGTTCTGCCAGTTTGTTTGAGGCAGCAGCATATGTATACAAATCATCGGGGCGTTTGTGCGCTGCCACTACGATCAAACTATCAGCATAAGAAAGATCAGGATGCAAACTCAACACCTGCATCATACGTTCAGGATGATCAGTGCAATCTTTCAGCAATAAATAATCTTTGCTTTCATCTATGCCTTCATTGTCATTAAAACCGTAACAGTTCACCAAAATATCAGCCGCATCAAAAGAATGTTTTTGTATCTCAGGAAATATTGATTCCTTCTTTTCATCCAGCAACATACATTGCTTAAAACCTGCAATCAATTCAATTAAAGTTGATGATTTTATTTTTTGATATTTATATCCAAGCAGAAATCTTTGCAGGCTTTCATTAAGTCCACGCAGGTAACGAATCTTATCATTGTTATCTGATAATTTGCTTTGTTCAATATAATCCTGCAATTGGTTAACCTGGTTATTCAGTGCATCATTTATACGGTCATTAAGCTCATCGTTATCAGAAGGCCTGAACATATTATCAGGAGTGCCATCCCATTTATCGATCAGTTTTTGAGAGCTGTCAATTTTTTCATGAAAAAACTGGCGCACCAGCGGAACGTCTGTTTTGGTAGAAGATTGAGCAGTAGTAAAACCTATGATTCCAAAAACAAAACCTATAACCAAATAAATTTTTTTCATGTATAGCTACTTGTATAATAACACAATTTCAGTTTAAACAGTATGGTTAGCCTGACAGAAATACCGAGGCAAATTTATGACTAATATTATGCCACTTCCCTTAACAATAAGATAATATGTAGTAATATAGGCTATTGCAGGCGGGCAGATTATTTTTGTGTAAACTTTACGTTAATGAACCTCCACGAAAAGACTATTCTTATTGCTGATGATGAACCGGATATTCTTGAAATAATTTCTTACAATCTTACAAGAGAGGGTTATACGGTTTACACAGCAAAAGATGGAAATGATGCATTGGAAAAAGCGAAGCTCGTAAATCCCAACCTGTTTATTCTTGATATTTTAATGCCTTTTAAGAACGGTGTGGAAGTATGTAAGATACTGCGTTCACAGCCAAAATTTAAAGACGCACTTATTATTTTGCTTACAGCATTAAGCGATGAAACATCGCACATAAAAGGTCTTGATTCAGGTGCAGATGATTTTATTACAAAGCCTATAAGTCCGAAAGTTTTAATAAGCCGTGTAAATGCGTTGTTCAGAAGAACACAAAAAGAAGATAATGAGATCATATCTATAGGCAACGTTACTATTGATGCATCTAAATATACTGTAATGATAAACGGCCATTCTATTATGCTGGCCAAAAAAGAATTTGAATTGCTGCACCTGTTGGCAACCAAACCGGGAAGAGTGTTTTTGCGCAATGAAATTCTGGAACAGGTATGGGGAAATGAAGTGATCGTTGGCGACCGTACTATTGATGTACATATTCGTAAAATACGGCAGAAATTAGGCGTAAACTGCATCAGTACCATTAAAGGTGTAGGATATAAATTTGATTACGAACCGGATGTTGCCTTAACCCAGGCCTGAAATAAAGCTTTTATCAAAACCGCTTATTTCATTTATAAATTTGCTACCGATAACGATGTTGAATGTTCAAAACAAAAAATCTTTCGCCGGGTAACCTGTCGGTATTTACAGCATTATGCATAGCTGTTCCTGTTGGTATTGGCTTTTACTTCATCAGCTTTCAATGGCTTGATGCATTAATAGCATTTGCTGTTATACTGCTGTTTTCTTTTTTGCTTATACGTTTTGTGTTGAATGAATTTATTTACAGGAAAATAAAAGTCATCTATAAATACATTTATCAAACCAAAGCCACCAAACGCGAAGAAGTTTATTATAAATACATTCTGCCTGCAAAGAGTATTGAAGATGTGAATGAAGATGTTGAACGCTGGGCTGAACAGCAAATAGCAGTAATTGATGATCTTAAAAACAATGAACGCTACCGCCGCGAGTTTCTGCAAAATCTTTCTCACGAAATAAAAACACCCATTTTTGCCATACAGGGTTATATAGATACTTTGTTGAGTGGCGCTCTGGAGAATCCTAATATTTCTAAAAAGTTTTTGGAAAATACTTCGCGCAATGTTACCCGCATGGTTGACCTTGTAAATGATCTTGATGAAATAACAAGGCTCGAAAGCGGAGAACAAACAATGCATAAAAAGAAGTTTGTTATACAGGAAGTGATCCGCGAAGTATTTGAAACTTTATCAGAAAAAGCGAAGTTGAAAAATATTCATTGCAGTATAAAAAAAGGCTGCGAACAATCGGTTGAAGTTTTTGCAGATAAAGAAAAGATATCACGCGTTTTAATAAACCTTGTTGATAATGCTATTAAATATGGCCGGCATGATGGCCATGTTACAGCCGGCATTTACAATACTGATGAAAAGCATGTATTGATAGAAATGTCTGATAACGGTATTGGCATTGCAGAGGAACATTTGCCCCGAATATTTGAACGCTTTTACAGAACGGATGTTGGCCGCAGTCGCAATACAGGCGGCACCGGTTTGGGGCTTTCTATCTGTAAACACATTATTGAAGCGCATGGACAAAGCATGCATGTGCGCAGCAAACCCGATATTGGAACCACCATTGGATTTACATTGCCAAGGCAATAAATTTTAAACTGGCACTATTTTTAAATGTTTTAATAACATCTTCTAAAAATATGTGCATGAAAAAATTATTGCTGTTTTTGCTTTCAATATCTTTTTTTGGCTGCACTACTTTGCAGCAGGTAAGCAGTTCGTTTCCTTCAGCTTCCGGTTCACTTTCAGAATCGCAAATAATTGCCGGTTTAAAACAGGCGCTTACCATCGGCACACAAAACGGTACTGATCGCTTAAGTGCAGTGGATGGATTCTTTGCCGATGCTGCTGTAAAAATTTTAATGCCGCCTGAAGCAACTGATATTGAAAAAACATTACGCCAGTTTGGTTTAGGTAATTTGGTTGACCAGGCGGTGCTTTCATTAAACCGTGCTGCGGAAGATGCGGCTAAATCAGCTACTCCCATTTTTACAGATGCTATAAAACAAATGACGATAAGTGATGCGTTGGGTATTTTACGCGGCGGCGATTTTGCTGCCACTGATTATTTCAAACAAAAAACAACCAGCGCATTAACGGCTGCATTTAGCCCGGTGATTGCTAAATCGCTGGACAAAACAGATGCCACCAAATACTGGAGTGATGTGTTTACTACCTATAATAAATTCGCCACTAAAAAAGTACCCACAGATATTACGGCTTATGTAACACAGAAAGCAATTGATGGTATTTTTTATGAAGTAGGCCTGGAAGAACAGAAGATAAGAAAAGACCCTGCAGCGCGTGTTACCGATTTGCTGAAACAGGTATTCGGAAGCCCACAGGCAAAGGGATGATTTAATTCAAACTATGTTTTTACTTTAAGAAGAAAGCTGCAGGTGAAGAACACCAGCAGCGGCGGAAAAAATCACAAAGCTTCAGAATTATTATTTGTCAATGAATAATGTTACAATCGGGTCTTTATAAGCTTCAAGTTCTTTTAAACGATTAGAAATTTTTTCTTTCCAAACGTCTATGATTCCGCCTGCCTGGTAAGTATTTTCTTTATCGTAATTATCTTGCTCTGCTTCTTCGTCGGCTGTAGTCTTTTCATAAATTTCTTTCGCCTCTGAAAGTGTTTTTGCATTTTTTATATCACGCCTTAAAATACGTGCATATATCTCACAAATATCAAAATGACCTTGCTCATGCTTTAGTTCTGCAGTGTCGCCATCATCTTTAATCCACGATAAACTCTGCTCCATTCCCGCCTGAATCGTAAACGTCGTTTTATTGTGTTCAGTTAAAAGATGCACGTCAATACTTTTAATAATGGCTCCAAGTTTATGTGTCAACATTTTGGGAGATGCTTCACGTAAAGTTGTGTCGCTTTGTGTTGGTTTTCCTTTAAAATTCTCAAAAGCCAGGGGATGATTTTGAGACCAATAAAGTATGTCACTATTATTGGCAGCAGTTTGGGAATTAAGTTTAATAAAAATGCAAAGACAAAATAGTACCAGTTGTAGTCGTCTGTAAAGTTTAAGCATAGTTGAAAATCTGGAAGCGCAAATATTTATGTTATTAAACACAGTTCCAAATAAATTCAGGTATAGGCATTATACATTTTGCATTGTAATTGAAAGAATCTACTCTACATAAACCTGCCCAAAACCCAATATTACCATTTCAAACCTCATTCTTATAATATTCTCCCGGAAGTTTACTAATTCGTGTTTCATGTTAGTATACATGAACCTCATGTTTACTAACTCAGCTTCCATGTTTGCATACTTGATCCTCATGTTTTCTAACTCATCCTTCATGTTTGCCAACTTATGCTTTAGGCACCAATAAAAAAACGGCTACCGTTATGGCAGCCGTTTTATATTAAAACTTGCTAAGAGTATTTACATACTTACTGAACGGTATAGGTTCCGGTAACAAAATTTACATCTATGGTATACGTGCCATCTGATGAAGGCGCAGGTGTGTTGGAACCCGGTACGTCATTATCATACAATATTGTTCCGCCGGATGAGCTGGTTCCGCCATATTTATTGGTCCAGTCGCCATTTACAGGTAAGAATAAATAAGATTTACCTCCGTTTAACGGCATGGTGATCTTAAAATCGCCATTACTCATCTGTGTAAATTGCTGTGATGGTACTGGTACAGGATTATTCCATCCGCCTGCGGTTGCATCACCTACAATATACAAACTTGACGGAACAGGAACTCCTGTATACGGTGTAACTGTATAAGTGTTAGAAGCAAAATTTACAATGATCTTATACAAGCCTGCAGTTAAAGGAGCCGGTGTATTTGAACCCGGTACATCATTGTCTGCAAGCAATGTTCCACCGGAAGCACTGGAACCGCCATACTTGTGGCTCCAATCTCCATTTACAGGAAGGAATAAATAGCTCGCAGGTGCTGCATTAAGGTTTGCGATCATTCCAAAAACGCCCGGGCTTATTTGCGTGAACTGCTGTGAAGGTGTTGGAACAGGATTATTCCATCCTCCCTGGGTTGCATCTCCTACTATATATAAATTGGAAGGCACTGTTATCGGCGTTACGCTATAGCTGTTGGTTTGAAAATTAACTGTGATCTTATAAAGCCCTGCTGTTGCAGGTGCAGGTGTATTTGAACCGGGCACTTGTCCATCTTTTAATAATGTTCCGCCGGTTGCACTTGCGCCACCATATTTATGATCCCAGCTTCCGTTTACGGGCAGGAATAAATAGCTTGTAGGCGGCGCATTAAGATTTACAATCAGGCTGAATGAATAAGCATCCACTTTTGTGAATTGCTGGGAAGGAACCGGCACAGGATTATTCCATCCGCCCGGTGTAGCATCACCTACAATATAGAGGTTATCAGGCACAGGAACATAAGTTGTAACAGTTATATTAACCGGGGCAGAATATACCAATGGGTTAGTATAAGACGATCCCAGGTAACTTACCACTCTGAATTGAATACCTTTTGTTGCTCCGCCAAGCACACCCAGGTTAATTATTGCTACATTCAAATCGTTTTGAATAAGGCTTGCGGATAATGCAGTTCCGTATTTAAATACCTGCGGATTGGCAAAAGTGCCGCCAACTGTATCAACTTGTAATGCATAATCTATTTCATTGCTTCCGTATGCACTTGCATTCCAGTTAAACGATACCGCTTCACTTGAACCGCTTGTTACTGACAAAGTGATTGGGTTTGTTGAAGATGGAGTAAGTGTAATAGGCACCAGGTATGGCGTCATTGTTACGGTGATAACATTCGACTGATATTGCTCGTTGTTATTGGCGTAAGAAGATGTAACCCTTATATCCATGCCAAAGGCAGTGCCGGCAGCAAAACCAAAACCAGCCAGCATGTTGTTCAACTGAGAACCGGTAAAAGAAACGGTTAAAGGCCCATCCACTTCAAAAGACATTGCATGGGTAAAATTTCTGCCGGCAGAATCTATCTCAACAATAAATTTCTGATGTGCAGAATCAGTGGCATAGTTAGGCGATGTCCAGGTAAGTGTAAGAACTGTATTGGATGAATCTGCTGCTGTTGGGGTTATTGCCGTCACATTACTGCTTAAAGTAACTGCACTGCCATTTTTATAGTACGGCAGTTTATCCATTTTTGTACAGGCCGCAAATATTGCCGCCGCACTTACCATTATGGATAATATTTTAAAAATATTTTTCATTGTGTTATTGAATTAGGGGTTATTGTTTAATCAGAGTGATCTTTCCTTTTTGAAAATCCACATCAATTATATAAGTGCCACTTATCAATGGTGCACGAACGTTTGCACCATTAAAGTACAGGTCTGCAGATAGTGTGCTTGGATCGCCGGAAGGCTGTTCCTTTTGTACGCTCCATTGCTGATCCCATGAACCATTGTCTTCAATAAATTTATATTCACCGTCTCCAATAAGCTGTGTGGTTAATTTAAATTCAGTAGGACTGATCTCTGTAAGTTGCTGGCTGGGCACATTTGATTCTGAGATAGGATTATCCCAACCTCCTGCTACTGCACTGCCAACAATATAAAGTGTACCTGATGCCGGCGGAGTTACTTTCGGAGGTATAACATAAGGAGTTGCGGTATATTCAAGTGAATCTGATGTAAGCGGAACTGAACCATTTACCAATGCAGCTACAACTTTAATTTGAAGCATATGTTCCATCGCCGGCAACAGATTCATCTGGTTTTGCATGATATCGTTCATCTGCGAAACCGTGAATGAATAAGTGAGATTTTTACTTACACTTATCTGGTAAGGTTTGGAAAAATTAGAACCTACTGTATCAATCATTATAGTATAAGTTACATCCTGCGAGCTAACGCCGGTTGTGAACTGGTAATTGGGATTTGTCCAGTTAAGTATCAACGCAGTCTGATCCGCATTTGCATACTCCACGTTGGCAAGCTCTGTTGCGGTTAACACCGGCGGAGTTCCTCCCTGGTAATTTATTGTGCTGATATCTCTTTTGCACGATGTAAAAATGAATGCTGCCAAAAGGCTTATAACAGCAATCTTATTTATTGTATTCATAGTAATTTTTTTTAGAAAAATTAATAGCCTGAGTTTTGAATCAAATTAGGATTAGAACTTAAATCTGTTGATGGGATCGGGTAAAGATTATACTTTGAATCCACACCCGTACCTGATTGTACACCACCTTTCCATGCCCACAAATAAGTTCCCGTTGTAAATTCATTAAAGCGTATAAGATCTGTTCTGCGGCAGCATTCCCACATTAATTCTCTTCCTCTTTCATTAAGAATAAAATCAAGTGTAAGATCACTGCTGCTGATATTACCTGAATTGTCTCCGTAAGCCCTTGTCCGCAACTTATTGATGTAATCTAATGCAGTTCCTTTGTCGCCACCTTCACCACCTCTTAATACTGATTCGGCATAGATCAGGTAAATTTCACCAAGCCTGAATAAAGGAAAATCAATATCAGAAAAATTGCCCTGCGGATCTGCATGAGGTGCCGGATCTCCTGTTCTTGTTACATTCCTGAACTTGCTTGTTGAATAACCGTCTGTTGATACATCAAGTAAGCTGTTCATTACCAAATTTTGCCCGTCGGTATAAAACTGCCCGCGCTGGTCTCCCTGTGCGAATAAGCTTACAAATTGTTGCGTAATTCTTGCACAGCCCCAGCTTCCGTTGGTTCCTGAAAGGCTGCCTGGTACACCGGCAGGAGCATGCGCCAGCATAGTAGTGCCGCCGTAGGATTGTGTGTATGTACCATCGTAAGGTATAGTTAAGATAAACTCGTCGGTATTAAGGTTATTATCTGCAAGCATCAACTCTTTATAATCCGTGTGCAGCGAATAACCGGCCTGTATAATTTTATTGCAATAAGTAATGGCATCGGTATATCTTGGCTTGCCTGTGTAAACTTCAGCATTCAGGTAAATTCTTGCCAGCAAAGCCCAGTCAGCAGCCTGGTCTACCCTGCCATATTCATTTTGTTTTGGAGCAGCAAGATCAGGCTGAATAGCCACTAATTCAGAGTCAATATAATTAAAGAGGTCTGCTCTTTTTATTTGTTTTGGAATGCCTACACCAATAGGATCGTTTTCAGTAACAAATGGCGGATTGCCAAACAGATCCATCAATACCCAATATTGATAAGCTCTTAAGAAACGCGCTTCTGCTACATAATGATGAATATTATCTGCGTCAGCTCCGGTAATTCCCCTTGAAGCTAAATTATCATCTGAAGACTGCCTTATAAAGTCATTGATTAAAGTTATCTGGAAAAAAGACCTGTAGTAAGCACCGGCAACAGTTTGATTGATAGAAGACCACTGCATCTGGTGTATATCAAGCGGGTCTGTATTGCTATGATATGTCCACCCTGCTTCGTCTGTGCTTAAGCACTGCAGGTACCATAATCCTCTTAAGAAATCCGTATTACCCTCATCAGAAAGTATTTCTTTTGGAATATCGGGGCTGCCTCCCCATCCTCCCGAAGAATTATTACCTACATTACCCGGCATTGCCATGGCAAGGTAAATTTTAGCAATGGCTTCTTTATAGCCTTCAGGTGTGCTATACACCTTATCTGCTGTAAGATCATTGGTAGGTGTTAAATCAAGCTTTTTTGTACAACCGGAAATAACAGCAGCTAATAACCCGGAAGCCAGCAATAGTTTGAAAATATTATTTTTCATATTAGTATCTTAATTAGAATTATTGAAAATGAAGGTTTATACCTAAAGCATATATCCTTGGCCTTGGATAAAGATTATTATCAACGCCGTTGCTTATTTCGGGATCAAGACCTGTATATTTTGTAATTACAAAAACATTCTGAACAGTAGCGCTTAACTGAAGCGTTGCTTTATTCTTTAGTATTTGCCCAACATTATATCCTACGTTTAAATTATCCATTTTTAAGAACGAAGCATTCTCTAAATAATAATCACTTAATAATTGCTGGTCAGTTGTGCCTTTAAATTGTGTAGTCAGATAATTGGAAGAAATATTGCTTATGAAAGGACCGCCAATTGCCTGGTTAAGCCTCCCGATATTACTGTAAACATTATTATAAACGTAGTTATTGAAACTTCCTCTTAAAACAAACCCAAAGCTCCAGTCTTTATAAGTAAGGTTTGTTGAGAAACCAACGAACATATTCGGGTCTGCCTGTTTGCCTTTGTATTTATCGTCTTCATTAATGATACCATCACGGTTTACATCTTCAAACAAACCTTCAATTGCCGTTCTGATCATAAACCTGGTGATATAAATAGAAAGTATTCTTGCTATAGTTTACTGAATTTATAAATGCATACCCCTGGCTTCCTGCAATATTTGTTGAAGGGAAACCTATATAGGTTGTATCATCCGGAACTACAGTAAGGTTTGTGATAGTATTCTTGTTATATGTGTAATTGAAATTTACGTCCCAGGTGAGGTCTTTGGTTTTTACAGGTTCCAGGTTGATGTTAAATTCAACACCCTGGTTTTTCATGTCTCCAACATTGGCAACGATATAAGCTGAAAAATTAGTGCCTGCAGGCTGCGGAATATTATTCAGCAGGTTGGTTGTTTTCTTGTAGTAATAATCAATACTACCTGATATGCGGTTATGCGCGAAACCATAATCAACACCAACATTTGAAGTAGCTGTTTGTTCCCATTTCCTGTTAGCATAAAATCCGCCCGGCCTGAAGCC
Source organism: Bacteroidota bacterium (assembly GCA_013286425.1). Classification (GTDB taxonomy): domain Bacteria; phylum Bacteroidota; class Bacteroidia; order Chitinophagales; family Chitinophagaceae; genus Parafilimonas. The sequence goes on from JABDFS010000043.1 coordinate 29,943, forward strand.
CTGGTAGTAAGTATCGCCAAACTGGTAAGACGCTGTTGAAGAGCTTAAAGAATAATAAGACAAATAATCATAATTGCCGATACCATCCTGCTGGCCCGTTACACCATAGCCCAAACGCAGTTTAAGGTTTGAAACAACATTGTTATCCTTCAAAAAATCTTCGTTTTTCAAACTCCATGCAAATGCAACGGATGGAAATAAACCCCAGCGGTTAGACGGGGCAAACCTTGAAGAACCATCACGGCGAATAGTTGCAGTTAACAGGTATTTATCGTCGTAGAAATAATTAGCTCTTCCAAAGAATGATATTAAAGTATGCTCGGGTTTATCAAACGGGTATTGAGGTTTGGTTATAGTATCGCCCCTTGCATCTAAATCGGCATAATTATAAGTTGTTGTTAGGTAATTATTGTAGGAATAACCTGCAAGTACATCTATATGGCTTTTAATAGAAGCAAAATCTTTTGTATAATTCAAATAAAACTCAAGCAGGGAATTTGATTTTGTTTGTTTGTAATGATCATCCCTGCCATGTCTTTTATAATCTATAGCAGAGCTGTCAGAAGTATATCTTGAACCATAACCATTTAAAGATTAACCTGAACTTAAAAGGAAGTGCAGAAAAAACAAGGTTTGGCAACCA